>NZ_LFHY01000019.1:0-98856 GCF_001660175.1 Escherichia sp. B1147
ACGCTGGCGCGTCTTATCAGGCCTACAAACCGATGCTGATTTGTGTAGGCCGGATAAGGCGTTTACGCCGCATCCGGCGATTGTGCACTGATGCCTGATGTGACGCTGGCGCGTCTTATCAGGCCTACAAACCGATGCTGATTTGTGTAGGCCGGATAAGGCGTTTACGCCGCATCCGGCGATTGTGCACTGATGCCTGATGCGACGCTGGCGCGTCTTATCAGGCCTGGCAGGAGCACGCTTAACACTGGGGGAAACCATGACTACCGACCAACACCAGGAAATCCTCCGCACCGAAGGATTAAGCAAATTTTTCCCCGGCGTCAAAGCGTTAGATAACGTGGATTTCAGCCTGCGCCGTGGCGAAATCATGGCGCTGCTCGGCGAAAATGGTGCCGGTAAATCGACGCTGATTAAAGCACTTACCGGTGTCTACCACGCCGATCGCGGTACTATCTGGCTGGAAGGTCAGGCCATCTCACCGAAAAACACCGCCCACGCACAGCAGCTAGGCATCGGCACCGTCTATCAGGAAGTCAACCTGTTACCCAACATGTCGGTTGCTGATAATCTATTCATAGGCCGCGAACCTAAACGTTTCGGCCTGCTACGACGTAAAGAGATGGAAAAGCGCGCTACCGAACTGATGGCTTCGTATGGTTTCTCTCTCGACGTGCGCGAACCACTTAACCGCTTTTCAGTCGCGATGCAGCAAATCGTCGCCATTTGCCGGGCCATTGATCTCTCCGCCAAAGTGCTGATCCTCGATGAACCTACTGCCAGCCTGGACACCCAGGAAGTGGATCTGCTATTTGGCCTGATGCGCCAGCTTCGCGATCGCGGTGTCAGCTTGATCTTCGTCACTCACTTTCTCGATCAGGTTTATCAGGTCAGCGATCGGATTACCGTCTTACGCAACGGCAGTTTTGTAGGCTGTCGGGAAACTCGCGAGCTACCGCAGATCGAACTGGTAAAAATGATGCTGGGGCGCGAACTGGACACTCACGCGCTACAGCGTGCCGGAAGAACATTGCTTAGTGACAATCCCGTTGCAGCGTTTAAAAATTACGGCAAGAAAGGAACGATTGCGCCGTTTGATCTGGAAGTACGCCCCGGTGAGATCGTCGGGCTGGCAGGTTTGCTGGGATCAGGGCGGACAGAAACGGCTGAAGTGATCTTCGGTATCAAACCTGCCGATAGCGGCACGGCGCTGATCAAAGGCAAACCACAAACGCTACGATCGCCACATCAGGCTTCGGTACTTGGCATCGGCTTTTGCCCGGAAGACAGGAAAACTGATGGCATCATTGCCGCCGCTTCGGTGCGGGAAAATATCATTCTTGCCCTCCAGGCCCAGCGTGGCTGGCTGCGGCCGATTTCCCGTAAAGAACAGCAAGAGATTGCCGAGCGCTTTATCCGCCAGCTTGGCATTCGCACCCCTTCCACTGAACAACCGATTGAGTTTCTCTCCGGCGGTAATCAGCAAAAAGTGTTGCTCTCACGCTGGTTGCTGACTCGCCCACAATTTCTGATCCTCGACGAACCTACGCGGGGCATTGACGTTGGCGCCCATGCCGAGATCATTCGCTTGATTGAAACGCTGTGTGCCGATGGCCTGGCACTGCTGGTGATCTCTTCCGAACTGGAAGAACTGGTGGGTTATGCCGATCGGGTGATTATCATGCGCGATCGCAAACAGGTAGCGGAGATCCCGCTGGCAGAGCTTTCCGTTCCGGCGATCATGAACGCCATTGCGGCGTAAGGAGAACAGTGTGATGCCTCAATCTCTCCCGGACACCGCGTCGTCGAAAAAGCGCTTTCGCTGGCCGACGGGGATGCCGCAGTTGCTGGCGCTGTTGCTGGTGCTAGTGGTCGACAGTCTGGTGGCACCGCATTTCTGGCAGGTAGTGCTTCAGGATGGCCGCTTGTTCGGTAGCCCCATTGATATTCTCAATCGCGCCGCCCCGGTTGCGCTACTGGCGATTGGCATGACACTGGTGATCGCCACCGGCGGTATAGATCTCTCCGTGGGGGCGGTAATGGCTATCGCCGGAGCAACAACTGCCGCGATGACGATAGCGGGATTTAGCGTACCGATTGTGCTGCTTAGTGCGTTAGGTACTGGCATTCTGGCCGGAATGTGGAACGGCATTCTGGTAGCGATCCTCAAAATTCAGCCGTTTGTCGCCACTTTAATCCTGATGGTCGCCGGACGTGGTGTTGCGCAATTGATCACCTCCGGGCAGATCGTCACCTTCAACTCGCCGGATCTCTCGTGGTTCGGCAGCGGATCGCTGTTGTTCTTTCCAACACCAGTCATTATCGCTGTACTGACGTTATTCTTCTTCTGGTTGTTGACCCGCAAAACAGCGCTGGGAATGTTTATCGAAGCCGTTGGTATCAATATTCGGGCGGCAAAAAATGCCGGCGTAAACACACGAATCATCGTCATGCTCACCTACATGTTGAGCGGATTGTGTGCGGCGATCGCGGGCATTATCGTGGCGGCAGATATTCGCGGTGCCGACGCCAATAACGCCGGGTTATGGCTGGAGCTGGACGCCATTCTCGCAGTGGTGATCGGCGGAGGATCGTTGATGGGCGGGCGCTTTAACTTGCTGCTCTCAGTGGTAGGGGCGCTGATCATTCAGGGAATGAACACCGGGATTTTACTCTCGGGCTTTCCGCCAGAGATGAACCAGGTCGTGAAAGCGGTGGTGGTGCTTTGTGTGCTGATTGTTCAGTCGCAACGCTTTATCAGTCTGATTAAAGGAGTACGTAGTCGTGATAAAACGTAACTTGCCACTGATGATCACCATCGGCGTCTTTGTGCTGGGCTATCTCTACTGCCTGACACAGTTTCCCGGTTTTGCCTCCACGCGGGTGATCTGCAATATTCTGACCGATAACGCTTTTCTGGGGATTATCGCCGTCGGCATGACCTTTGTGATCCTCTCCGGTGGGATCGATCTCTCCGTCGGTTCGGTGATCGCTTTTACCGGCGTATTTTTGGCAAAAGTGATTGGCGACTTTGGCCTCTCGCCGCTGTTGGCGTTTCCGCTGGTACTGGTGATGGGATGTGCCTTCGGTGCATTTATGGGACTTCTGATCGACGCGCTGAAGATCCCCGCGTTCATTATTACCCTGGCGGGGATGTTCTTTTTGCGTGGCGTTAGCTATCTCGTTTCGGAAGAATCGATCCCTATTAACCATCCCATTTATGACACGCTCTCAAGCCTTGCGTGGAAAATCCCCGGCGGTGGTCGCTTAAGCGCGATGGGGTTGCTGATGCTGGCGGTGGTGGTTATCGGTATTTTCCTCGCACACCGTACCCGCTTTGGTAATCAGGTATACGCTATTGGCGGCAACGCGACTTCAGCAAACCTGATGGGAATTTCTACTCGCAGCACTACTATTCGCATTTATATGCTCTCCACCGGGTTGGCGACCCTGGCGGGGATTGTTTTCTCTATTTACACCCAGGCCGGATACGCGCTGGCAGGCGTAGGTGTGGAACTGGACGCTATCGCCTCCGTGGTGATTGGCGGTACACTTTTAAGCGGCGGCGTTGGGACAGTATTAGGGACGCTTTTTGGCGTGGCGATTCAGGGACTCATTCAGACTTACATAAACTTTGACGGCACACTGAGTTCATGGTGGACGAAAATCGCCATTGGCATTTTGCTGTTTATTTTTATTGCGTTACAGCGTGGGTTAACGGTGCTGTGGGAGAATCGTCAGAGTTCGCCAGTAATAAGAGTGAGCCCGGAAAATACAATAAAAGAGTAAATTTACTGATATAAAAGGATATTTTTATGTGGGCAAAGGAAGGTGAGGATTTAAGTACAACATGCAAAAGTTGTGGAGTGGATGTTTTACCACCTGACGATTATTGTAAAAGTTGTGCTGATAAAAAGCTTACAGGGATTGGAGGTTGGCTGTATATACCTGCTATTTCTTTAGTGCTGGTGATTATTTCGAGTATTTATTCTTTTGTACGAACATGGGGGCTTGCTCAGGGCAGTCAGGAAGAGCCGCTCAGAACTCTGCTTTATCTGGAAGTGGTCGGATTTGCCATGATATTTCTGTTGGTGAGTTATACGACTTTTTTGTTTTTTAATAAGAAACGCCAACTTCCGCACTACTATATTGCCCTTCTTCTGGCGCTCTTCGCATTGAATGTTGCAGATATCTGGGGAGCAGTACAATTTCTTCATGCCACAATTGAACTTTCAGACGCATGGGGTGTGCTGAAAAATATCATTCATCTGGCTATCTGGGTTCCCTATTTCCGTGTCTCTAAACGAGTCAAATTAACTTTTGTTAATTAAAACGCAAAAACGCCGGAACAATCCGGCGTTTTTAAACCATTACGCGTCCGGGAACTCACGGATAAAGCGTTCGACATCTTCAACCATATGGTCATTGCCGACGAAGAAAGAACGGCGCTGGTGCAGGGTTTCCGGGATGATATCCAGAATACGCTCTTTGCCATCGCTCGCTTTACCGCCCGCTTGTTCCGCCAGGAACGCCATCGGATTGCACTCATACAGCAAACGCAGTTTACCGTCCGGGTGGCTGGCGGTGCTTGGGTAGAGATAAATACCGCCTTTCAGCAGATTACGGTGGAAATCCGCGACCAGTGAGCCGATATAACGTGAGGTATACGGGCGATTGGTGGACTTATCTTCTTCCTGGCAGAATTTAATGTACTTCTTCACCCCGTTAGGGAACTTAATGTAGTTTCCTTCGTTGATGGAGTAGGTTGAGCCTTTCTCCGGGAAGCGCATCCGTTCCTGGCACAGGCAGAAAACGCCGAGCGAAGGATCGTAAGTAAAGGCGTGAACACCGCATCCCGTGGTGTACACCAGCATGGTAGAGGAGCCGTATACCACGTAACCTGCAGCAACCTGTTTGTTACCAGGCTGGAGGAAATCTTCTTCCGTTACCGGCGTGCCGACCGGTGTAACGCGGCGGTAAATGGAGAAAATGGTACCGACAGAGACGTTAACATCGATGTTGGACGAGCCATCCAGTGGATCCATCAGCACAACGTATTTTGCGTGTTCACAGCCTTCAAAAACGACAATCTCATCTTCTTCTTCGGATGCAATGCCCGCAACAATATCGCGCGCTTTCAGTGCGGCTTTCAGTTTTTCATTAGCGAACAAGTCGAGTTTTTGTTGAACCTCGCCCTGCACGTTCTCAGCACCGCTGGCACCCAGGATATCAACCAGTCCAGCTTTGTTGATATCGCGATGGATAATCTTGGCGCCCAGTTTTATTGCCGATAGCAAAGCAGTGAGCTCACCGGTAGCATGAGAAAACTCGTGCTGCTTTTCGACAATAAATTCACCTAACGTTTTCATAAAACTTTCCCTGCAATGTTTATGGAGTAAAGCGACCGCAACAATCTTAACAAATAATCTTAATGTTGCGCTCAGGTGAATCGCGCCAGCAAATTACGGATTATCCTGAAATGCGTTTCTCTGTTGCCCGACATATGCGTAAAATGAACGGTAGATTAAAAAAGGATAGTGACGTATGCGCATTCATATATTAGGAATTTGTGGCACGTTTATGGGCGGTCTGGCGATTCTGGCGCGCCAGTTGGGCCATGAAGTAACGGGTTCGGACGCCAATGTGTATCCGCCGATGAGCACCTTACTTGAGAAGCAAGGCATTGAACTGATTCAGGGTTACGATGCCAGCCAGCTCGATCCTCAGCCGGATCTGGTGATTATTGGCAACGCCATGACCCGTGGAAATCCGTGTGTGGAAGCGGTACTGGAAAAAAACATTCCATATATGTCAGGTCCGCAGTGGTTGCACGATTTTGTGCTGCGCGACCGCTGGGTGCTGGCCGTTGCCGGTACACACGGCAAAACCACCACGGCGGGAATGGCGACCTGGATTCTGGAACAGTGCGGCTATAAACCAGGTTTTGTGATTGGTGGCGTTCCGGGGAACTTTGACGTTTCTGCTCGCCTGGGCGAAAGCGACTTCTTTGTTATCGAAGCAGACGAGTATGACTGCGCCTTCTTCGACAAACGTTCTAAGTTTGTTCATTACTGCCCGCGAACGCTGATCCTCAACAACCTTGAGTTCGACCACGCCGATATCTTCGACGACCTGAAAGCGATTCAGAAACAATTCCACCATCTGGTGCGTATTGTTCCTGGTCAGGGGCGTATTATCTGGCCGGAAAACGACATCAACCTGAAACAGACTCTGGCGATGGGCTGCTGGAGTGAACAGGAGCTGGTGGGCGAGCAAGGTCACTGGCAGGCGAAAAAACTGACCACTGACGCTTCCGAATGGGAAGTCTTGCTTGATGGCGAAAAAGTGGGCGAAGTGAAATGGTCGCTGGTGGGCGAACATAATATGCACAACGGTCTGATGGCGATTGCTGCGGCCCGTCATGTTGGCATCGCGCCGGCTGATGCCGCTAACGCGCTGGGTTTGTTTATCAATGCCCGTCGCCGCCTGGAACTGCGTGGTGAAGCTAACGGCGTGACGGTGTATGACGATTTTGCCCATCACCCAACGGCAATTCTGGCAACGCTGGCGGCGCTGCGCGGCAAAGTTGGCGGTACGGCGCGTATTATTGCCGTGCTTGAGCCGCGCTCAAACACCATGAAGATGGGAGTCTGCAAAGATGATTTGGCGCCGTCATTAGGTCGTGCCGATGAAGTCTTCCTGCTGCAACCGTCGCATATTCCGTGGCAGGTAGCAGAAGTAGCAGAAGCCTGTATTCAGCCTGCGCACTGGAGTGGAGATGTTGATGCGCTGGCAGACATGGTGGTGAAAACCGCCCAGCCAGGCGACCATATTCTGGTGATGAGCAACGGCGGTTTTGGTGGTATTCATCAGAAACTGCTGGATGGTCTGGCGAAGAAGGCAGAAGCCGCGCAGTAATTCTGCACCTTGCATGCTTGTGTAGGCCGGATAAGGCGTTTACGCCGCATCCGGCATTTGAGCATAGTGCCTGATGCGACGTTGACGCGTCGTATCAGGCATACAGATTCACCGCATCCGGCAAACCATACACACATCAACAACGAAAATTACCCTTCGTTCTCCGCTAACTCACGCAGATACTGGAAAATTTGTCGCGCGGATTTCGGCGGCTTGTTCCCTTCTTTTTCTTTCTTCGCGTTGCGGATCAGAGCACGTAATTGCTGACGATCGGCATCTGGCCACAGGTTCAATACTTCAGCGATAGCATCATCACCGTGATCGATCAGACGATCGCGCAGGTTTTCCAGTTTATGGAACAACACCACCTGCTGGTTGTGGCGGTTTTTCAGCTTATCCAGCGCCTGACGGATAGGCTCTACATCGCGCTGGCGCAGCATCTTACCGATAAGCTGCAACTGGCGGCGGCGGCCTTCCATCTTAATACGTTGGGCGAGCTCGATAGCCGCGCGCAGATCCGCATCTAGCGGGATCTTATCCAGCGCGTTTTTCCCCAAATCTACAATTTCCGCACCCAGGCGTTTTAACTCCTCGGCATCGCGTTTAATTTCACTTTTACTGACCCAGATAATTTCATCGTCTTCGTCTTCGATGTCATCACCGGGAACGTCGTCGAGCCAGTCTTCGGGCTGCTTAGTCATGTCAGGCTCCTTAAAAAAAGAGGCTAATGTTACCAGTTAAGATGCGCACTGAAAAACGGTTCTCTGTTAGACTTCAGAGAAACTCTCTACATTATGGCACTTGCAATGAAAGTAATCTCTCAAGTTGAAGCGCAGCGCAAGATTCTGGAAGAAGCAGTTTCGACTGCGCTGGAGTTGGCCTCAGGCAAATCGGATGGTGCGGAAGTTGCCGTCAGCAAGACCACCGGCATTAGCGTTAGCACGCGATATGGCGAAGTGGAGAATGTCGAATTCAATAGCGATGGTGCGCTGGGGATAACCGTTTATCACCAGAACCGTAAAGGTAGTGCATCGTCCACCGATCTAAGTCCGCAAGCCATTGCCCGCACTGTACAGGCGGCGCTGGATATTGCGCGTTACACTTCGCCAGATCCGTATGCAGGCGTGGCAGATAAAGAGCTGCTGGCCTTTGACGCGCCGGATCTCGACTTGTTCCACCCTGCGGAAGTTTCCCCGGATGAAGCCATTGAACTGGCGGCCCGCGCAGAACAGGCGGCATTACAGGCGGATAAACGCATTACCAACACCGAAGGCGGCAGTTTTAACAGCCATTACGGCGTCAAAGTTTTCGGCAATAGCCACGGTATGCTGCAGGGCTACTGCTCAACGCGTCATTCACTCTCCAGCTGTGTGATTGCCGAAGAAAATGGCGATATGGAGCGTGATTACGCCTACACCATTGGCCGTGCGATGAGCGATCTACAAACGCCGGAGTGGGTTGGCGCAGACTGCGCTCGCCGTACTTTATCGCGTCTGTCACCGCGTAAACTCTCCACCATGAAAGCACCGGTAATTTTTGCCAATGAAGTGGCAACCGGGCTGTTCGGTCATCTGGTGGGGGCGATTGCCGGTGGTGCGGTTTACCGTAAATCCACCTTCCTGCTCGATTCGCTGGGTAAACAAATTCTACCGGACTGGCTGACTATTGAAGAACATCCGCATCTGCTGAAAGGGCTGGCATCTACGCCATTCGACAGCGAAGGTGTGCGTACCGAACGTCGCGACATTATTAAAGATGGCATCCTGACTCAGTGGCTGTTGACCAGCTACTCGGCGCGTAAGCTGGGACTAAAAAGCACCGGGCACGCGGGCGGTATTCACAACTGGCGCATTGCCGGACAAGGTCTAAGCTTCGAGCAAATGCTCAAAGAGATGGGCACTGGACTGGTGGTGACAGAATTGATGGGCCAGGGCGTGAGTGCAATTACCGGCGATTATTCCCGTGGTGCAGCGGGCTTCTGGGTAGAAAACGGCGAAATCCAGTATCCGGTTAGCGAAATCACCATCGCAGGTAATTTAAAAGATATGTGGCGCAATATTGTCACCGTCGGTAACGATATTGAAACTCGCAGCAATATACAGTGTGGTTCTGTACTGTTGCCGGAGATGAAAATCGCCGGGCAGTAAAAAACTGGCGCGACCTGCCGCGCCATAAACTAAAAAATTACACAAAATCATTCGCGCTGCATCGAGACGGAAAGTGAATGAGAGCCGGGGAGCGTACTCGTAGTACGTGACTCGGGCGAATGAGCGTAGCCGTCGATGAGGCAGTGTGAAGGATGAAGTGTAAATAAGAAGGAAGTGAGCAATGCGTAAAAGCCTGTTAGCTATTCTTGCAGTCTCCTCGTTGGTATTCAGTTCGGCGTCGTTTGCCGCGGAACTGGAAAGCAATATGGAAACCCTCAACGACAATTTAAAAGTGGTTGAAAAAGCGGATAACGCGGCGCAAGTCAAAGACGCGTTAACGAAGATGCGCGCCGTGGCGCTGGATGCGCAAAAAGCGACGCCGCCGAAGCTGGAAGGCAAATCGCCAGACAGCCCGGAAATGAAAGATTTCCGCCACGGTTTCGACATTCTGGTTGGCCAGATTGACGATGCGCTGAAGCTGGCTAATGAAGGTAAAGTCAAAGAAGCACAGGCCGCCGCAGAGCAACTGAAAACGACCCGCAATTCATATCACAAGAAGTATCGTTAATTCCTCATTGGGCGGTGAAACGTCGCCGCCCAACGCACTCTTCTCCCTTCGTAAAATCACCGCAAAATCTATCTTCACTACAGCATATTCCTGCGTGTCACCGACATTTTTGCGAGGCGTTTTCCAGAAATGAATGTAATGCATATGTAATGCTATTATGCATTACACTTTTCATAATTACCGGAGGCATAATGGCCACACTTAACGTCCGCCTGGATGACAAACTGAAAAATGAGGCTTATGCGGTGCTGGAAAAATTAAATATCACGCCTACTGAAGCCGTACGGCTGCTGTTTCAGTACGTTGCGGAAAATGGGCGAATGCCGGTAAAAACGCTTACTGTCAGTGACAGTGAAGAAGCCTTGTTACGCACTGTCAGGGAACGACTGGTCAACTCACAAGAGACCATTAAGGTCCGACTGGATGAGCTATGAGCTGGCCTTTGCTCCGCGAGCACTGAAAGAGTGGCAAGAACTGGGCGTGACAGCCCGGGAACAATTTTAAAAAAAGCTTGAGGGGCGCTGAAAAGACCGTGCAATCAGTCGGCTAAACTGCGGGATTTGCCGGACTGCTACAAAATTAAGCTTCGCACAATGGGATATCGCCTAGTCTATCAGGTCAATGATAAAGAGTTGTTCGTGTTGGTGATAGCTATTGGTAAGAGAGAGAACTCAGCCGTTTATGAAGACGCGGATAAACGGCTGGAAGAGTGATTACCGCAAATGGTGCACCACCTGGTTGCTGCTGCCGCGCCAGATCAGGGAAGGGTCTTTTAAATCCTGCATAAATTTGCCGTCGACCAGCACGTTAATCAAATCAACAACCTGCATTTGCGCAGCGTTGAGTTCGTCGAGTTTATAGCCTGTCCACACCCAGATATCCTTACCAGGGCACTCGGCGCGGATGCGTTGTACCAGCTTCAGAATATCCGGCACGTTTTGCGGATGCAACGGGTCGCCGCCGGAAAGGGAAATGCCCTGGCGTTTGATGCGGGTGTCGTTCAGATCGTTGATGATCTGGTCTTCCATTTCTTTGGTAAATGGCTGACCGGAATTTACCCGCCAGGTGCTTTTGTTATAGCAACCGGGGCATTCATGAACGCACCCGGAGACAAACAGGGTGCAACGAGTGCCGGGGCCGTTGACGATGTCGACAGGATAGTACTGATGAAAGTTCATTTTCGCTTCTCAATTGACGCCATGACTGCGGTGGCAGCTCTCACTCACCCAGGTCACTTACTTGACGTAAGCTCCCTGGGGTTCATTCGTTTGCCGCCTTGTCCTGACGCCAATTGCTTTGCGAAAACGGAGTGATATGTGAAAGCCTACAGCCGTTGCCGAACGTAGGCCGGATAAGACGCTTTAGCGTCGCATCCGGCATTTGCTTAACGCAGCGTGGAGATCAACCGATCTGCCCATTTCCCAAATGTTTAACGCGGCGCTTAACTTCTTCCTGCTTACCGGCGTTAAACGGACGCGCATCCGGGCTACCTAAATATCCGCACACGCGGCGAGTCACCGACACACGGGAGGTGTCATGGTTACCACATTTCGGACAGGTGAAGCCTTTGCTGGTGCACTCAAACTCGCCGGTAAAGCCACATTCGTAGCATTCATCGATCGGCGTGTTGGTGCCGTAATACGGTACATGCTGATAGCTGTAATCCCAGACATCTTCCAGCGCCTTCAGGTTGTGCTGAATGTTTGGATACTCGCCGTAGCAAATGAAGCCACCGTTGGCCAGCGGGGGATAAGGCGCTTCAAAGTCGATCTTGTCGTACGGGTTCACCTTCTTCTCCACATCGAGGTGGAAACTGTTGGTGTAGTAACCTTTGTCCGTCACGCCCGGCACTACGCCAAACTCTGCGGTATCGAGACGGCAGAAGCGGTCACACAGGTTCTCACTCGGCGTACTGTAGAGGCTGAAACCGTAACCGGTTTCTTCTTTCCACTGATCCACCGCCTGACGCAGACGCTCAACAATCGCAATTCCTTTCGCACGAAGCTGCTCGTTGTCGTAAACATGCTCGCCGCCGAACAGCGCGTTAATGGTTTCGTGGATACCGATGTAGCCCAGCGAAATAGATGCACGACCGTTTTTGAATATTTCAGAAACGTCGTCGTCAGCATTCAGACGCACGCCACAAGCACCTTCCATATAGAGGATCGGCGCTACGCGCGCTTTCACGCCTTCCAGACGGGCGATACGGGTCATCAGCGCCTTACGCGCCAGCACCAGACGTTCATCCAGCAACTTCCAGAAGGTGGCTTCATCACCTTTCGCTTCCAGCGCAATACGTGGCAGGTTCAGGCTGATCACGCCGAGGTTGTTACGACCATCGTGGATCTGCTCACCGTTTTCGTCTTCCCACACGCCGAGGAAGCTGCGGCAACCCATTGGCGTTTTAAACGAGCCAGTGACTTTCACTACCTGATCGTAGTTCAGGATATCTGGATACATGCGTTTGCTCGCGCACTCCAGCGCCAGCTGTTTGATGTCGTAGTTCGGATCGCCCACTTTATGGTTCAGGCCATCGCGAATTGCAAACACCAGTTTCGGGAACACGGCGGTTTTACGGTTTTTACCCAAGCCCGCGATACGGTTACGCAGGATAGATTCCTGAATCAGGCGCGATTCCCAGCTGGTACCCAGACCAAAGCCAAAGGTCACAAACGGCGTCTGACCGTTAGCGGTGTGCAGGGTATTTACTTCATATTCCAGCGACTGGAATGCGTCGTAGCACTCTTTGATGGTACGAGAGTTGGCGTAGCCTTCGGCGTCCGGGATGCTCCACTCTTCCGCAGTTTTACGATGCTTGTTGTAGCTGGCGGTGACAAACGGCGCCAGAACTTCGTCGATACGGTTAATGGTGGTGCCACCATAAATATGGCTGGCGACCTGAGCAATAATCTGCGCAGTTACTGCTGTAGCTGTAGAGATCGACTTCGGCGGTTCAATCTCGGCATTCCCCATCTTAAAGCCTTGCGTCAGCATGCCTTTCAGGTCGATCAACATGCAGTTGAACATCGGGAAGAACGGCGAGTAATCGAGATCGTGGTAGTGGATATCGCCACGTTCATGCGCCTGCACCACGTCACGCGGCAGCAGGTGCTGACGTGCATAGTGTTTAGCAACAATCCCGGCCAGCAGGTCACGCTGGGTCGGAATGACCTTACTGTCTTTATTCGCGTTTTCATTGAGCAGCGAGGAATTAGTCTGCTCGACCAGACCACGGATCTCCTGGTTCAGACGACCGCGTTTTTCACGTTCAATGTCGCGATCGTGACGGTACTCAATATATGCACGGGCCAGTTGTTTGTACGGGCCAGACATCAGCTGGTTTTCAACGGCGGTCTGGATTTCGTTGATATCTACCTGGTTACGCCCCTGCATTTGCTCGCTGACGATAGCGGCAACAGTGGCACAATAATCTGCATCATCGACTTCCGCTGCTTTAGCTGCACGCAGAATAGCTTCTTTGATGCGCTCTGATTTAAACGGCACTTTGCAGCCGTCTCGTTTCATCACATGCGGTGTCATGATCGCTCCATATTTTTAAGAACAGGTTATCCACAGAAAGTGGGGAAGTGCGCCCCGGTTTATTCAGCTCTTGTTACGGGGATTTACGGCAATCCCAATTCGCTTTATCCACAATTGTGTCGGCTTCGTTGGTATGTATCTTGTTGCAAGTTTAGACGATGGATACAACATATTGGGTTCAGATGCATTTTAAAGTCTATATATAGTGCTTTGCATTAAGGATGTTTGCGGTTTTTTTGATTTAGCTCAAAGTAAAAGGCAGAGAGTACGGATGGCGGGCGCTAGAGCGATGTGTAAATTTTTTAATGATTTTCTGGTTATAAAATCAACAAAAACAATATACTACCCGGTAAGTCCCCGGAAATACTCGCTTTAGCGTGGTCTGGAGGAGGATTATCTCTGAAACCGCCAGACAGCCTTAAAAGACCGTAATGTCATGGCACAGCGTTGTAGAGAGGCTTCTTCAATTTATGCATCAGAAGTTACCTGTGGTGTTCTGAACACTCTTTGGATAAATCTGGTAGAAGGAAACACTCAGGAAAGGGCCGCGGGTATGACGATTTGTTGAGGTTCACTGCGTCCGGTTACCTGCCCGATCAACTGGCAGGCCGCCTGGTGTCCGGCTTCTGCGTAGCCTGGATCAACGGTTATGATTTCCGGATGGAGAAACTTCATCAAAGGCGTATTACCAACACTCGCCAGTTGTAAGGTATCGATGCATTGTTCTTGCAGGTATTTACTTGCGCCAAGTGCCAGTGTGTCGGTTGCGCACAGTAACGCGGTGGTTTCAGGGGTAATTACTTTTGCCACATTCTCGTAACCTTGCTTCATGGTGAGGCCAGGCAGGGCGGCGACGGGATGTAGCTTATGTGCTTTGCAGAACGCCTGGTAGGCTTCGTGACGCCGCTTACCGGTAGTCACGTCGCTGTGCGGTACGCCGAGATAGCTGATATTGCGATGCCCCTGGTCATACAGCCGTTGCATCAGGATTTTGATTGCCCCTTCGTCGTCATAACAGACCGAAGCAAAGCCTTTTGCGTCACGCGCCAGCAGAACCAGCGATGACTGCCAGGGGGCTAACATTTCTTCTGTTATGCCGGTAAAACCAAACAGTACCACGCCGTCGATATTACGACGTTTCAGTACCCCCAAATGTTCGGCCACTAATTGCGGGGAAAACTGGCTTTCCATCATGATTGGGTCGTAACCCTGTTCATAGAATGCAGGCAGCATGGTCTGAACGGCGAGATTTTCTGAAAACGAATCCAGACGGGTAACGATAATGGCGACAACTTTATCGCTTTGTCCACGCATGGCGCGCGCAGAGCGGGAAGGGGAAAATCTATGCTGATTCATCACGGCTTCAACTCGCTCGCGCGTGTGCCGACTCACGCCGCTTTCGTTATTCAGCACTCGGGAAACCGTGGATTTCCCCACGCCGCTTAAGCGAGCGATGTCTTTGATGGTCAGCCGATTTTGCATCCTGTTGTCCCGTAATTTGCGTTTAATTATTTGAGCCTAACTTTACCCACGCATTCAGCAATGGGTAAAGTCTGGTTTATCGTTGGTTTAGTTGCTTACAGGTATTATATCGGCATAAATGCTACGAATATTATTGGATTCGCGGCGCTATTTATTCACTTACCGGAGGTTATATGGAACCTGATCCCACGCCTCTCCCCCGTTGGAGATTAAAACTTTTCCGGTAAGCCTGTCTTTTCACGGTGTTACCGGATGCGTAAGGCCGTGACGTTTTAACGTCCCTGCTCATATTTATTACCGTCAGGTAAGGCTTTGCTACGCCTGAAGACATTTCTGCACTGTTCCAGACGGTGCGGAGGGACTCTCTATGTTTAAAGAAATTTTTACCCGGCTAATTCGCCATTTACCTTCCCGTCTGATCCGTCGCGATCCGCTGCCTGGTGCGCAGCAGACAGTAAATGCACCGATCCCGCCTTCCTTAAGCGCGTATTGCCTGAAGATGGCGGTGATGCCAGAAGAGGAACTATGGAAAACGTTCGACACCCATCCGGAGGGGTTGAATCAGGTAGAAGTGGAATCTGCCCGCGAACAATACGGTGAAAATAAATTACCTGCGCAACAACCGTCGCCGTGGTGGGTACATTTGTGGGTCTGCTATCGCAACCCCTTTAATATTTTGCTCACCATCCTCGGCGGTATTTCTTATGCCACGGAAGATTTATTTGCCGCAGGCGTTATCGCGTTAATGGTGGCCATTTCTACGTTGCTGAATTTCGTTCAGGAAGCGCGTTCCACCAAAGCCGCAGATGCCCTGAAAGCGATGGTTAGTAATACCGTGACAGTGCTGCGCGTAATTAACGACAAAGGCGAAAATGGCTGGCTGGAGATCCCCATCGACCAGCTAGTGCCTGGCGATATTATTAAACTGGCAGCGGGAGATATGATCCCGGCAGATTTACGTATTTTGCAGGCGCGGGATCTGTTCGTCGCCCAGGCGTCGTTAACCGGTGAGTCTCTGCCCGTTGAAAAAACAGCAACCACTCGCCAGCCAGAGCATAGCAATCCGCTGGAGTGCGATACCCTGTGTTATATGGGGACCACCG
This sequence comes from Escherichia sp. B1147, assembly GCF_001660175.1. Lineage (NCBI taxonomy): Bacteria > Pseudomonadati > Pseudomonadota > Gammaproteobacteria > Enterobacterales > Enterobacteriaceae > Escherichia > Escherichia sp. B1147. The sequence continues at coordinate 15,759 of NZ_LFHY01000019.1, forward strand.
TGGTGAGCGGCACGGCGCAAGCAATAGTGATTGCCACAGGCGCCAACACCTGGTTTGGTCAACTGGCAGGACGAGTCAGCGAGCAGGAAAGTGAACCGAATGCTTTTCAGCAAGGGATCAGCCGCGTCAGTATGCTGCTGATTCGCTTTATGCTAGTGATGGCGCCCGTGGTGCTGTTCATCAACGGTTACACCAAAGGCGACTGGTGGGAAGCTGCACTATTTGCGCTTTCGGTAGCGGTGGGCTTAACGCCGGAAATGTTGCCGATGATTGTCACCTCGACGCTGGCGCGTGGTGCGGTAAAACTGTCGAAACAGAAAGTGATCGTCAAACATCTGGATGCGATTCAGAACTTTGGTGCAATGGATATTCTGTGCACCGATAAAACAGGCACCCTGACGCAAGATAAAATTGTGCTGGAGAATCATACCGATATCTCCGGTAAAACCAGCGAACGCGTGCTGCATAGCGCGTGGTTGAACAGTCATTACCAGACCGGACTTAAAAACCTGCTTGATACGGCGGTGCTGGAAGGTATAGATGAAAAGTCAGCGCGTTTGCTGGCCAGCCGTTGGCAGAAAGTGGATGAAATTCCTTTTGATTTCGAGCGTCGCCGGATGTCGGTGGTCGTGGCAGAAAATGCCGAACACCATCAACTGGTGTGCAAAGGTGCATTGCAGGAAATCCTCAATGTGTGTTCGCAGGTGCGTCATCATGGCGCGATTATTCCGCTCGATGACACCATGCTGCGCAAGATTAAGCGGGTAACCGATACGCTGAATCGTCAGGGGCTGCGCGTAGTTGCGGTGGCGACGAAATACCTGCCCGCGCGTGAAGGGGATTACCAACGGGCGGATGAATCCGACCTGATCCTCGAAGGATATATTGCTTTTCTCGATCCGCCAAAAGAGACAACGGCTCCGGCACTGCTGGCGTTAAAGGCGAGTGGGATCACCGTAAAAATCCTCACTGGCGATAGCGAACTGGTGGCGGCGAAGGTGTGCCATGAAGTGGGACTGGACGCTGGAAAGGTGGTTATTGGTAGTGATATTGAAACACTATCAGACGACGAACTGGCAAATCTCGCGCAGCGTACCACGTTGTTTGCCCGTCTGACGCCGATGCATAAAGAACGTATTGTGACCTTACTGAAGCGCGAAGGGCATGTGGTTGGCTTTATGGGAGATGGTATTAATGACGCACCAGCGTTACGTGCCGCCGATATCGGTATTTCCGTAGACGGCGCGGTAGATATAGCCCGTGAAGCGGCTGATATCATTCTGCTGGAAAAAAGCCTGATGGTACTGGAAGATGGGGTCATTGAAGGACGCCGAACTTTCGCTAACATGCTGAAATACATCAAAATGACGGCGAGTTCTAACTTCGGTAATGTGTTCAGCGTGCTGGTGGCGAGTGCTTTCTTGCCCTTCCTGCCGATGTTGCCATTACACTTACTGATCCAGAACTTACTGTACGATGTATCACAGGTAGCGATCCCGTTTGATAACGTTGATGACGAGCAAATTCAAAAGCCGCAGCGTTGGAATCCGGCGGATCTTGGCCGCTTTATGATCTTCTTCGGACCGATCAGTTCGATCTTCGATATTCTGACGTTTTGTCTGATGTGGTGGGTATTTCATGCCAATACGCCGGAAACGCAAACTCTGTTCCAGTCGGGTTGGTTTGTGGTGGGATTGCTGTCGCAAACGCTGATTGTGCATATGATCCGCACCCGCCGTGTGCCGTTTATTCAGAGTTGCGCGTCGTGGCCATTAATGGCGATGACCGCGATTGTGATGGTCGTGGGGATCGCGTTGCCGTTTTCACCGCTGGCTGGCTATCTGCAACTGCAGGCGCTGCCGTTAAGTTACTTCCCGTGGCTGGTTGCGATTCTGGCAGGGTATATGACGTTAACGCAGTTGGTCAAAGGGGTTTATAGTCGTCGTTACGGCTGGCAGTAAGCCAGTGATGAGACTGATCTGAAATACTTTTTCAGGTCAGTCTCCTACGAAAAGATCTGCACAAAAAAATAGATTACTGCAAAAATAAAAAAACAAATAAACGTCCAGCTCAAATTATAAAGGGCGCTATAGCTGTTATTTACAGAACGAGAGAGATAGATATCTTCTTTTTTTATGTGTCTGGAGGAGATGTTGCGATACAGGCGAATATAATAAATACAATAAAGTAATAAAGGTGGTATTACCCATCCACCTGTAGGTTTACCAAATATCAGGGTGAGTATAATGGAGACAGCAAAGAAAAGGAGAAAGACGATTTGCGCTTTGGATTCTATTTTTTTTAATTCACTTCTTACGCCTTCTGCGTGCTGTTCTTGCCAGCGCCGGAGCGTACTAACACTAAATTGATAGTGTTCACATAGTTCCTTATTAGGCGCACCTTTTTTTGACTGCTGTAAAATTTCAGCAATTTGTGCGTCAGTGAAGCGGGCTTTAGCCATCTTCAACCCTCCGTGGTTGAATCAGATAATCCAGGCGCGAAACCTGGATTATCTATTTGAAAGAGATTAGCGACGAACAGCGATCGCTTCGATCTCAATCTTCACGTCTTTCGGCAGACGTGCAACTTCAACGCAAGAACGTGCCGGGAAGGTGGCATTGTGCTCGGTGAAGAACGCTTCGTAAGTGGCGTTTACGGTTGCGAAATCGTTCAGGTCTTTCACAAACACGGTGGTTTTAACGATATCGCCCACTTTCAGACCAGCCGCTTCCACGATCGCTTTCACGTTTTCCAAAGACTGACGCGCTTGTGCCGCTACGTCTGCCGGTACTTCGCCAGTTTTCGGGTTTACCGGGATCTGACCGGAGGTGATGATCATACTGCCCAGATCAACGCCCTGAACATACGGACCGATAGCTGCGGGTGCATTTTCCGTCGCGATAGTTTTGCTCATGATTTCTCCTTTATTACAGCGGTAAAAAGTCTGGCTCATTATAGGGAGCCAGACATTTATTACCAACCGCAATTAATTGGCCAGCACCACATTATGGGAAAACTCTTTTTCACAATATTTGCATTTGAGCGCAATATCATTGGCGCGCTTTCTCACGGCAAAGCTGGAAGAAACCGGTTCAGCATGGCTGATACAGTTGCTGTTCGGGCAGACCAGCACATTATCAATACGTTCCGGCAGGCTGGGGCGCGATTTGCCGACCACGTCATAGTTGTCGATACGGTTTACAGTGGCTTGCGGTGCATACAGTGCCAGTTGGTCTACCTGATCTTCACTTAAAAAAGTATTTTCGATTTTGATCAGATCCTTGCGGCCCATCTCTCCGGAAGGCAGGTTCAGACCGATGGTGATGCGCTGATCGGTTTCGGTTAACTTGAACAAGCTCAACAGCTTAAAACCGACCTGGGCGGGGATATGGTCAATTACCGTGCCGCGTTTGATAGCTTCAACCTGCAATTTATTATCGTGTGTCATCTCTATTTCCCCTTACAGTACCAGATCGCGATTCAGAACCAGTGCCAGTAACGCCTGGCGAGCGAAAATCCCGTTGCCTGCTTGCTGGAAGTACCAGGCGTGCGGCGTTTTATCCACATCGGTGGCAATCTCATCAACGCGTGGCAGTGGATGCAGCACTTTCATATTGGCTTTGGCGTTGTGGAGATCGCTGGCGCGCAGGACAAACTGTGCTTTCACGTTGGCGTACTCGGACGGGTCCAGACGCTCTTTTTGCACGCGAGTCATATACAGAATGTCCACTTCCGCCATCACTTCTTCAATGGAACTATGCAGACTCCAGGCGATACCTTTTTCATCGAGCATATCCAGAATGTACTGCGGCATTGCCAGCGCATCCGGGGCGATGAAGTAAAAACGGTTGCCATCGAACTTCGCCAATGCCTGAGTCAGGGAGTGAACGGTACGGCCATATTTCAGGTCGCCGACCATCGCAACGTGGAGATTGTCGAGACGTCCCTGGGTTTCCTGAATAGTGAACAGATCCAGCAAGGTTTGGGTTGGATGTTGGTTGGAGCCATCACCCGCGTTCAGTACTGGTACATTGCCGGAAAACTCGGTGGCCAGGCGCGCCGCACCTTCCTGCGGATGGCGCATCACAATCGCATCGACGTAAGTGCTGATAACCGAAATGGTGTCGGCCAGCGTTTCGCCTTTTTTACCCAGTGAAGTGTTAGCGCTGTCGGAGAAGCCCACTACGCTGGCGCCCAGGCGGTGCATCGAGGTTTCGAAAGAGAGGCGGGTACGCGTAGAGGCTTCGAAGAAGCAGCTGGCGATCACTTTATGCTTCAAAAGCTCTGGCTGCGGATTGGCTTTCAGTTTCGCCGCTGTCGCCAGCACCAGATTAAGGTCATCGCGACTAAGGTCATTTATGGAAATGATGTGTTTTTGATATAGCGGATTAGCCATGTTTATCTCCTGACGCCTGGGCAAAAAAAAGCCCCTCGATTGAGGGGCTGGGAATAGGTGAACAACGGGAAGAAAAACGGCAGGCCAGCGTCTTTTTTCAGACGCGGTAAGACAAAATGTCGAACACACTGAACCATACATCCTCCCGGCAAATTGTCCGGCATTATACTCAGGCAGAAAATGTGATCAAGCGATTAATGCAAAAAATTACCCAGGTAAACGATTGTAGTGAATTTATATGCTTTAAAATTGAATTTTTAACAATATTTGTTTTTATGGCAAGCGGACAGAAGAACATGCTCTGGCGCAATCGGACGGCAAAAAATGCTGGTATGGCAGTAAGGAATTACGTATAACGAGAGAAATGAAACATTGTTTTAATTGAGGAATGAAAAAGATGATCATCGGAAATATTCATAATCTCCAACCGTGGTTGCCAGAAGAGTTACGCCAGGCTATTGAACATATCAAAATGCACGTTACGGCAGAAACACCAAAAGGTAAGCACGATATCGAAGGCAACCGTCTGTTTTATCTTATCTCTGAAGATATGACCGAGCCGTATGAAGCGCGTCGTGCGGAGTACCATGCCCGCTATCTCGACATTCAGATTGTGTTAAAAGGGCAGGAAGGAATGACCTTTAGCACGCAGCCTGCGGGTACGCCGGATACTGACTGGTTAGCCGATAAAGACATCGCCTTTTTGCCGGAAGGCGTTGAGGAGAAAACGGTTATCCTCAATGAAGGTGACTTTATTGTGTTCTATCCGGGTGAAGTGCACAAACCGCTGTGCGCAGTGGGGGAGCCTGCTCAGGTTCGCAAAGCGGTTGTGAAAATGCTGATGGCGTAAGCGAGTTATACCGGTGGCGACGTTACGCCGCCTCCGGTACTGGCGTTATTGGGCGAGCGTCGCGACCATCACCGCTTTGATAGTATGCATACGGTTTTCCGCCTGATCAAAAACAATGCTGGCGGCAGATTCAAAGACTTCATCCGTCACTTCCATCCCACCGTGCAGGCCAAATTCTTCGGCCATCTTTTTACCTAACGTCGTTTGGTCGTCATGAAACGCGGGCAGGCAGTGGAGGAATTTGACTTCGGGATTACCAGTCAACTGCATCATTTTGCTATTCACCTGATAATCACGCAGCAATGCAATACGTTCTGCCCATTTCTCTTTCGCTTCCCCCATCGACACCCACACATCGGTATAGATAAAGTCAGCACCTTTAACGCCTGCTGCGATATCTTCTGTCAGCGTAATATTCCCGCCATTTTGCTGCGCCAGAGCGCGGCATTCGGCAACCAGTGAGGCTTCCGGCCAGCACGCTTTTGGCGCCACCAGACGCAAATCCAGGCCGGTCAGCGCGGCCGCTTCCAGCATCGAGTTGCCCATGTTATTGCGGGCATCTCCGGCGTAGACCAGCGTCATCTCATTGAACGCTTTACCCGGCAAGTGTTCTTGCATGGTCAGCAGATCTGCCAGCAGTTGCGTGGGGTGAAACTCATTGGTCAGTCCGTTCCATACCGGGACTTCAGCGTATTCCGCCAGTGTTTCGACAATCTCCTGACCATAGCCGCGATACTGAATACCGTCATACATGCGGCCAAGCACGCGGGCGGTATCTTTAATTGACTCTTTATGGCCAATCTGACTGCCGTTGGGGCCGAGATAAGTGACGCGAGCGCCCTGGTCATATGCGGCAACTTCGAAAGAGCATCGGGTACGAGTCGAGTCTTTTTCGAAGATGAGCGCGATGTTTTTACCGATGAGTCTGGCTTCTTCTTTACCGTTTTTTTTATCTGCTTTTAGTTTCGCGGCTAACTGGAGCAAGGTGTTGAGTTCAGCTGGCGTGAAATCAAGTAATTTCAGGAAATGCTTATGATAAAACCCGGACATAGATCCCTCCTGTGGCTTACGCCATAATGAATTAAAATTCAATTTATATGTATGAATATTCATTTGCAAGCCTAAAGCATAAAACTTTGTCACAAAGGTGGAGGCAATGTCAGTGGTGTGTGACAATAAGAGTATCAGCAGGACATTAAGAGGAATAAGACATGGCAAACCCGGAACAGCTCGAAGAACAGCGTGAAGAAACCCGTTTGATTATTGAAGAATTACTGGAAGATGGTAGCGATCCGGACGCGCTGTACACCATCGAACACCATCTGTCCGCGGACGATCTGGAAACCCTGGAAAAAGCCGCGGTTGAAGCATTTAAACTCGGCTACGAAGTGACCGATCCAGAAGAGCTGGAAGTGGAAGATGGCGATATCGTTATCTGCTGTGACATTCTCAGCGAATGCGCGTTGAATGCCGATCTGATCGACGCTCAGGTTGAACAACTGATGAACCTGGCAGAAAAATTCGACGTTGAATACGACGGTTGGGGAACTTACTTTGAAGATCCTAATGGCGAAGACGGCGACGATGAAGATTACGTCGACGAAGACGATGACGGCGTTCGCCACTAATTAATTGATTAAAAGGCCCGATAGCACACACTAGCGGGCATTTTTTTAGAGTTCGCGCAGCATCCGCACTTCACAATCGACATGACCCGTACAGCCAAGTGCATAATCGATATGTTGAAAACCTAAATGTTCATACAAACCAATCGCTTCTTTCAAAAAAGCGGTCGTTTCCAGATAGCAGCGTTTGAAACCCATTTCTCGCGCCTGCTCCATCGCCATTAAGGCCAGTTTTTTTGCCAGCCCTTTACCGCGAATGACGGGGAGAAAGTACATCTTTTGCAGTTCGCAAATGTCCGCTTCACTACCTGTTAATGGCGCAATCCCGCCGCCGCCGACCACTTCACCATTGTATTCAACCACCCAATAAGCATGACCAGGCTGGCTGTACACTTGATACAGTTCGTCGAGATTCGGATCGGCGACGGTATAGCCTTTATCAGCGGTAAGACCGTATTCTGCAGATACCTGGCGGATGACGCTGGCGATGGCGGGATTATCGGCGGCAGTAAGTTTGCGCAAACGGAGCGCGGGAGAAGCGACAACATTCATAGCATAGCTCAATTTCAAATGTATGATTTATAGCTCACTTTAATACCACCCTCGCTAATGCGGTGCAAGAAGAAGATAAATCAGAAAATATTAAGCATATATCTCTTTGAGAAAGCGTATTCTAGGCGTACCAGTATCAACTTACTGGAATTATTATCTATATGAATGGAATTTATTTTAGGGATATGATTCATGAATGGTGTAAACGTCGGGAAAGATAATTCTCGTCACGCATTTGTTTTTACAGGCAAAGGCGGTGAGTATTTTCTTATTTGTCTTGTGAATTTTTTACTGACAATTATTACTCTTGGAATATATGGGCCGTGGGCATTGGTGAAATGCCGTCGTTATATTTATCAACATGTGACACTCAAGGGGCAACCATTTAGTTATAAGGGAACAGGTGGTGCCATTTTCGTTAGCATGTTCCTTATTTTTGTCGTTTATCTTCTTAGTATTTCTTGTTTTTCAGGCCAACACTTTGTTCTTGGCTTTCTCCTGTTTGCTCTCTTGATCTGCGGTATTCCTTGCATGGCAGTGAAGAGTCTACAGTATCAGGCGAACATGACCTCACTGAATGGCATTCGCTTTGGCTTTAACTGCTCGATGCTCCGTGCATGGTGGGTCATGTTAGGTCTACCTGTACTGTTGGCGTTAGCTTTTTGGTTCGCACTGTATCTTATTGCGCAAGTGACGACATCGATAGGAGGATTATTCTTTAACTTAGTCGCGTTAAGTTTGCTTTCTGCCATCGGGCTGGGTGTCGTCAATGGTATAACCTATAGTAAATGGATGCCATTGCTGGGTAACAATGCAACTTTTGGCATTCATAAGTTTTCTATTCAGGTAAACGTAAAAGAATGCATTAAAGGATGTACACTCGCAATATTAACCATGGCTCCTTTCATCATTGTGATTGGTATTATGATTGCACCAGTATTCCAGCAGTTAATGATGATGACCATGTTGGGGCAGTCTAAGGCAGGTAGTGAGCTTGTATTGCAATATTACCCGCAGATTGCGGCTTCTTATTTCCTTTATTTTGTTGCGATTCTTGTGTTTGCCAGTTATCTCTATGTCACGTTACGCAATCTGTTTCTGAATAATTTAACGCTGGCAAATGGAACAATTCGTTTTCATTCGTCCGTTACCACGTTCGGTATGCTTCTGCGCATGTTTGCAGTATTAATGGGTTCCTCAATTACCTGTGGTCTGGCTTATCCCTGGCTGAAAATGTGGATGATTAGCTGGATTGCTAACAATACCCATGTCCAGGGTGACCTTGATTCGCTGGAGTTAGCGAATGATGACAAACCGCAGGATAGCGGTCCGTTAATGTGGATTTCTCGCGGTATTGTGCCGTATGTTCCGTTTATCTAAGTAAAAAGGCCGGAGCATGCTCCGGCCTTCGTTTACATCGTGAATATTACAGCGCGGCGATAACTGCCTGCTGTTCAATCAGCTTCGCTTTCGCTTCCGCATAACCTTCCAGCTTCTCGCGCTCTTTCGCGATAACCGCTTCCGGTGCGCGGGCCACAAAGCCTTCGTTCGCCAGTTTGTTCTCAATACGGCTGATTTCACCTTCAATCTTCGCCACTTCTTTCGCCAGACGCGCCAGCTCATCTTCTTTGTTGATGAGGCCAGCCATCGGGATCAGCAGCTCTGCGCCGTCGACGATCTTAGTAACGGAAACCGGGCCTTTGTCATCGGCAGGCAGCACGGTGATGCTTTCCAGACGCGCCAGCGTTTGCAGGAAGCCACGGTTTTCGTTCACGCGACGTTCTGCATCTGCACTGCAACCACGCAGCAGCAGCTCCAGCGGTTTACCCGGCGCGATGTTCATTTCCGCGCGGATATTACGTACAGCAACGATCGCCTGCTTCAGCCACTCGGTGTCGGCCAGCGCTGCTTCATCGACCTGAGACGCATCGTACTGCGGGAACGGCTGCAGCATGATGGTGTCGGCAGTGATGCCGCAAAGTACTTTCACACGCTGCCAGATGGTTTCGGTGATAAACGGAATGATCGGATGCGCCAGGCGCAGCAAGCCTTCCAGCACGGTTACCAGCGTATGGCGAGTACCACGCAATTCGGCTTCGCTGCCACCGTTCATTACCGGCTTGGTAAGCTCCAGATACCAGTCACAGAACTGGTTCCAGGTGAATTCATACAGAATGCCCGCAGCGATATCGAAGCGGAAGCTGTCCAGCGCTTCGCGGTACGCTTTGATGGTCTGGTTGAACTCCGCCAGAATCCAGCGGTCCGCCAGCGACAGCGTCATTTCGCCGCCGTTGAAGCCACAATCCTGACCTTCTGTGTTCATCAGCACAAAGCGGCTGGCGTTCCACAGCTTGTTACAGAAGTTACGATAACCTTCCAGACGCTTCATATCCCAGTTGATGTCACGACCGGTAGAAGCCAGCGCCGCCAGGGTGAAGCGCAGCGCATCAGTACCGTGCGGCTCAATGCCGTTCGGGAACTGCTTCTCGGTGCGCTTACGGATTTTATCCGCCAGCTGCGGCTGCATCATATTGCCGGTACGTTTTTCCAGCAGTTCTGGCAGCGAAATACCGTCAACCATATCCAGTGGGTCAATTACGTTACCCTTGGATTTGGACATCTTCTGGCCTTCGTCATCACGAATCAGACCGGTCATGTAAACGGTGTGGAACGGCACCTGCGGTTTGCCATTTTCATCTTTGATGAAGTGCATGGTCATCATGATCATGCGGGCAATCCAGAAGAAGATGATGTCGAAGCCAGACACCATTACGCTGGTTGGGTGGAACTGACGCAGGGCGTCGGTGTTTTCCGGCCAGCCGAGCGTAGAGAAGGTCCACAGCGCAGAGGAGAACCAGGTATCGAGAACGTCTTCGTCCTGACGCAGAGCAACGTCGGCACCGAGGTTATTTTCCTGACGCACTTCGTCTTCGTTGCGACCAACATAAACGTTACCTGCTTCGTCGTACCATGCCGGGATACGGTGACCCCACCACAGCTGACGAGAGATACACCAGTCCTGAATATCGCGCATCCAGGAGAAGTACATGTTTTCGTACTGCTTCGGTACGAACTGAATGTCGCCGTTCTCAACCGCTTCAACTGCTGGTTTCGCCAGTACATCGGCGCGTACGTACCACTGGTCGGTCAGCATTGGTTCAATAACCACGCCGCCACGGTCGCCGTAAGGAACGGTCAGGTCGTGCGGTTTGATCTCTTCCAGCAGGCCGAGGGCGTCAACCGCCGCAACGATCGCTTTACGTGCAGCAAAACGCTCCAGTTTCTGGAATTCTGCCGGGATTTCGCTGGAATAAACGTCAGATTCGTTACCTTTGGTATCGAACACCTGAGCGCTTTCACGGATATCACCGTCAAAAGTCAGGATGTTGATCATCGGAAGCTGGTGACGTTTACCCACTTCATAGTCGTTAAAGTCGTGCGCCGGAGTGATCTTCACGCAGCCGGTGCCTTTTTCCATGTCGGCGTGTTCGTCGCCAACGATCGGAATACGACGGTTAACCAGCGGCAGAATGACATATTTGCCAATCAGATCTTTATAACGCGGATCTTCCGGGTTAACAGCTACGCCGGTATCGCCCAGCAGGGTTTCCGGACGGGTAGTCGCAACCACCAGATAATCTTTACCATCAGCGGTTTTCGCGCCGTCAGCCAGCGGATAGCGGATGTGCCACATCGAGCCTTTCGATTCGCGGTTTTCCACTTCCAGGTCAGAGATAGCGGTACGCAGTTTCGGGTCCCAGTTTACCAGGCGCTTGCCACGGTAAATCAGGTCTTCTTTATACAGACGAACGAAAACTTCTTTCACCGCATTGGACAGGCCTTCATCCATAGTGAAGCGTTCACGCTCCCAGTCTACAGAGTTGCCGAGACGACGCATCTGACGGGTAATGGTGCCGCCGGATTCCGCTTTCCATTCCCAGATTTTGTCGATGAAAGCTTCGCGGCCATAGTCGTGACGGGTTTTACCTTCTTCTGCGGCAATCTTGCGCTCAACGACCATCTGGGTAGCGATCCCGGCGTGGTCAGTACCGACCTGCCACAGGGTGTTTTTACCCTGCATGCGCTGATAGCGGATCATGGTATCCATGATGGTTTGCTGGAAGGCGTGACCCATATGCAAACTGCCGGTGACGTTCGGCGGCGGGATCATGATGCAGAAACTTTCCTGGCTTTCATCGCCATTAGGCTTAAAGTAGCCCTGCTTTTCCCAGTGCTCGTAAAGCGGCTGTTCGATATCTTGTGGGTTGTATGTCTTTTCCATTATTTCCAGGTTGCCGTATTCAGGTTGAAACCAGCCACGCGGTAGGCTTTATAGCGTTCGCGCGCCAGTTGTTTCAGAGAATCTTCATAAGGGACGAAGTCTACCACTTCTGTGAAAGCGGTGGCAAAATCTGCAAAGCTTGTTCGCAGACTAATCAATATATCGCGCGGGCTGCTGCTCCGTTTTTGCGGCCAGGCGATCTCCACCGGCGCACCGCCGCGCGGTCCTTCTCCCGCTAAATTGTGCGGAACAAAGCTTTCTGCCGGACGCGCCCACAGGGCTTCATCCAGTCGATAAGCCTGCTTTTCATCTTCACAGGCGATGAGCACGCGCTTACCGCTGCGCCAACGTTCTGCGGCAATTTCACACACCAGTTGCTCAACGGCGCTTAAGCCATCGATGGTCGTGTCATTGTCCAGAAGGTAGAACGTTGCGTTTTTCATATATGGGGCTTCTTGTGGTGGATTTAAATACGCATCAGGTATACACAACATTGCCTGATGCGACGCTGTCGCGTCTTATCAGGCCTACGAGTTCAATGCTCTGTGTAGGTCGGATAAGGCGTTCATGCCGCATCCGACAATAACAACAATGGCTGATGCAATCACTCTTCGCCGTTAAACCCAGCACGGTTCAGCAGGAACTGTGCCAGCAACGCCACCGGGCGACCGGTTGCGCCTTTTGCTTTACCAGAACGCCAGGCGGTACCTGCAATATCCAGGTGTGCCCAGTTGTACTTACGGGTAAAGCGTGACAGGAAGCAACCTGCGGTAATCGCCCCACCAGGACGACCGCCAATGTTCGCCATATCGGCAAAATTGGACTCCAGTTGTTCCTGATACTCGTCACCCAGCGGTAAACGCCATGCGCGGTCACCGGATTGTTCAGATGCGGCAATCAGCTCATGGGCCAGCGGATTGTGGTTCGCCATCAGACCGGTAATGTGATGACCCAGCGCGATCACGCAGGCACCGGTCAGCGTCGCCACGTCAATCACCGCTTCCGGCTCAAAACGTTCAACGTAAGTTAACACATCGCACAGCACCAGACGGCCTTCGGCGTCGGTATTCAACACTTCTACGGTCTGACCGGACATGGTGGTTAACACATCGCCCGGACGATACGCGCGCCCGCCAGGCATGTTTTCGCAGCCTGCCAGCACGCCGATAACGTTAATCGGCAGTTGCAGCTCTGCCACCATACGCATCACGCCGTAAACCGCCGCCGCGCCGCACATATCGTACTTCATCTCATCCATGCCTTCTGAAGGCTTGATGGAGATACCGCCGGAGTCGAAGGTTAAACCTTTACCGACCAGCACGATTGGGCGCGCATCTTCCGACGCATTGCCTTTGTACTCAATCACCGACATCAGCGATTCGTTTTGTGAACCCTGACCGACCGCCAGATAAGAGTGCATCCCCAACTCTTTCATCTGCTGTTCGCCGATAACGCGAGTGATGACATTCTTGCTGTAGCTATCAGCCAACTGACGCGCTTGTGAAGCAAGGTAAGCGGCGTTACAGATATTCGGTGGCATATTGCCGAGATCTTTCGCGGCTTTAATCCCTGCAGCAATCGCCAGACCGTGCTGGATCGCGCGCTCCCCGCTGGTCAGCTCACGGCGGGTCGGCACGTTGAAGACCATTTTACGCAGCGGACGACGCGGTTCGCTCTTATTCGTTTTCAGCTGATCAAAACTGTAGAGCGTCTCTTTTGCTGTCTCGACAGCCTGACGTACTTTCCAGTAGTTGTTACGGCCTTTAACGTGCAGTTCAGTCAGGAAGCAAACCGCTTCCATCGAGCCAGTATCATTCAGCGTATTAATGGTTTTCTGAATAACCTGCTTGTACTGGCGCTCATCCAGCTCACGTTCTTTGCCGCAACCAATAAGGAGAATGCGCTCAGAAAGCACATTCGGCACATGGTGCAGCAACAGGGTCTGCCCCGGCTTTCCTTCCAGTTCGCCTCGGCGCAGCAGGGCGCTGATGTACCCATCACTGATCTTATCGAGCTGTTCTGCAATCGGAGAAAGGCGACGTGGTTCGAAGACGCCCACGACGATGCAGGCACTCCGCTGTTTCTCCGGGCTACCGCTTTTTACACTAAACTCCATGCACTACGCTCCTGAATCTTAAAGACAACGGCGGTGGCTACAGATAGAATTGCAAGCTTTCGTAACTCATGTCCGCTGTTGCGATGACTTCGTGTTAATCTTAACGTTATTACAGCATTGGCACGTCAGAACAAAATCTGAGAGGTGAATCCGTTGAGTATAATTATCTTAGCGACGATTTCGACGACTCAAGAGAATAAATGACGTTTAAGCCATGAAACAAGCTAAAATCCTGCAAAAGACGAGTTTTTACGGGCGTATTTAAAGTGATAATCATAAGATATCTGGTTCGGGAGACGCTCAAAAGCCAGCTGGCGATACTCTTCATCTTGCTTTTGATCTTCTTCTGTCAAAAGTTAGTGAGGATCCTCGGCGCAGCGGTTGACGGTGACATTCCGGCGAATCTGGTGCTCTCCCTGTTGGGTCTGGGCGTGCCGGAAATGGCGCAGCTTATCCTGCCATTAAGCCTGTTCCTCGGGCTGCTGATGACGTTGGGTAAACTGTATACCGAAAGTGAAATTACGGTCATGCATGCCTGCGGCCTGAGCAAAGCGGTTCTGGTGAAAGCGGCAATGGTTCTCGCGGTGTTCACAGCGATTGTCGCGGCGATTAACGTCATGTGGGCGGGGCCGTGGTCATCGCGTCATCAGGATGAAGTGCTGGCAGAAGCGAAAGCGAACCCTGGCATGGCTGCGCTGGCGCAAGGGCAATTCCAGCAAGCGACCAATGGCAGCTCAGTGCTGTTCATCGAAAGTGTTGATGGCAGCGATTTCAAAGATGTGTTTCTCGCGCAAATTCGACCAAAAGGTAACGCACGTCCTTCTGTGGTGGTGGCCGATTCCGGACATTTAACGCAACTGCGTGACGGCTCCCAGGTCGTTAGCCTCAACCAGGGAACGCGCTTCGAAGGCACCGCATTGTTACGTGATTTCCGCATTACTGACTTCCAGGATTATCAGGCGATCATTGGTCACCAGGCGGTGGCGCTGGATCCGAATGATACCGACCAGATGGACATGCGCACGTTATGGAACACCGATACCGATCGCGCCCGTGCGGAACTAAACTGGCGTATCACGCTGGTATTCACCGTGTTTATGATGGCGTTGATGGTTGTACCGCTGAGTGTGGTTAACCCGCGTCAGGGACGCGTCCTGTCGATGCTGCCAGCCATGCTGCTGTATCTGCTTTTCTTCCTGATCCAGACCTCCCTGAAGTCGAACGGCGGTAAAGGTAAGCTGGACCCGACGCTATGGATGTGGACCGTTAACCTGATTTATCTGGCTTTGGCGATTGTTCTCAACCTTTGGGATACGGTGCCGGTTCGCCGCCTGCGCGCCAGTTTTTCGCGTAAAGGAGCGGTGTGATGCAACCTTTTGGCGTACTTGACCGCTATATCGGTAAAACCATTTTCACCACCATCATGATGACGCTGTTCATGCTGGTGTCGCTCTCCGGCATTATCAAGTTTGTCGATCAGCTGAAAAAAGCCGGGCAGGGGAGTTACGACGCGTTAGGCGCGGGAATGTATACCCTGTTGAGCGTGCCGAAAGATGTGCAAATCTTCTTCCCGATGGCGGCCCTGCTGGGCGCGTTGCTCGGATTGGGGATGCTGGCACAGCGCAGCGAACTGGTGGTAATGCAGGCTTCTGGTTTTACCCGTATGCAGGTGGCGCTGTCGGTAATGAAAACCGCCATTCCGCTGGTTTTACTGACGATGGCGATTGGCGAATGGGTCGCGCCGCAGGGCGAACAGATGGCGCGTAACTACCGCGCGCAGGCGATGTACGGTGGTTCGTTGCTCTCTACTCAGCAAGGTTTATGGGCCAAAGATGGTGACAACTTTGTCTATATTGAGCGAGTAAAAGGTGACGAAGAATTAGGCGGTATCAGTATTTATGCCTTTAACGAAAATCGTCGTCTGCAATCCGTTCGCTATGCCGCTTCTGCGAAGTTTGACCCTGAACATAAAGTCTGGCGTCTGTCACAGGTTGATGAATCTGACCTGACCAATCCAAAACAGATAACCGGTTCGCAGACTGTGAGCGGCACCTGGAAAACCAACCTCACGCCGGACAAACTGGGCGTGGTGGCGTTGGACCCGGATGCGCTTTCCATCAGTGGTTTGCACAACTACGTGAAGTATCTGAAGTCGAGCGGTCAGGATGCCGGACGATATCAGCTCAACATGTGGAGCAAAATCTTCCAGCCGCTTTCTGTTGCGGTAATGATGCTGATGGCGCTGTCGTTTATCTTCGGCCCACTGCGTAGCGTGCCGATGGGCGTGCGCGTGGTCACCGGTATCAGCTTCGGTTTTGTCTTCTACGTACTGGACCAGATCTTCGGCCCACTGACGCTGGTTTACGGCATCCCGCCGATCATCGGCGCATTGTTGCCAAGCGCCAGCTTCTTCTTAATCAGCCTGTGGCTGTTAATGAGAAAATCGTAATCTGATGAGTGAATAAAGGGAGCTAAAGCTCCCTTTATTGTTGTTAGCAAAGTGGCGTAGGCCTGATAAGCGTAGCGCATCAGGCAAAGGCAAGCTGGTGTGAGAGAATACAAACCGCACCAAACTGTCCCCTCGCCCCTTTGGGGAGAGGGCCAGGGTGAGAGGCACAGACAGCACCTGACTTACCTTCTTCTTCCCCCCAGCAAACTCCCCAGCACACCGCGTACAATCTGATTCGTGACCTGGCGGGCGGCGCTTTTCGCCATTGTTTGCACCAC
Source organism: Escherichia sp. B1147 (assembly GCF_001660175.1). NCBI lineage: Bacteria > Pseudomonadati > Pseudomonadota > Gammaproteobacteria > Enterobacterales > Enterobacteriaceae > Escherichia > Escherichia sp. B1147. The sequence continues at coordinate 32,307 of NZ_LFHY01000019.1, forward strand.
ACCATCTTTCTTCCCGCCGCGTGGTCCGGTAGTGCCAAACAAAATATCCTTCAACCCACCCAGAATACCGTCATCTTCACCTGTCTCTTTCCCTTTGGCCGGAGGAGTATTTTGCTGCTCGGTACTTGCCTGTACGCCTTTTTGCAATATCTCATAGGCGGATTCCCGGTCCACGTCATCTTCATACTTGCCATACACCGGGGAGTGATTAATCAAGCCATTACGCTCATCTTCTGTTACCGGCCCCATCCGTGAACAAGGCGCGATCACCATCGCACGCTCTACCACAGAAGGGCTTCCTTTCGCATCCAGAAAAGAGATCAACGCTTCGCCGGTTCCTAGTTCCTGAATCGCCTTTTCCGTATCAAATGCAGGATTGGGGCGCATGGTTTGCGCTGCCGTCTTCACCGCTTTCTGGTCTTTCGGTGTAAAGGCGCGCAGAGCGTGCTGAACGCGATTTCCCAACTGCCCAAGCACGTTGTCCGGGATATCAGAAGGGTTTTGCGAAACAAACCAGACGCCTACACCTTTTGAACGGATAAGCCTTATTACCTGTTCAATCTTATCCAGCAGCACCTGCGGCGCATCATTAAACAACAGATGCGCTTCGTCGAAGAAAAACACCAGTTTCGGTTTTTCCAAATCGCCCGCTTCCGGAAGTTGTTCATACAACTCTGAAAGCATCCACAACAGGCTGGCGGCGTACAGTTTTGGCATCTGGTAGAGTTTTTCGGCGCTAAGGATATTGATAACACCCTTACCGTTGGCATCGGTACGCATCCAGTCTTTGATATCCAGCATCGGCTCGCCAAAGAAATGCGTCGCCCCTTGCTGTTCCAGCGTCAGTAATCCGCGCTGAATGGCGCCAACCGATGCGCCACTGATATTACCGTACTGATTCTGGAATGATTTGGCGTTATCACCGATGTATTGGGTAATCGCCCGCAAATCTTTAAAGTCGAGAAGCAACAATCCCTGATCGTCAGCAATACGGAAAATAATATTCAGCACGCCAGATTGCACATCGTTGAGATTCAACAAACGCGCCAGCAACAACGGCCCGAGATCCGATACCGTTGCCCGCACTGGATGACCTTTCTCACCAAAAATATCCCATACCACCACTGGATTCGCATGTGGTTGCCAGTCGTTGACGCCGATATTTTTCAACCGAGCGAGCAGTTTTTCCGAGGTAGTACCTTCTGCCGCCACCCCGGTCAAATCACCTTTTACATCGGCCATAAACACCGGAACGCCGATTTCTGACAGAGATTCCGCCAGTTTTTGCAGCGTGACAGTTTTACCTGTCCCCGTTGCGCCAGTAATCAGTCCGTGACGGTTAGCCATAGCGGGTAGTAAAAACAGTTCTGTGTCCGGCGTGCGGGCAATTAAACGTGATTCGCTCATGAGATTTCCTCCAGTTCCCTGCCTGGAGTATAGACACGGTTGAGCTCCTTTCACCACTAAATTCAGCCGATTGCGAGATATCTTAAAGGCCTGGCAGAGGCGCACCGGAAAAGCCTCCTCGATTCATAATTGTCGGCACCGAACCTTGCCAAAAGTTGATCTGATTACCGCGAATACCGGCGCCGCAGTGACCACGGCTGCGCGCCGTCTGTTGACCTAACTGCTAATCTTTATCCTGCGCGGTGCTACCCAAGGCAACCACACGGACAATCACCACATGTCCGGCAACCCGCGGATATTGCGAAAATCCTTATTCGTTATCGATCATCGGCATATTTTTGTCGTTCTCTGGTGTTGTCTGGGAAGTGTAGAGCATGGCTGGGCGGGGCCAGGAGTGTGACAAAGGTTACATATCGCTGAAGACAATGCTGAAATTTTCAGCACTTAGCGAGGCAGGCACAAGCTGGCGCTTGCATGGTGGCGCGTGACAGGTATAATTCACAACGTTTTCCGCATACCTCTTCAGTGCCGAAGTGGCGAAATCGGTAGACGCAGTTGATTCAAAATCAACCGTAGAAATACGTGCCGGTTCGAGTCCGGCCTTCGGCACCAGTCAAGGCTTTTACAGTCTACTACTAAAGTCTACTTATGTGTACAAAATCAATAAGTTAGATAGTGTTCTTCTTGTTTCAGGTCTATCAAAATCTACTGTCGAATATCAATGTCTACCAATAAATACTGTTGGTGGTTTCTGTTCGATTTATATTGATACCATCACGGCGAGGGCGATCTATGGCTCTTACTGATATCAAAGTCAGAACGGTTAAGCCTGCAGATAAACCTTTCAAACTTACCCATGGTGAGGGTATGCATCTGCGGGTTAACCCTAATGGCTCAAAATACTGGCGTTTTCAATATCGATTCAGTTGCAAACAGAAGATGCTGGCGTTAGGGGGGTATCTAATGATTTCATCGGCAGAGGCTAGTAAGAGGTGCGATGCAGCAAAGAAACTGGTATCTGATGGCATCGATCCCTCTCAAAAGAAAAAGAGGAAAAGATTGCAGAAAGCGGAGCACTAACCTTTGAGGCTGTGGTAAGAGATTGGCAGGCATCCTTAGTAAAAAATGGTCGGCGTCCCATAGTGAACGAGTGCTTAAAAGCTTAGTGGATAATCTTTTCCTAGCGTTAGGTCAGCGGAAAATTTCGGAAGACAAGAGATTTACTCGCCCCGATAAAGGTAGTTGAGGCGAACGGACGATATGAAGTTGCCTCTCGTCTTCAACAACATACAACTGTTATCATGCATTTTGCGGTACAAAATGGTCTGAGTGATTATAACCCGGCCCAAGACATGGCTGGTGCGGTAGCCATGGTTAAACGGGTGCATCGTCCCGCCCTCAATTTTGAGCGAATCCCTGAATTGTTTGATAAAATTGAGCGCTTCAATGGTTGAACATTGACTAAGTTGGCGGTGGCGTTAACGTTATTAGCCTTCATTCGTTCGAGTGAACTTCGTTTTGCCAGATGGAAATAAATCGATTTTATAAATGTGCTTTGGACGATACCTCCAGAGCAAGAACCTTTAAAGGGCGATAAACAGTCACAACGTGGTTCTAAAAATGCTTAGTCCTCACCTTATTTCCTTAAGCCGTCAGGCACTGAAAATGTTAGAAGAGATAAAACATATCAGTGGAGATAACGAGTTGGTCTTCACGGGTGATTACCAGTCAGATAGGCCAATGAGTGAGAACACTGTTAACAAGACCCTTCGTTCAATGGTGTACGACACGAAAACGGAGGCTGTGAGCACGGGTTAGGGCGATGGCTTGTAGTGCCTTGATTGAGTCTGGTTTATGGTTAAGAGACGCTGTTGAACGCCAGATGAGCCATCAGGAACGAAACAATATCCGTGCGGCTTACATCCAACTTGCAGAACATCTTCATGAACGTAGACTTATGATTCAGTGGTGGGGTGATTATTTACACTAATGTAGAACTAGTTATAAGCAACCATTTAGCTTTGATAAATCGTGAACAAGTTTGTTGTGCCGCTCTTAAAATAGTTTACAAATATCAACGTGGAATTAGGATTAGATTAATAAAATGAGTAAAGTTAAAGTGTTAGACACCTTCGCTGGAGCAGGAGGATTTAGTCTGGGATTCCATATGGCAGGTGCCGAAATAATTGGCGCTATCGAGGTTGATAGTTGGGCAACTGAAACATTTAAATTTAATCATCCAGAGTCATTGGTAATTAAAAAAGACATATCACAGTTTAGTGACGAAGAGATATTGAAGACTTTTAAAAATAACAAACCTGATATTATACTCGGTGGGCCGCCATGCCAAGGTTTTTCAATAGCTAATAAAAATAATGGCGATCATAAAGATCCACGAAATTCATTATTTGAGGAGTTTCTTCGCATTGGAAGAATATTATCGCCAATGGTAATGATAATGGAGAATGTTCCGAATATAGTTAAAGCAAAAACGAAAGATGGAATATTTGTCGTCGATATTATAAAAGAAGAACTGTCCTCATTAGGATATCATGTATATCACAGTATTTTGGAGGCAACAGATTTTGGAGTACCGCAAATCAGAAGGCGGTTGTTTATTATAGCATCCAGAAAAGAATTAAAAAATCCATTTCCAAAACCAACACATAACATAACTGGTAGTGATGGATTGAAAAAAACACCCACATTATGGGACGCTATTTCAGATCTTCCTCAAATTAATGCCAGAGAGGGAAGCGAAGAGATGGATTATGATAAACAAGCTTTAACTGATTATCAAAAAAAACTCAGGTTTAATAGTTATAAAATATTTAATCATAAGGCAATGAATCATTCAAAAAGACTAGTTGAGCGTTTTTCGTCCATGACTTGGGGGCAATCTACTTCTGATGTTCCTGAACATTTAAAACCGTATAAAAGAAATAGCAAAGAAATTTCTGAAAAGGTATATGATCAGAATAATAGACGTATGCATCCTAATAAACCATGTCATACAATTGCTGCTTCATTTTATGCAAACTTCGTTCATCCTTATTTAAACCGAAACTTTACTGCGAGAGAGGGGGCTAGAATTCAGTCGTTTCCAGACTGGTATGTATTTAAGGGGAAACCTACTGTAGTAAGCCACAAATTGTTACAGAGAGAAGGTCGTGAAGATGAAAAATACTTATGTCAATACAATCAAATAGGCAATGCCGTTCCACCATTAATGGCAAAGGAAATTGCATTAAATATCTTTAATGAGGTATTTTATAATGATAAAAAATAATGTGTTTGTGCATGGAAATAATATATTACAAAAGCTTAACAGTAAAGTAAAGTATACAGATCGAGAATCAGTTTTATTTTTAAAAGAGATAAGCCAAAGATATGAAGTTTGGAAGAAAGGTAATCTAGAACTCAAAGGACCATTTAAAAATTCTTCTTTAGATGAAATACAAGAAATAATCTGTAAAAGAGTTGAACTCTTAAATAATTACAAGGATTTTCTTGATGTTCAAAAATATGCAGAACATTTTGACTCAAGATCAAATCTACACTCATCCGTTCTTGAAGAGTTTATGTATTATTTATTTAAAGATATAGTTGAAGAAATAAGTCCACATGCTCTTATAGGTAAATCACATTCGTTTAAAGATATATTTTTTAGGTCAAATTCATATGGTAATATGGTGGAAAGGCCTTATGCTGTAATTGAGAAAAAAGATCATGATTTTTCGATCGGAGTCAGTGTAAATGCTGAGATGAATTGCAATGGATCTCAAAAAAATGAGGTTCATATTTGGGATATTCCTGCTATAGCAATTGAATGTAAAACGTACCTTGATAAAACAATGCTACAGGATGTTTCAACGGCGGCTGAAGAAATAAAACTCAAAAATCCAAATGCAATGTATATTGTAGTTGCAGAATGGATAAAGTTAACCGAGAATATAAATTTGAAAAAATATAAGGTTGATCAAATTTATGTGCTACGCAAACAAAAGAACACCGATAGAGAATACAGGTTTTTAGATGGTTATGTAAAAAATCCAATTTACGAAGATGCAGTGATGCATTTGTTTATTCTTGTAAAAGACTTCCTAACGTCTGATTGGGAGGGTGGTGTAAATTATGGGTTGCAAAATGGCTATCTCCTTTGATTGAATAATTTATTTACCGTTGTTTAAGTAGGTGGTTTTTTATAAACCACCTACTTGTGGTGATATAGAATTAAATGCAATAAAACCTTGATGGTCATAATTCCTAACGTGCTATATACTAAACTGTCTTCCTAGTTAACTTTAACCCCCGAAACCCCGCTAGATATTCTTGTTTTGCTACTATAAATATCCGCCGACTGAATCAAAAATTACTCATTTCTACCAACCATATACTCAAGGAATCTTTGCCCTCGTAATTTAACTCTTGCTTTAGTCTCCGAATTAAGATTCGAAGTTTGTAATAATATCTCCAATACAAATTCCTTATCGACATTTTCTACTTTGCAACTAATAGCCTTAGCTATTTCCGCACCGAGGATGATTTTCAGGCGTGTTTCAACGCTTTTGGATAAAGATTTCTCTTTGGTCTTGAGTCGATTTAGACGCATCTGCGCTGATGCTATTTTTTGCTCAATTGTTTTTTCTGTTCTCGGCTTTCTGTTTTTATCGTCCGTACTCATAATTACTTTGCTTTTTTGTTTTTAAAAAAATGAATTACAATTAAAAAATAAAAGGTCAAATAATACGCAGAAAGTTGAATATTTTTCATTTCAAATTAAAATACGCAGCACGAAATGATTATTCCAGACAATCACCTGCTGAATAAGCTAACCCTGTTCATGATGGTATTCTTCCCGAAAAATGGTGCTTTGGTTTTAAAAATGATAAGACAGCAAGCTCAAAATAAAATTATGCAATACAAACGAGTACAATCACTAAATTAAAATATCTGAGACTCTCAGTGTTCCTTATTTTATCAAATCAATGAAAACAATTTCACCTGTTGTCTTTAGATTCTTATTTCATCTCTTAACCTGTAAATTGTGCAACACATAAAGGCATCTGTTATTTTCACAATTCTATCTGATTTAAGCTTCCCCGCCTTACGGCAGGAAGGAAACACTACGCTTGTACTTACAGGCGCCCTCTAAAAATAATACATTTAATATAACCATACTCATCCGATTTCCATCCTATTAATTCCACAGATATTAAAGCTATAGTCTATATTTAATTATAGACAAAGTTTTTACATCGTCATTATTTAAAACTCCTTTATGAAATATAAAAATAAAGCAATGACAACCTATACACTTAATTCTTGAGTGCGTGGGTCTACCGACAGTTGCTTGTCGCCGGTTAAAATAAAAACCAAGGTCAACGTCAACACCAAGGTTTTTCTTACGAAAAACTAGCTAGATGCAAATAAATCAAATTAATAAACGCTCACCCTTCACGCCAAAACTGCAAAATAGCGTCAACAAATTTGTCTACAATCATCCCCCGACTGAAATGACGGCTTCGTAGCGCCGTCGTCCAGTTCTCCGGCGATCGGTACGCTGAACCGTAATATCCCTTTCTCAAATTATTTGGATTTTCATCAGGTGCGTTTGTCAGTTCTCTTTTAAAGTGATATGACGGGTGCGGGATATGTCTGCGCAAACCGCGCCAGTTGTTTTATTCCAGGATGAACAACATCTTTATTTTCAGGCAATGAGAACCCTGAAAAGTTAGTTTTGCACAGTAACTTTATTATCTTTCACCGAGAGCAACACTGAATCCGCCACCGCTTTACCCCCCGCAGTTTCACCGCCAATAATCAATAAACTATTATTCCAGGGCAATGATACTCCGTAGGCCCGACCTTGTGTCAGTTCGCCAGACTTATCCCATTTCCCGTTATGCCACAAATAAATATCAGCACTATACGATTTTTTCAGGCCTTCATGCGCATAGTTCTTACCGTTCTGGTAATTTTTGCGCGAGCCTATAAAACCTGCGCCTCCGGCAAATATAAGAGAATCATTGCTTATCCCCGCAAAACCGCCAGCGACGCCATCTGGTGATGAGACGGGAGGAAGCTTATTCCATTTTATGTTATTGCCGGTAAAATCAAGTTCAAATACGGCATCTGTCCGCAGCCCAGGCTTTGCTTCCCCATTAATAAGCCAGGTTTTATCACCTTTATTCACAACCGCCGCACCAGCCGTACCGTACCAGGGAGATTCGCCAGCGTAACTCCATTGCTGTGTAGAGGGATCAAAAGACAACAGAAACTTATTGAAGAAATAATCTTCTGCTTTTTTATCGAAATAGTGGGTGTTGATTTTATCTATGATTTTTGAATCTTTTCCGGCCTCATTGAGATCCTCAAAATAGCCATTAAATATATTCTGATTTACTCCACCGGTAATATAGGCTTTGCCGTTGTGTACAAATGTCACATGACCCGCCATGCCTATCGGTGCGTGTGACATCAATTTAATCCAGGTATTAGTTGCTGGGCTATATTTGTACACATCATTGAACACCCTGGTTAAACCTTGTTGGTTTTTGCCAATACCGCCGAATACATACAAATCACCATCAATAAATGCGGACGTTGCTTGATCTCTCGTGCCACCGGGGAACTCAGCCAGAGCTGTCCATTTTTTATCTTTGGCTTGCGTATCCAGCTTGTACCATGCTGTTCCTGCACTACCTAAACCAATGTAGACAGTGTTGTTTTCAATTGCTCCAGTACCACTTTTCAATGGCACTGGAGTCTCCGGTAATACAGACGCGTTCGCGGCAAATGATGCCATCATGATAGCAAGCGCCATTATTGTTTTATTCATTGTGAATGACTCCTGCTACGCTGGAATTCAAATGTCGCACCATGTGCCTGTATACCTTTTATACCAAAACTAAATAGCAATCTTTGCAACAAAGTCAGTTTTGTTGTGTCGGTCACAACTTATGCAATGGGGGAACAGGTTAAGAGAGAAGCATCAGGGGATATGATGCGTTTTACAGTCAGTGTGCTTCAGCACGCCGTCAGCAATCACCACCACAATCGCCGAGGAACCAATAAAGTTTAATTTTTCCAGGTTAATCCATTGTTATGTTGGACGACACGTTATGTAAATTGGTCAACCATTATTGCGATGAATGTCACATTCCCCGATCACTAACTGCCGATCCCCCTTTGTTATCATTTGCAGCAACCGGCAGCGGAGTGGATTTCTTGTGATGTGGTTAACCAATTTTAGATTTCAGGTTGACATGTATTACCAAAAGGTAGAACTTATACGCCATCTCATCCGATGCAACGCCACGGCTGTGGTCTGGTTGTTCATTCGGATACCTAAACAACTCCGGGGTTCCGCGTCTCTTCGCTGTTGAACCCACTACGTGAAAGAGGAATAAACATGGAACAGACCTGGCGCTGGTACGGCCCTAACGATCCGGTTTCTTTAGCTGATGTCCGTCAGGCGGGCGCAACTGGCGTGGTTACCGCGCTGCACCATATCCCGAACGGCGAAGTATGGTCCGTTGAAGAGATCCTCAAACGCAAGGCTATCGTTGAAGACGCAGGCCTGGTGTGGTCTGTCGTGGAAAGCGTGCCAATTCACGAAGATATCAAGACCCACACTGGCAACTATGAGCAGTGGATTGCTAACTATCAGCAGACCCTGCGCAACCTGGCGCAGTGCGGCATCCGCACCGTGTGCTACAACTTCATGCCAGTGCTCGACTGGACCCGTACCGACCTCGAATATGTACTGCCAGACGGCTCAAAAGCGCTGCGTTTCGACCAGATCGAATTCGCTGCGTTTGAAATGCATATCCTGAAGCGTCCGGGCGCGGAAGCCGATTACACTGAAGAAGAAATTGCTCAGGCCGCTGTTCGCTTCTCCACCATGAGCGACGAAGATAAAGCGCGTCTGACCCGTAACATCATCGCTGGTCTGCCGGGCGCGGAAGAAGGTTATACCCTCGACCAGTTCCGTAAGCACCTGGAACTGTACAAAGATATCGACAAAGCCAAACTGCGCGAAAACTTTGCTGTCTTCCTGAAGGCGATCATTCCAGTTGCGGAAGAAGTCGGCGTGCGTATGGCTGTTCACCCGGACGATCCGCCGCGCCCGATCCTCGGCCTGCCGCGCATCGTTTCCACCATTGAAGATATGCAGTGGATGGTCGACACCGTGAACAGCATGGCGAACGGTTTCACCATGTGCACCGGTTCCTACGGCGTGCGTGCTGACAACGATCTGGTTGATATGATCAAGCAGTTCGGCCCGCGTATTTACTTCACCCATCTGCGCTCCACCATGCGTGAAGATAACCCGAAAACCTTCCACGAAGCGGCGCACCTGAACGGTGACGTTGATATGTACGAAGTGGTGAAAGCGATCGTTGAAGAAGAGCACCGTCGTAAAGCGGAAGGCAAAGAAGACCTGATCCCGATGCGTCCGGACCACGGCCACCAGATGCTGGACGACCTGAAGAAGAAAACCAACCCAGGTTACTCCGCGATTGGTCGTCTGAAAGGCCTGGCCGAAGTTCGCGGCGTCGAAATGGCGATCCAGCGCGCTTTCTTTAGCCGTTAATATCCACCGGCATGGCTGCGCGCCGTGCCGGTTCCTTCTTCCTTGCCGTCACTCTTTGAAGACGGATTCTGGAGTTTACGATGACTACTATTGTTGACAGCAATCTGCCGGTTGCCCGCCCGTCATGGGATCATTCTCGTCTGGAATCACGCATTGTGCATCTCGGTTGCGGGGCGTTTCACCGCGCGCACCAGGCGCTGTACACCCATCATCTGCTGGAAAGTACCGACAGCGACTGGGGCATCTGCGAAGTTAACCTGATGCCAGGCAACGACCGCGTGCTGATCGAAAACCTGAAAAAACAGCAACTGCTGTACACCGTGGCGGAAAAAGGCGCAGAAAGCACCGAGCTGAAAATTATTGGTTCGATGAAAGAAGCCCTGCATCCGGAAATCGACGGTTGCGAAGGTATTCTCAACGCGATGGCGCGTCCTCAGACGGCGATTGTCTCTCTGACGGTCACGGAAAAAGGTTACTGCGCCGATGCGGCAAGTGGTCAGCTGGATCTTAACAATCCGCTGATCAAACACGATCTGGAAAACCCGACCGCGCCGAAATCCGCGATTGGTTACATCGTAGAAGCCCTGCGTCTGCGTCGTGAAAAAGGGCTGAAAGCGTTCACGGTGATGTCCTGCGACAACGTACGTGAAAATGGTCATGTGGCGAAAGTTGCCGTTCTGGGGCTGGCTCAGGCGCGTGACCCGCAGCTGGCGTCATGGATCGAAGAGAACGTCACCTTCCCATGCACCATGGTTGACCGTATCGTTCCGGCAGCTACCCCAGAAACGTTGCAAGAAATTGCTGACCAGCTGGGCGTTTATGACCCGTGCGCCATTGCCTGCGAACCGTTCCGTCAGTGGGTCATTGAAGATAACTTCGTTAATGGTCGTCCGGACTGGGATAAAGTCGGCGCGCAGTTCGTTGCGGATGTTGTACCGTTCGAAATGATGAAACTGCGTATGCTTAACGGCAGCCACTCCTTCCTGGCGTACCTCGGTTATCTCGGCGGCTATGAAACTATCGCCGACACCATGACTAACCCGGATTATCGCAAAGCAGCCTTTGCCCTGATGATGCAGGAACAAGCGCCAACGCTGTCAATGCCGGAAGGGACTGACCTGAACGCCTATGCGACGCTGCTGATCGAGCGTTTTAGCAACCCGTCTCTGCGTCACCGTACCTGGCAGATTGCGATGGACGGCAGCCAGAAGTTACCGCAACGTCTGCTGGACCCGGTGCGTCTGCACCTGCAAAACGGCGGTAGCTGGCGTCACCTGGCGCTTGGCGTAGCGGGCTGGATGCGTTACACCCAGGGCGTGGATGAGCAAGGTAACGCTATCGACGTGGTAGACCCGATGCTGGCCGAGTTCCAGAAGATCAACGCGCAGTATCAGGGCGCAGAACGCGTGAAAGCGCTACTGGGCTTGAGTGGTATTTTTGCCGATGATCTGCCGCAAAATGCAGACTTTGTGGGCGCGGTGACTGCGGCTTATCAGCAACTGTGCGAGCGCGGCGCGCGTGAGTGTGTGGCTGCACTGTAACTGACTGATTACCCTACAGACATTCTGGTCAATCAAAAACATATTTGGTTGACCAGTTTTCGTTTTTTGCCCACCTGTACGTGCCAACTTCCAGTGCTAATGGTATAGTTTGAAATTAACGGTCAACGTAAAATTGCCCGATAAACAAGCTTATCGGGCCTACGGATCAATCGCAATTTATTGAATACGCACTCTTTGTAGGCCGAATAAGGCGTTCACGCTGCATTCGGCAATAATTTGATTAATCGCATCTAACGGACACAACATCATGAAATCTGCCACCTCTGCGCAAAGACCTTACCAGGAAGTTGGGGCGATGATCCGCGATCTGATCCTTAAGACGCCGTATAATCCTGGCGAACGGCTGCCGCCGGAGCGCGAAATCGCAGAAATGCTGGATGTCACCCGCACGGTGGTCCGTGAGGCGCTGATCATGCTGGAGATCAAAGGGCTGGTAGAAGTACGACGTGGTGCCGGTATTTATGTTCTCGACAATTTACCCAGCCACAATGCAGACAGCGCAGAGGCCAACGTCTGCAATGACGCCGGTCCTTTTGAACTGTTACAGGCGCGCCAGTTGCTGGAAAGTAACATCGCCGAGTTTGCCGCTTTGCAGGCCACCCGTGAAGACATCGTTAAAATGCGTCAGGCATTGCAACTGGAAGAGCGTGAACTGGCCTCCAGTGCGCCGGGCAGTAGCGAAAGCGGCGACATGCAGTTCCACCTCGCTATTGCCGAAGCCACGCATAACAGCATGCTGGTAGAGTTGTTCCGTCAGTCCTGGGAGTGGCGTGAAAACAACCCTATGTGGATCCAGTTACATAGCCATCTGGATGACAGCTTATACCGCAAAGAGTGGTTGGACGATCACAAACAGATCCTGGCTGCGCTAATCAAGAAAGATGCCCGCGCAGCAAAACTGGCGATGTGGCAGCATCTGGAGAATGTGAAACAGCGCTTGCTGGAGTTCTCTAACGTTGATGACATCTATTTCGATGGTTATCTGTTTGACTCGTGGCCGTTGGATAAAGTGGACGCCTGATCAATCCCTCATCTCTGGTGCAAAGTTGAACCGCTTTGCACTGTCTATGTTCCCCGAATAATTAATTATGTTCTGCAGAATATATTATGCGTAATTCAATAATTACGTACGATATATTATTTTGGAATAATTATATATCAGTTTAACGCTGAGAAATTATTCGGAATAATCAGAATATGTTAACGTATTTCCGTTATGTTTAATGACTTTTGTCAAATGACACCTTTTTAAATAAAAAGTCAGTGGATATTCTTTTCAGTCCAGTGTTTTATCTTTGGCGGATCTTATAAATCCCTTATGAAAGTGCCAGGGACGCAATGAGCATAAAGGAATGATTATGGAATATGAGCATCAACCCAGTGGTGTCCAGCAGCCAGGGCAGGATACAGATGCCACTAAACGTCAGGAGTGCGCAAAATGATGCGCCAATCAGTTCAGACGCTATTACCTGAAAGTACAGGGAACAATACGTTATCGCTGCGTGATTCCGTATGCCGGGATCTCTTTCAACTTTTTAGTTCTCCCCATTCACCGCTACCAACATTACTTGTTTCAGGCATGCCTGAGTGGCAAGGGAATAATCAGAGCGACAAGCTTCTCCAGAGTTGGTATTGCCGTCAGTTACGTTCTGCGCTTTTATTTCATGAACCACGTATTGCGGCATTGCAGGTCAACCTGAAAGAAGTCTATTGCCACGAGTTGGCCATTAGTCTGGAGATGATGCTGTACCACGATGATGAGCCGCTCACATTTGACCTGGTCTGGCAGAAGGGGAGCTGGCACAGTTCAATACCGGGAGTTTCAGCCAGGTTCAATCTTTAGTTCGCGCAGTTCACGCCAGAAACGCTCTGCAACGGGATTCATCCGTGTGTTCATCCGGTATGCGTAGGCCTGAATCGGGATAACTAATTCGTCCCGATTCAGGACAATGAGCTGCCCGCCGCGAATTTCTTGTTGTATGGCGTACTCCGGTAGCCAGGCAATCCCACAACCGTCGAGGGCAACCTGCTTTAATAACTCGCTCATTGAAGACACGAAAAAGGTGCTGAAACTTAACTCGCAGTGGCGCGTCAGGGTACGGTTAATCAATCGCCCCATGTAAGAGTTGCGGCTGTAGTTGAGCAGAGGAAAGTGCGGCTGTGCGAGGTTAAAAAGCGCTTCCCCCCGTTCGTTAACGGCGCAGACGGGGAACAGTCGTGATTCAAACAGCCGAATGTAGTCGAACGGCGCTTCCAGTAAGTCTTCGTCGTGAAAGGAAAAAATACAGTCACTTTGCCCTTCGCGCAGCTTATCAACCGCTTCGTCGACATCAATGGCTTCAATCGCCCAGGTAAAGAGCGGTGGCATCTGGCTGATAATGGACGGTAACAGACTGAGGGAAAGGGAGTGTGCGGCGGCAATCTTGATTTTGCGTTGCGCATAATCGCTGCCGCCACGAAGCTCTGCGAGGTTGCTCTCTAACTGCTGCAACAGATGGCGGATTTGCGAATGGAAGATTTTCCCTTGTTCCGAGAGTTGTAGCGGCGTTACCTGACGATTGAACAACTCAACGCCAACCGCCTGTTCCAGCGCGCGTATTCGGCGGCTGAATGCCGGTTGTGAGACGTTGCGGCTGACTGCTGTCTGGGAGAAATTACGGCATTTTTCCAGGGTCAGAAAATCATAAAGCCATTTGGTTTCAATATTATGCAAGACCGCACCACTGTCATCCATTGCGTTTTACTCTGTCAGCCGCCGTTGCGGGCATTCTACGTCCATTCGGGCGGCTGACAACCGCTTATGCAGTTTCAAACGTTCCTTTCACGCAGGCTTTGCCGTCTTTAACCATCAGTTTGCCGCGAGCGTATACCTGTTCAATGTGCAGTTCCGGCGTCATGACTAACAGGTCCGCATCGGTACCCGGCAGAATTTCGCCTTTACCGGTCAGGTTGAGAAAACCAGCGACGCTGCTGGTGAGTGGACGCAGGGCATCGCTAAGGCTGAAGTTATAGTCTTTGACCAACACTTGCACGGTTTCCAGCAACGTCTCAAAACCCGCAACGCCGATATGCGTTAAATTCCCTTCGTCGTCAAAGAACGGCTGACTGCCGTTGCCGTCGGAGCTAAGGGTGACGCGAGCCAGTGGAATACCCGCCTGAACGGCGCGGGCAATACCTTCGGCAGGGGCGACCGGTTCGTCAATGCTGCTGGTGATATCGATGGTGCCGCCTTTGCGCGCGAACTCCAGCGCCTGCTCAAACAAAGGTACATTGCGGTTAACGTGGGTCGGCAGCAACTTGCTGATAGGCACATCGCAGTTCTCAAGGAGGTCATAGATCGGCTGTAACGCCTTTTTGCTGTCGCCCATGTGGAACACGGTGACGCCAGGCTTACCGCCAAGTAACCCCCCAACGCGGGATTCCGCCGCCATATTGGCCAGATGATAAACATCCGGCGCGGCCGAACGGTGGTCTGAGATGGCACATTTCACGCCAATCACGCGATCGATAATCGCCACATCTTTTTCCACCGAACCAGTAATGGTGCGGGAAGGCACATGATAAGCACCGGTCAGCATCCAGGCGCTGATGCCTTCTTCATTGAGTGCACGAGTTTTGGCGAGTAAGGATTCCGGGTGGCGAGAGATAGAGTCAGTGCCGAGCAGACCAACCACTGACGTGACGCCTGCTTCTGTCAGACGACTTAATGCCACTTCCGGCGTACGTGTGGTAGGGCCTGCTTCGCCGCCGCCGCCAATTAAATGGACGTGTTGATCAATAAAACCTGGGCAGAGGATCTGCCCGCTGAGATCGACAACCGTGCAGTCCGGTACGATGTCAGAAGGGATGTTGCTGGCAACGGCGATAATCTTGCCGTTAGCGACGAGGACATCGCAAATTCCCCGATCTTCGGGCGCGTACAAATGCGCTCCCTGCAGCAGGGTAAAACCGGCTGCGGAATAATCAATCATGGTAACTCCTTGTTAAACAATAAGCTGCATAACCCAGATCGACAGCAATGCGTTAATCACGCAGACCGTAATGATATGCGGGTAATATTTGGCATTCACTTCGGCTGTCCCCAGGCAGCGACCGACATTTTGCACCGGGTTGCCCATTAAATACATCGCGGGCAGTAAAACGGTGACATCGTGACCGGTTAATGCGCCAGTGGTCGCCAGGCTGGCGGCAACGCCGACCGCACCACCCATACTCATTAATGCGGCTAAAAGGACGGTTGCCGCTTCACCGGGCAATCCCCACAGTGCCATTACCGGTTCACAGATATGTCCCACCCAGTCGAGCAGACCAGTAATTTTCAGTGCCTGAATGATGACAAACGCCATCACCACGTTCGGCAGCAGGTTGGTGGTGGCGATAGTAAAGCCACGGCGTGCGCCATCGATAAACATATCCATGACATTTTTGCGGACCTGAGTTGTCATGCTTGCGCTCCTTGCGTTGGGTTGCGACGTTCTTCGAAGTTAAGCCAGACGCGCAAAATGTTGGCACCGACAAATTTAAACACCAGGATGACAGCTAAAGGTACGATTACGGACGTCCCCAGAAAGGCAAACACAGCGACGCCGGAAGAGAAATAGTTGGTGATGATGGCGCTACCGCTGGTTTGATAAGCGGCAAAAATCACTTTATCGCGCTCGGTAATTTCCCCTTCCTGTGCCAGCTCTTTGGTCATACCCGCGGCGGCATCGGTGTTTTGCAGGTTGGCGATTAGCGCCAGTGAACAGATACCTGGAATGCCCAACAACGGTTTTAGCACGGGCGTCATTAGCTGCTGCGCGGCGCGCAATCCGCCAAGACCATCGGTAATTGAGATAATCCCCAGCGAGAGAATCACTGACGGTGCCAGTTCCAGCGCGAAGAGAAAGCCATCTTTAGCCCCTGCGCCACCTGCGCCGCGAAACGAGGTGGTCGCGCCATTCGCACCAGGCAGTTGCCCAAACGATCCGTTCAGAACGGAAAAATCAAAAACACGCCACCAACCGTCTGTTCCGGAAAAAACTCCGGAAAAAAGATAATCGTGAGAAAAAAGGCCAGATACCCTTTAATACCCACTTTTTCTGTCGCCAGCTCCCCAGCTACAGCATCCCCTTGTTGTGTCATAACAATCCCCATTGTTTTTTTGTGTATGTGTGTTGCGGCTACCAGGAAAATTCCTGGAGCTGAAAAACCTTATCAGTCATGTGGGTATGGGGAAAATGCAAGTATGTTTCTGGCTATGCGTTTTTTGCATAGTGGAAAATGGCAAGCGGAAAACGGGGTCTGGCTGACATCAACGGTTGCGGTTGAGTTTCTTGAGTGGTAAGGGAAATTGCCCTTATGAAGCGACCACTTGCAGCTTGAATAATTGCACTGTGCTGATCAGCGCGGCAAAGAGTGGCGCTGGCAAGCGCCGATGTTCCATTGCCGAGCATACTGGTTAGCGCCGGGCCCAGAATTTGCCCAATGCCGTAAATGAGCGTCACAAAGCCTAAAAGGTTGAGATTTCCTGGTACGCTCAGTTGGCGGGCGATGGTCATCACCAGAGAGGTCGTACCCATAAAGGTGCCGCCAAAACCAATACTACTGATGATAAGCAAGAGAGGAGAGTCGCTGGCGAGAGTAAGCAGTACACAGATAGCCTGCACCAGTAAATTCGCCGTCAGGCAGGGCAAAGCCCCCCAGCGTTTTGCTGCCCATAGCCAGCCAAAGCAGCCTGGCACAATTGATAAGCCGACTAACGTCCAGAGATGAGCGGTTAACAATGGTGAGCCTGCATCATTTGCCATGAGCGGCAGGTAAGTCGCGACGATGATATAACCAAATCCCGCCAGGCCGTACAGAATAGCCAGTAACCACCAGCTCATTATCTGTTGCTCCGCTTTTGCCAATGGCGCTGGCGCGATGGTTTGTTTTTTCGAGGGCATTAAAAGCGCCAGTGCAATCAGCATCATGCCAGAAAGCGCCCCGGCGCCTTGCCATAACGTTTGCGAGGAGAGGGCAAAATGCAGGCCCGTCAGTACATATTCATTGCCCAGCGCGATGCCAATACCAACGCCAGAAAACAGAGCAGCCAGCACAAAGGGATGGCGGGTGTGCTGCATAATCAGCGTCGAACCAAAAATCAGCATTCCGGCGCTGGCGACACCCGCCAGGAAGCGAATCAATAACACCAGAATAAACGACGGCGACCATGCCATTGCGAGGATCAACAATCCGCTCGCCAGGGCAGAAGCCAACAGAAATGGGCGCAGGCGCGACGGCTGGTGAAATGCGCCAAATGAAAATAGCAGACTGCCAGTCAGATACCCCGCGTAGTTGCCGCTGGCAATCCACGAGAGCTGGCTAAATGAAAATGCCCCTTCCGCCATCATGACGGGCAACATAGGCGTATAAAGGAAGCGACCTAATCCCATCCCTAAGGTCAGAACCAGCATCCCGAAAAGCGCGGTGCTGAAAGAAAAGCGTTCTACGGGATGCGAGGACGGGGGCATGTTTAACCTTGTTTGTATTTTTTGTTGTTAACAAGTTAATAACAAAAAAGTGAAACATGCCAGCCTGTTAATGTGATGATTTAGGGGTAAAGCGATAAAAATGATTTGGTTCGCTAACGATATAAATATTACCAGAGGCATCCATCGCAACCCCTTCGGCCTGTTTAATGTTATGCGACAAACCTCGACTACCTTTAGTTAGTGACATTTCACCGATAACTTCGCCCGCCAGCGTTACTTCCTGGAGTGCGCGTGATTCATGAGACAGCACCAGAAGCGTATTTTTTTGCTGGTTAAATTCTGCGCCGGACACATCATCTAAAGTAAATTGACGTTGTAGTTCCTTGTCTTTGCTGATGTGCAATTCATTGCTACTTAACAGTCCGTTAACTTTATAGACCTCAATCGGATTTTTCTCTTTAAAAAACCAGAAAGTGTGATCCTGGCGAGAATAGGCCACCCCTTCAAAACCACAATTGGTTGGAGATTCCTGCAGCGGGATTTTTATTTTTTTGAGGATTTTTACTTCCGAGTTTGG
Source organism: Escherichia sp. B1147 (assembly GCF_001660175.1). Classification (NCBI taxonomy): domain Bacteria; kingdom Pseudomonadati; phylum Pseudomonadota; class Gammaproteobacteria; order Enterobacterales; family Enterobacteriaceae; genus Escherichia; species Escherichia sp. B1147. Next base: position 50,907 of record NZ_LFHY01000019.1, read on the forward strand.
GGTCAGTGAAATCACATAAATGGCATAATCGCGCTCATCGCTAATGACAAACTGATTATCGCCAATGTATTCGATCGTCTCGAGATCCTTAACAAAATCCAGCGGAATAGTGCGGATCAAATCGCCATTGGTGGTCATTTCAACAATGGCGGCGGGTTTGTTGATAGTGCTAAACAAGGTATTGCTCTGTGCCGACCAGGTCAGCGAGGAGATATTATTCGTTACGCCTGCAATTTCTTTGCCGTCAATGGTGGCGTGGTAATTCTGAAATGATGCCGCATGATTGCTTTTACGGGCGCAAGATTGCACGAAGAAAGTACACACTGCCACAATGGCAAAAAGAATCACAATAACGGCGATGCGTTTACTTAACGAAATACTTTTTGTCACGGTAATCCCTTTAAGGCAAATCAATAAGATATCGAGAAGTATACGTAGCGATCTTAATGAATCCTTAACGCGGAGCCAGACCGTAATGTGCAATGCATTTTCAGTCGCTGTCTTTCTTCCTGTAGTTGATGAATGCGGGCTTCAGTTCGTTGCGCAATGACAAAGATTGCGCAGGCTCTTTCTCCGCTTCTTCGATAGTTTCAGCTAAGGTGGAGCAACCGCACCGGAAGCCGCTAGCATCTTCTGCGGCATAAACGTGCAGTAAGTGCCGACCAGCGGAATGCCGCGCTTCGGAGAACTGCTCGAAACTGGCGGGTAGAGCGGTGACAAGTGCTTCCCCGTACACGGGAGACAATGAAAAAGGCCGCATTATCACCATGATTTAAGTGTGCTTTATTTGTTCTCTCACGCGGTTAAAAGTTGCCGAGGGGTAACAAGGTCGGAATTTGCGATAAAAGATACAATATCAGCCCAATACAACCGCCGACCAGCGTGCCGTTAACGCGGATAAACTGGAGATCTTTGCCGATATTTAACTCGATTTGCCGTGACATATCCCGCGCATCCCAGCTTTTTACCGTATCAGTAATGTGGCGCGTCAGGAATGTCGAAAACTCTGGCGCGACGCGGTGAGCGGCCTGTTCCAGATGACCATTTAACGAGGCACGCAGGGCATCATCGGCAATTAACGTCTCGCCAAACCACTGTCCTGCTCGCGCGATGCGTTCCTTCACGCGAGAATCTTCGCTGTTGATATCCACTTTCAACCACTCCCGCAAATCTCCCCACAATTCACCAAGATAGCGGTTAAAAGCTTCATCTTCTTTCAGATAACTTTTCACGGCATCGGCTCGCGCTGCCATTTCAGGATCGTTTTTCAGTTTCTCGATCAGCGCGAAGGTAGCGCGATCAAAAGCATGGCGGATCTGATGCGCGCGATCGCGGCTGATATCATCAAGCAAAGAATTCACGGCGTCAGAAACCAACTCCGCGCTATGTTCGCCCAGCCATTCGGTAGGTAAGATTTTCGCTTTCAGTGGATGCTCACTCTCCAGCCAGCGCACAATCTGCTGGGCGATAAATTTGCGCGATTTGTCTCGTTGCAGCAGGGCGATCAGTTGTGCGATTAACGTATCGAGCAGCACCTGATGACGATCGTTTTTGGTCATGCTTTCCAGCATCAGCGCACTGGTGCCGGAAAGATCCACTTTATCGATCGCCTTATGCACCGCGCGCTTAAGCAGGCGCTGAATGCGCGCATCATCAGTTAATTCGAGAAAACCGCTCATGATCTGCAACAGATGCTGACCCACGCGGGCGGAGTTCTCCGGCTGGCTGAACCAGTTACCAATTAACAACGCTGGTTCGTGACGCCGAATTAATGCCACCAGCGACTGGGTATCGAGAAATTTTTCCTGTACGAACTGGCCGAGATTTTCGCCAATCCGGTCTTTATTACGCGGAATAATCGCCGTATGACGAGAAATAATCGGAATCGGCACACGGCGAAATAACGCCACCACCGCAAACCAGTCCGCCAGCGCGCCGACCATCGCTGCTTCGGCAATCGCCTTCACGCCGCTCACCCAAAAATTGGGCGGCAAAAACAGCGTAACGACAAAGGTAGCCGCGGCGATAAGCAGCAAAGAGAGCGCCAACATTTTGGCGCGTCTGAGTTCAATGAGTTTATTCATAATGTTAAGAATAGAGCCTGACGATAAGAAAGCGCAAAAAGCGAGATATCTTCCATAAAAATGTATCGCTTGCAGAAGAATAAAAATAGCCTGGAAAGCGTCTCGGTGAACGGGATATTGCCGGGTGAGAGTTGGTTTATTAATCGCTAAAGTCTGGCCATCTCTTTTATAGGTGACGGACCGCCATGACAAACTTCACGACCAGCACGCCGCATGATGCATTATTCAAATCTTTTCTCACACACCCTGACACTGCGCGGGATTTTATGGAGATCCATTTACCCAAAGATTTACGTGAACTGTGCGATCTCGATACCTTAAAACTGGAGTCAGCCAGCTTTGTCGATGAAAAATTACGGGCGCTACATTCCGATATTCTGTGGTCGGTAAAGACCCGCGAAGGCGATGGCTATATCTATGTGGTGATTGAACATCAGAGCCGCGAGGATATCCATATGGCCTTTCGCCTGATGCGATATTCCATGGCGGTGATGCAGCGCCATATAGAGCATGATAAACGCCGACCGCTACCGCTGGTCATTCCGATGCTGTTTTATCACGGTAGCCGTAGTCCTTACCCCTGGTCCCTGTGCTGGCTGGACGAATTTGCAGACCCTACTACTGCACGGAAGCTTTATACCGCCGCGTTCCCGCTGGTGGATATCACCGTGGTGCCGGACGACGAGATTGTGCAGCATCGCAGAGTCGCCCTGCTGGAGTTGATCCAAAAGCATATTCGCCAGCGCAATATGATGGGGCTGATTGATCAACTGGTAGCATTACTGGTTACAGAGTGCGCTAATGACAGCCAGATAACCGCGCTGTTAAATTACATTTTACTGACAGGTGATGAAGCGAGTTTTAAAGAGTTTATCAGCGAACTAACCAGTCGAATGCCACAACACAGGGAGCGAATCATGACGATTGCAGAGCGAATTCATAATGCGGGATGGCTGTTGGGAAGGGAAGAAGGGAGGATCGAAGGTAAAGAAGAAGGGGAACAGCGCCTTCTCCGATTGTTTTTGCAAAATGGTGCAGATCCTGAATGGATACAACGATATACCGGACTTTCGGCAGAGCAAATACAGGCATTAGAACAGCCCTTGCCTGAAAGAAAGCGCGCTCCATGGATCGAGTACTAATCAGAGACTGATGACAAACGCCAAACTTCCTGATGTGCTACGCTTAACAGGCTTACATAGCCCATGCAATATATTGAATTTGCAATATTTTTATGCCGGATAAGGCGCTAGCGCCACATCCGGCATGAACAAAGCGCACTTTCCTAAGCCATACTGGAATTTGGTGATGACCCAGCAGAGACAAAACGAGCCACAAGCTATTCGTGAGAGGAAATTCAGGCGCGTCATCACGATTTCGTATTTATTCCATTGCCCGATACACGGCCTCGCCAATTTGCTTCAGTGCTTCGCGGTAGGTTTCGCTGAGTGGCAAAGCGCAGTTGATGCGCAGGCAATTACGGTATTTACCGGAAGCTGAGAAAATTGAGCCTGCCGCTACCTGGATTTTCATGCGGCACAGCTGCCGCGCGACGCAGACCATATCGACCTGTTCAGGCAATTCTATCCACAGTAAAAATCCGCCTTTCGGGCGCGTAATACAGATTTCGCAGGGAAAATATTCCCGTATCCAGCAGGTATAAAGTGCCATATTGCGCTGATAGTTCTGCCGCATCCGCCGGATATGGCGATGATAGTGACCTTCCAGCACAAACGTTGCCGCCGCCATTTGCGTGGACGGCACATTAAAGCTGCTGGTGGCGTATTTCATATGCAGCAGTTTATCTTGATAACGCCCTGGCGCGACCCAGCCCACGCGCAGTCCTGGCGCAATGCTTTTACTGAACGAACTGCACAGCAGCACCCGACCGTCGCTATCCCATGAATGAATGGTACGTGGGCGCGGATACTCCGTTGCCAGTTCGCCGTAGACATCATCTTCAAAAATCACAATATCATGGCGTTGAGCAAGAGTGAGAACGGCTCGTTTGCGCGCATCCGGCATAATAAATCCCAGCGGATTATTGCAGTTTGGCACCAGAATGATGCCTTTGATCGGCCACTGTTCCAGCGCCAGTTCCAGTGCTTCAACGCTGATGCCGGTTTCTGGATCGGTTGGGATTTCTATCACATTCACGCCTATGCCACGCAGCATCTGCATCGAACCGTAATAACAGGGCGATTCAACCGCGACAATATCGCCCGGTTTACACACCGCCATTAACGCCAGCGACATCGAGTTATGGCAGCCGCTGGTGATGATAATGTCATCGGCGGTGACCACCGAGCCGCTGTCGAGCATCAGGCGGGCAATCTGCTCGCGCAATACCCGCTGACCGGTTAACGAATCATAGCTGAGAACGGTTTGCAGATTATGCTGCACCACCCGACTTAGCTCCCGCCAGAGCGGTTTCAGGCTGGGCGCTTCGACATCCGGTGTGCTTTTACTGAACGGAATAACAGAACTATCGCTATGCGCTTTCAGCATATCCAGCACCTGATCCCACTGGGTAATTTCCACCGGGCGCTGAACCGGACGCGTCATCGGCGGCACTGGCGGCTGGGCTTTATGTTGCGCGACAAAATAACCCGAACGCGGCTGCGGGGTGATGAGCTTCATCGTTTCCAGCGTCTGATACGCCTGCTGCACGGTGCTGATGCTGACGCCGTGCTCCTGACTTAAGCTGCGTACCGACGGCAATTTCTCCCCGTGACGATACAGCCCTTGCTCAATTCGTCCGGCAAGCAGAGTCGCCAGATGTTGGTAACGCGTCATGCTGTATTCCTTATTTGGACCATACAGAGAGAGAAACCAGTACAGATGCTGGCAAAAAACCGGATGCAGATGTTGTTTTAACCTGTCTGTATGTTAAATAAAAGTAATATTTGAATCTGTATTGTGAACTGCCAGAAGGCGGATGATGAAGCCTCTGAAAGATGAGGAGGCAGCAGATGGAATTTCACGAAAACAAAGCCAAAGCGCCGTTTATCGGCTTCGTGCAACTCTGGCAGGCGGTGAGAAGCTGGTGGCTGAATAGACAGACCCGGCGCGTGTTACAGCAGATGAGTGATGAGCGGTTGAAGGATATTGGGTTACGCAGGGAGGATGTGGAGTGAGGGGGAAATTAAAACGTTTTTGACTTTTAAATTAAGTTATAAACATTTTCCCAAGACAACTCCTCAATAGTCATGGAGTGTACAGGGATATTTTCTTCGCCAGCCTCTTTAGATGTATGTCAGTAATGGTCAAAAAACGCACAGTAATTTCATGTGTTTTTTGACTGACTTTACAACTCTCATTATTCCCGATTGTGCAGTTTCTCTAATTGTTTTATATCTTGGAAAGTTAATTTTTAGTAACTGAATACTTTTTGATTATGTATAGGTTATTTTCATTTGAAATTATAAAGTCAGGTGATAAATAAATCGTGATTAATAGATAGTCGGTATTGTTTTTTACTTAAAATGATTTGTAAGTACCGATCTGAAAATTAGTTGTTGTCGTCTAGTTGATTGTACGATAGCCTAAAAGGTTTTCTTTTGGTTTTAATTTGTTCTGGGGTTTTGTTTTTGTTTCTTTTATCTGTAAGGGGCTTGCTTTGGATCAATCAGAATACATTTCATGGGTAAAATGTACTTCCTGGCTAAGTAACTTTGTGAATCTTAGAGGGTTGAGACAACCGGATGGCCGTCCTCTTTATGAATATCATGCGACCAATGATGAATATAACCAATTAACGCAGCTACTCCGTGCAGTCGGTCAATCACAATCTAATATATGTAATAGGGACTTTGCTGCCTGTTTTGTTCTTTTTTGCTCTGAGTGGTACCGCAGGGATTATGAACGGCAATGCGGATGGACGTGGGACCCTATATATAAAAAAATAGGGATTTCATTCACCGCCACAGAGCTTGGTACTATCGTACCGAAAGGGATGGAAGATTACTGGCTGCGCCCGATTCGATTTTATGAATCTGAACGACGCAATTTTATCGGAACATTATTCAGTGAAGGTGGTTTACCTTTCCGGCTACTCAAAGAATCAGACAGTCGCTTTCTGGCTGTTTTCTCGAGGATCCTTGGACAATATGAGCAAGCAAAACAGTCAGGTTTTTCTGCCCTTTCGCTGGCAAGAGCTGTCATAGAAAAATCAGCGCTGCCAACTGTTTTTAGCGAAGATACTTCTGTAGAACTTATCAGCCATATGGCTGATAACCTCAATTCCTTAGTACTTACTCACAATCTAATAAATCACAAAGAACCAGTACGACAGCTTGATAAGGTTCACCCTACCTGGCGAAGCGAGTTTCCAATACCGTTAGATGATGAAACAGGAACGCGTTTTTTGAATGGACTGCTTTGCGCAGCCTCTATTGAAGCTAAACCTCGGGTACAAAAAAATAAGAGTAAGCGTTGCCGATTCTATTGGTCAGAAAAGCATCCTGATGAGTTTAGGGCGATAGTATCTCTCCCTGACGAAGTTTCTTTCCCTATAACCAGCGAGCCTTCAACCACGCGCTTTGAACTTGCCATTTGTGAAGATGGTGAGGAAGTTTCTGGTCTTGGGCCAGCCTATGCCTCTCTGGAAAACAGACAGGCAACAGTTCGGTTACGTAAAAGCGAAGTGAGATTTGTCAGGCAAAAACCATCGGCAAGTTTGTCGTTAGTCGCTCGTGCTGGAGGGATGATTGTTGGGAGCATTAAACTTGATGACAGTGAAATTGCCATTGGCGAAGTGCCATTAACCTTCATCGTTGATGAAGAACGATGGCTATTACAGGGTCAGGCTTCCTGCAGTGTGCAAAGCAGCGATGTTCTGATTGTGCTCCCCCGGGACAACAGCACTGTTGTCGGTTTTGATGGCCAACCGAGCGCAATAAACGTATTAGGACTTAGAGCGTTACCTGTTAAAGGATGTCGGGACGTTACTATTACAGCAAATGAAACTTATCGGATTCGCACCGGAAGAGAACAAATTAACACCGGGGGATTTGCTCTACATGGAAAGCGAGCAAGCTGGGTTTGTCATCCAGATGAGACATTTATTGGTGTACCAAAAGTCATTTCTACACTACCGGATATTCAGAGCATTGATGTAACGCGTTACCTGAGCGGAATATCAATTGAGCAATGTCATATACAAGAGATGATGGGGGCTCAATATCTTTCTATCCGGAATAGTAATAATGAAACGCTCTTACGTCGCAAAATCGGTATCCTGCCAGCAGATTTCAGTGTTGAGATAAAAGGCGGTGTGCGCGCAAATGAAGGTTCTATCGTAATCACCACACAGCATCCTTGCGTAGCAAAACTTAAAGATAAAACATTGGAGGCTACACGTAAGCGTACCGAGGGGCGAACAGAGATACAGCTTAAAGCTGAAGGGATACCTCCGGCATTTGTTACATTACAAGTTCTGCCTAATTTGGCGGCTGACCCCATCGACATAGAATTACCTTTCCCTGCTAAAGGTTGCCTGGCCCTTGATGTAAACGGACGTCCCCTGGATAAAAACATTACGCTGCATGATCTGCTGGGTTCCAGAGCGTTCCTGTTTTCCAGAAATGGTGAACCGACAAGATATACATTGCAGTTGCATTTGCGCTCCGTTAGTGGATTACAGGCATGGCACGAATGGTGTTATACGGCATTGAGCGATCGTCCTGTTGAATTGAATCTCTATAGTCTGCGCGAACATATTGAGAACCTGATTTCACTTGAGGCAGGTATTGATCAGGTTGTTGAGATGCGTATTACGGGGGCGGGGGTGGTCATGGCCTGGCAAATTCGCCGTTATAAATACAACCTGCGCTATGACTATGAAAAAGAACTATTATTCAGCCAGTCGGTGAACCATCGAGGCGGACAAATTCCTTCCCCCGTTATCATGCTGTTAAGTGAACCCGAGAGGAAATCCATTCCCTTAGCGTCAAGAATGAGCGAGGGAGTGCCTGTCGGTGAATATGAATTGAGCTCGATCGTTAACAAAAATGGACCGTGGTTGGTTGTTCCTAAACCGGGTGAAGAGATGGCTTTTCGCCCCTGCTTCATTCGTGGCGAATCTTCGTTACCGGTAGAAGAAAGCAACATCCGCTCATTGCAGAAAGCGACCCAGCTTTTTAATCCACAGGCAGAAGTTAATACCATCACACTGGTACTCGGACAGATGGCTAACGATCCTGCCCATTCCGGCTGGCAATTTATGCGTAGTCTGTACGATCAATTTGGTTATTTACCGCTGGCAACCTTTGAAGTATGGCGTGCACTGGTGCAGCATCCGCAGGCACTGGCGATGTCGCTCTTCAAATTCGAAATGTCAGCAGAGTATCTGAGTCGTATTGAGAATGAATTCCCTATTTTATGGGAGTTTTTCCCCATCTTTGAGATCAAAGCTGCATCTGAGCGTTTCAAATTGTTCCTGAGCCAAAAAGGTGCACCAGAGGAAACCCAGAAGTTACTGGTTACTAATATGTTTCAACGACTGGGGCTCGTGTTCCCGACATATGCCGACGAAATTGAGAAATGGTTAAGTAACGGATATCTCCCCCCGTCTATTCCTGAATCTTTTGTCCACGAGTGGTATCAGGAGCTTTTACGTGAGCACAGTGAAGCTCGCTGGCCTGAATATGGCTGCAAGCGCCTGCATAGCTGGGTGATGTCACAAAAAAATCCAGTGATTGGTATTAATCCTGACGCAGACTACCGCTATTCCGTGGCCTGGTTACCCGTCTTCGCTGCAGCTGTGGCAAGCGGAAATACTTCTTTTGAAGCTGTATTTGACCGTAAACCCGGTGCCGTATTTTTCCTGAGGCAAGTCAGGGACTTCGATTCCCGCTGGTTTAAGACCATCTTCCAGTGCAGCCTGTTGCGTTATGTTGCTAAAAAATAAAAAGGAATAAGGATGACTACACGCTATTTTTCGTCACTTATTGAACAATCGTTGTCTCGTTCAACTGAAGCAACGCTCAGTATCATGGGCGTTACAAACCCGCAGTTGCGTGAACATCTCGCGCAGCAAATGGGGGCTGATTGTGGGAAACCGGGCTCATTCCTTGCTTCTCCGGTATTCCAGCAAATGTTTGGCTGGAAGGAGTCAAACCACACGATGCGCAGCCTGACGGAAGGCAACGCATTGTTGAGCAAAGCAGTGGTTGATTCACTGGATGATCAGAGTAATGGTCGGTACCGGTTTGGTGCTGACTGGAAGCCTTTTACGCACCAGTTAGCCAGTTGGAAAGCTTTGCTGGAAAAGAAACATTCGGTGGTGGTAACCAGTGGTACGGGTTCAGGTAAAACGGAATGTTTTATGGTTCCGGTGCTGGAAGATCTCTACCGGGAATTGCATGAAAACGGCAACAATCCGTTGGTCGGTGTCCGAGCCCTTTTTCTCTATCCATTGAACGCCCTGATCAATTCACAGCGCGAGCGTCTGGATGCCTGGACGCGTGGTTTTGGTACTGGGATCCGCTACTGCCTTTACAACGGCAACACCGAAAACCTACATGCTTCGGTAAAAAGCGAACAGGCAAAAAGGCCGAATGAGGTGCTCTCGCGCGAAAAAATGCGTGAAGAACCAGCTCCGATTCTGGTGACCAATGGCACGATGCTGGAATATATGATGGTTCGCCAGATCGACGCCCCAATTATCCAGCAATCCAGAGAACAAAAATCACTACGTTGGATCGTACTGGATGAAGCTCATACTTATGTAGGGTCGCAGGCCGCTGAACTGGCGCTCCAGCTGCGTCGTGTGATGACAGCGTTTGGCGTGACACCAGATGACGTGCGCTTTGTAGCGACCTCTGCGACCATTGCCGGCAGCGATGCTGAAAAACAGCTGAAAAAATTTCTCTCTGAGTTATCTGGTATTCCGCAGGAGCGCATCGATGTTCTGGACGGAAGTCGGGTGATTCCTGAGCTGGAACCGTGCAAGAACGTTTCTATTCCGTTAGACGAAATAGAGCAAATACCTGATGAGGATATAAAAGATAAAAATAACAATAAAATTAAAGGAATAAGTCCGGATCGCTTTTATGCGCTCACGCACTCCCCCGAAGCGCGTTACATACGTGAGATGTTGGTCAAACAGCCCAATCCAATGAGGCTGGATGAGATGATGCAGCGGTTAAATGCTTTGACTAAAAAGCATTACAGCCAGCAGGAAGTACTGCGTTGGATCGACGTCTGTTCAGGTACCCAACCTAATGCAAAAGCTCCCGCATTTCTTAAAGTCAGGGCGCATATCTTCCAGCGTAATACCCAGGGAATATGGGCTTGTGTTGATAAAGATTGTAAGTTAAAGCACGGTACACCGCTCGAAAAAGGCTGGCCCTTTGGCTATGTATATGTGAACCAGCGACAAAATTGCGATTGTGGAAGCCCTGTCTATGAAGTGGCGTTCTGTAATGATTGTAATGAGCCTCATCTTCTGGCGCGGGACAAAAAGGGCAAACTTGTCCAATGGGAAAATAAAGGTGGCGATGAATTCTCTCTGCAGGATGAAGTACCTGTTGAACATGACGCGACAGAGGAAAAAGTCGAAAAAGAGAACAGTTTCCAGCCTCCGTTGATTATTGCCGCAGGAGAAAGCAGTGAGGCAGGTTATACCCTACAACGCCTCGACCGTCAGACGCGCCGTATTGGCGTTATTAACAATGACAGCATTCCGCTGATTATTAATGATATTGAACAGGTTTGTAGCGCCAGTGGCTGTGGCTACAGAGGCATGAGTGGGAAACAACCCTTCCGGCGTGCATTATTAGGAGGGCCATTTTACGTTACTAACATCGTGCCCACCGTTCTTGAGTATTGTCAGGACTTTACCAGTGATGAAGGCAAAGAGGGCGTCGGACCAGATTCGTTGCCAGGGCGAGGACGTCGACTCATTACTTTTACGGACAGTCGACAAGGTACAGCCCGAATGGCGGTGCGTATGCAGCAAGAAGCAGAACGCAGCCGCTTACGTGGAAGCGTAGTCGAAATTCTGAGCTGGCATCAACGGACACAAACGTCCACAGCGCCGAATGCCAATGCCGATTTGGAAAAATTAGCGGCCAGGGCGAAGCAAGCCCGTGAGCAGGCAGAAGAATATCGAAGCTGGGGATTGCCGGACCAGGCTAAATTGTCGCAAGCGCAGGCTGAACAGCTTGAACAGGCTTATCAGGCTGCAACCGGTGGGAAAGCCGCGACTATTCTGGTATCCCGAACCTGGACAGAAATGGTTAACGAGCTTAAAGAGAGAGCCGATATCCGCGGGCCGGTTCTGCAATATAACCATTATCTTAAGCCTGAAGTGTTTAATGAAAACGGCGGGCCTCTAAAGCTTTCGGAAATGTTGTTGTTCCGGGAATTCATGCGCCGCCCTAAACGGACTAACAGCTTGGAAACACAAGGGCTGGTTCAGGTTGGTTACCTGGGACTGGAGAAAATACATAAGATCCCTCTGCACTGGCAGGAAAGGGAATTAACGCTGGATGACTGGCGCGATTTTCTCAAAGTTACGCTGGATCATTACGTTCGTGAGAGTAACTTCACACAGTTGGATGATGAGCTGAAAAACTGGATCGGTAGCCGTTTTTCATCAAAATTCGTCCGTAACCCGGAATCAAAAGATCCTGAAGATAATCAGAACAGACGCTGGCCTCAAATTCGTAATGGCAATATAACCCATCGTTTAGCGAAGTTGCTGATGCTGGGAGCCGGATTCAAAACCGTCAATACGGCGACTATTGATATTATCAATACATGGCTGAAAGAAGCATGGGCCCAACTTACCGGACCGCTTGCAGTACTGAAACCCGATGGCAACCGTTTTTATTTACCGAAAGAGCATATGACTTTTTCTTTAATCACGGATGCCTGGATTTGCCCGGTAACCAATAAAATCCTGGATACGGCTTTTAAAGGCTTAACCCCTTATCTGCCTACCCATATTTCGTTCGAGCATCTTACCCAGGTGCAATATGACAGTTTTGTCGCGCAGAAAGTCACCATGCCGGAAATCTGGAAGCTGGATCGTTCACAGGAAGACTACGCAGAGGGTCTGGCAAAAGCACGCGACTGGGTCAGCAATGATCCGCTGATCGCACAATTGCGGTCAGAAAACGTCTGGACAGATATTAACGATCGTGTCGTGGAAGGCGGCTTCTACTACCGTACAGCCGAGCACTCAGCCCAGCAGTCTTCAGAGCGCCTGCAAAGCTATGAAAAGATGTTCAAGAATGGGCAACTTAATGTTCTCAACTGTTCAACCACCATGGAAATGGGGGTTGATATCGGGGGCATTACTGCGGTGGTCATGAACAACGTTCCGCCACATCCGGCCAACTATTTACAGCGCGCCGGGCGAGCCGGGCGTAGTAAAGAGTCGCGTGCGATCTCTTACACCCTATGTAAAGGTAACCCACACGACCAGCAGGTTTTTGCCAACCCGCTCTGGCCATTTGAAACCATGATCCCGGCACCCATGGTCGCGATGAACTCCGCTCGACTGGTGCAACGTCACGTCAATGCATTATTACTGTCCGACTTTTTATGTAACGTTATTGGCGAAACCGATAAAGAGAAAACCAGCCTCGATAGCCTCTGGTTTTTCGGTGAAGATGACGGGCAATCAAAATGCGAACGCTTTAAAATCTGGCTGGAACGCCCGGTTCTTGATATCGACACGGCGCTGGAACGGCTGGTGAAAGGTACGGCGTTGCATGGCGCAAGAGCCGAACATCTGCGGGATAAAACAATCAACGCGATCACCTTCCTGCAACAGCGGTGGCTCTCCGTTTATCGCGATCTCGTGGCCCAGGAGCGTGAGTCGCAGCCGCAAACGCCTTATCGTAAGCGCATAGAGCTGGAGAAGAAACGGCACTGTGGCGAGTATCTGCTGCGCGACCTGGCTGCCAGAACCTTCCTGCCGGGATACGGCTTCCCGACAGATGTAGTGACGTTTGATAACTTCACGATGGAAGATTATATCCGCGAAAAATCGCAGAAAAGTCGTGATAAAAAGGACCGTGAAGATAACGTCTCCCGTTATAAAGGATTACCTTCCCGTAACCTCGGTGTTGCCATTCGTGAATATGCGCCGGGAGCAGAGATCATTCTTGATGGCCGTGTCTTCCGCTCTGCCGGTGTCTCACTGCATTGGCACAATATCAATGCCGATACCAATGAAGCCCAGCGTCTGGATTGCGCCTGGCGCTGTCACAAATGCGGGACCATTGGCTATGAAGAGGGGATGAGCAGTTCCGGGATGCTCTTTTGCTCCAATAGCGCCTGTGGCGAAAAAATAATCATGAATAATCGCCGTCAGGTGCTGCAGCCTGCCGGGTTTGTCACCGATGCACACGCTCCGGTAACGAACAATATTGAAACCATGAAATTCGTCCCGGTTGTCCCCGCCTGGGTCTTTGTTAAAGCAGAGCCCGTACCGTTACCTAACCCGCTAATGGGTTATATGGCTTCTGGGGCTGATGGGCATGTTTTCCAGCAAAGTCTGGGGGAAGGTGGACACGGTTATGCATTGTGTCTGAGCTGTGGCCGTGCGGAGTCGATGCTGAATGAAAATGATGCGCCGAAAAGTATGGAAGCTCACTATCCACCGCGTCCGGGTAAAGCGGACCGCGACAGCCAGAATCATCGTCTGATTTGCCCAGGTTCGACGGCACTCATGAAGAACGTCACCCTGGGCGCACTGGCGCGCACCGATGTCTTTGAAATGGTTCTGCGCAAACCGCAAAACGGCGAGTATCTGCCAGATAACACAGAGGAGGGTCGGATTGTCGCCATGACTCTGGCGGTTGCTCTGCGTCAGGCGCTGGCGGGCGTTCTGGGTATCTCCGCCGCAGAACTCGGCTATTCTGTACGTCCGGTCAGACTGGAGGATGGGCAATCGGTATTAGCCGTTCAGCTTTATGATGTGATCAGCGGTGGTGCAGGTTTTGCCTCCAGTGCACCGGTACACATTGAAGCCATATTGCAGGGAATGGTGAAACAGTTAGGCTGCCGCCATTGTGATACTGCATGTAGTGAATGCCTGCTTGATTCCCAGACTCGCCACGATCACGATTTGCTGGACCGCAAAGCGGCACTGGCCTGGCTTGGCGATGACTTCACGTATTACATCGGTTTACCGGATGAAGAGACATTCTCGCTGCCGGATGCCCGCTACTGCCCTGGCGCTATTGGCGATACGATTCGCCGGGCGATTAACGAAGGTGCTGAAAAGCTTACCCTGTGGATGACCGGCGCGCCCAATGAGTGGGATTTATACGCCCGTCAGTTCCGCGCGGCTATTCAGAGCTATCGGCTAAAAGACAACGTCGAGGTCGATCTTGTTATCCCTGCGGGAGTGGATGACCCGGATCTGTTGCATGAACTTTCGCAATTTACTGCGCTGGGTGTGCGGCTGTGCCATGTTGAGCAGGAGCTGCAATTACCGATCGTTGCCCAGGTCACCTTTGCCGATCGCGTGATGACGCTGGCCTCTCGCAGCCAGCAGGCAACGATTCCGGGGCCGGAGTGGCACCTGAATGACGAACTGGTGGTGCGTAGTCTCGGTTATAAAACGGTACAACTGAGCGAGTTTATTCTGCCGGCTAAAGCCGCCAACGCTGTGGAGCGGGTCAAAGACATTCAGATCCACAAACAGTTGAATGGGCCACTTTCGCAGTTCGGACAACGCTTCTGGGACGTGCTGTTTAACGACCATGAAGAAGCGCAGTCACTGATGAAAAATATGCGAATTACCGGCGTTCACTATACCGATCGCTATCTGCAAAACCCGGTTGCGCTGGCGTTGTTGGGGTCAATTCTGAAACCGCTAAAAACAAAGCTGACCGATGGCGCTGAAGTGATGCTGGATACGCTGTTTAAAGATAAAGATCGCCCCGGTAACCGGCCTTTCCATGACTGGATGAGCATAGCGGATTTTCAGGATTTCGCTGATCAGTGGTTTGCTGCTGCGCTGGGCAGGCCGGTAGAACTGACGGTGTTCGATTCGCCGCGTGATATCCCTCACCATCGTAAACTGACGGTGACTTTTGAGGATGATCAGGTTTTGAAGATCCGCTTCGATCAGGGGATGGGCTACTGGCGTATCAACTTTGCATCGAAATGGCATTACTTTGACTTCAGCGATGACGTTTCTTTCCAGTTAGTCAAAATGGCTCAGGCCTGCAATGAAGGAAATGTGGCCAACAGCGAAGAGAGCTGGGCAACGGATGTGCTGGTGGAGGTGATCGCCTCCTGATGATGAACCGCTCCCGACGTCGTGTCGGGAGCGTTTTTCCATTCATGCAACTTTCTGTTTACCCGCAATCACCCCAATAAACTCCTGCACCTGCTTTTGTTTACGCGCCGACAGCTTGCACACCTGGCGCAGCGACTGCATCAGTTCGCTCTCTTCGGCGGCGGGGGGTTGGGCGGTGAGGACAATACAGCCTTCCATCACTTTGACGTCTACTGCCGTACCGGTGGCAAAACCGGCGGCTTCCAGCCACTGACCTTTCAGGGTGATGGCGGCAATACGGCTGTAATCCGGGTAGCGACTCGCATAACTCACGGTTAATTGACGGTTATTTGCCGGGGAGACTTCTGCTTCGAACGGTTGTGCAATAGAATGCGTGTCAGTCATGATTACTATTCCTTAGAAATAGGGATTGTGATGAGCGGTGCGGGTGTGTTGGCGCACATCCGCACCGCGCTAAATACCTGGATATATCATCAGTAAATACAGGGAAAGTCCAGCTAAAAATAGAATAAAATGGGCAGTTTCTGGAATGATTTAAATATATTTATGTGAGTTATGATTGGCATGAAATAATAAAAAGCGCACCGGAAAGGTGCGCCAGAAAATAATGATCAGGATTTTTTACGCGAGGCTTTTTTACCCCCGCTGGCTGCGCGTTCAGCTTTGATTTTTTCCAGCAACGCGGCGGCGCTGTTTTCTCCGCTGATTAATTCCGGGTTTTCGGCCCGCCACTGGGCGGTGAGTTCACCACGGAACGCTTTTGCCAGGATGGATTGCGTCAGGTTGTTGACGCGGGCCAGGGCGTTGTTGACCTGTTTTTCTATGGTGTCGGCGTAGGCGAAGAGTTGCTCGACGCGGCGAACGATTTCGTGTTGTTCGGTAATATTGGGAACATTAATCAATAGTGCTAAAAATTTCTTTTGGGTTAAATTCATACCGCTATCAGATGTACCAGTTTTTATTTTCTCAATGATATCTAAATACTGAGGTGAATTTAGACACCAGTTTAGAAACTTACTGGATATTTTGTTCGGTTGTACACGAACCCTGTAGACTTTATCGCATATCATTAAGTATGGATAATCTTTATCAACAATACAAGTAACTCCACACCTTACTCGAGGCCCAGCCCTGGTTATTAAAATATCATCAGCTTTTAGTGATAAATGAAATCTTGGTGTAAGAGATTCAGGTAATTTTTTGTTCCCTTTGCTTACGAAGTATCCTGGTTGTATAGCCGTGGTTTTTATTACACCCCATTCGTACTCATTAGCTGGATGATTTTCACATTTCGGACTCCAGCCTTGATCTATACTTTGAATCAACTCTTCTAAGGTTATAAAAACAGGCGGAGAAATTTTTAAGCTATCCCTCCATTCTTCTGTTAAATTTCCTTTTATTGCAGTCGCCAATACCGCCTGACGAAAACGTTTCAGGATTTGTGGGATTTGCTCAAGACGTGCTTTGGTGCTGTCTACCTGCGCCAGCAGCGTATCAAGTTTTTCAGCAATGATTTTTTGTTCTGCCAGAGGGGGAAGAGGCACCTGAACCTTTTCTAAACCTTGTCTGGTTATTTGTGGCTGGGCTGAACCTGAAATCGCATCTTCTAAGCCTCTTGCTTGAAGTGCGTATTTTAGAAAATGTAGGCCTATTAAATTTATTGGCTGATTGTCTAAAGCCATCGCATTGCCATTTATATAAGAAAATGGCTCGGATATATGAATATTGCCACAGGTTGCCCCACGGCAAGTTAACATAATGGTCGGATTCTCATGTGTGTATTCGCTATAAAATCCTATTTTCCCATTTGCACCATATACAGTATAACCACAGGGAGTAAGATCTTTTACAGATATAGTTTTCCATTGTTTTGGGTATACCATATCTTTCAAAAAAGGTGTTTCCCACTCCTGAGGTAAAGAACCTGAAATATATCCAAGTGACATTATTTCACCCCACCAAACGCTTCTTCCAGTAACTGACGCTGCAAATCCGCCTCATCGCTCGCTCCCAGTTCACGCATCAGCGCATCCAGTTCGCCCAGCGCCTGTACCAGTTCGCCCATCGCTTCTGCCGCTAATACATCCGGCTCCGGCAGGCTGTCGGCATCAATACTGTCTTTATCTTTCAGCCAGGAGATATCCAGCGAATCGGATTTCGCTGTGCGGATCCACTCGCGGCTGAACTTGCGCCAGCGGCTGGTAGCCAGATGCTGATCGGTATTTTTGTTCTCTTCGCTGTCGGCAACTTCCGTCTCTTCGGCGTTAAAACTCCATTCCCCTTCAGTGCGCGGGCTTAAACCGTGTGGGTCTTCGCCATACACGCGCTCAAACGGCTGCAAATGCTCGTCGGTAAACGGCGTGCGTTTACCAAAACTCGGCATATTGGTACGCAGGTCGTACACCCACACGTCGTCGGTACAGTTCTTATCCTGATTTGGGTTCGCCACCGTCCCTTTGGTAAAGAACAGTACGTTGGTTTTCACGCCCTGCGCGTAAAAAATACCGGTCGGCAGACGCAGGATGGTGTGCAGATGACACTTATCCATCAGGTCACGACGAATGTCGGTGCCTTTACCGCCTTCAAACAGCACGTTATCCGGCACCACGACCGCCGCACGACCGCCGGGGTGCAGCGTTTCGATAATATGCTGCATAAAGCACAACTGTTTGTTGCTGGTCGGGTGAACAAAGGTGCGGGTAATGTTGGTGCCTGCGGCGCTGCCAAACGGCGGGTTAGTGGCGACAATATGCGCCTTCGGCAGGTTTTCGCCGTCGCTGCCCAGGGTGTTGCCCAGACGGATTGCGCCGCCGTGGTCGAGGTTGCCTTCAATATCGTGCAGCAGGCAGTTCATCAGCGCCAGACGACGGGTGCCGGGCACCAGTTCGAGGCCGATAAACGCGCGGTGGATCTGGAAATCCTGCGTGTCGCCATCAAGGTCGTCCAGATCGTTAGTCTGCGACTTAACGTAGCGGTCGGCTTCAATCAAAAAGCCCGCTGTACCTGCTGCCGGGTCCTGTACCACTTCACGCGGCTGCGGTTTCAGCAGATGAATAATGGTTTTAATCAGCGGACGCGGGGTGAAGTACTGGCCCGCGCCAGACTTGGTTTCATTCGCGTTCTTTTGCAACAGACCTTCGTACATATCGCCGAAGTCATCGCGCGACTTACCGTGTGCGCCGTTGTACCAGTCCAGTGAATCCATATTGCTGACCAGTTCGGTCAACTGTTTCGGCTGGGTAATGGTGGTGTTGACGTTCTGGAACACCGCCTGCACCAGCTTTTGATTGTCGGCGCCCAGATGCACCAGCAGGTTACGGTAGAACTGCAACTGCTCCTGGCCGATACGGGATTTCAGGTCATCCCAGCGGTAGCCTTCTGGCAGGTATTCCGCTTCCTGTCCGGTTTCTTTACACATTTTCAAAAACAGCAGCGAGGCGAGTTCATTGACGTAGTTTTGATAGGAAACGCCGCCATCGCGCAGGTTGTCGCACAGCTTCCACAGCTTGGCGACCAGATCGTTATTGTTCATTGTGAGTTCCGTAAATTAAGCAGCGGCCCGCATTGTTTGGGGCCGCAGAAAAAGAAATTGCCGGGGGTAATATACACAAAATCATTCAGGTTGCATCAAGGTGGCAAGCGAGTGAATCCCCGGGAGCGTACAGAAGTACGTGACCTGGGTGAACGAGCGCAGCCAACGCAGAGGCAGCCTGAAGGATGAAGTGTATACGTGTCAGGCCAGCTCGTCCCAGATATAATCGCTGAATTTATCGAGCAGGTTGTCGAGATTATCGTCAAAGGTTCTTTGCAGCATTGCCTTCCCGCCACGGCGGTGGAAGTTGCCAGTTTTGAAGACATCGTCGTCGAGCACCACTTTCTCTTTCAGCGCCTGCGCTAAACGATCGAGCCAGTTTAATTGCTCGCTGCTCCAGTCGTTTTCGCCCTTAATGCGCGTCAGTGCGTGATCGACACGTTCCTCAAATGGTTTCAGTGCATCGCCCACCGCAGCGCGGCGAATATGTCCAATCAGCCGGGCGGCGATATCTTCATTGCGCGTCTCTTTCCACGCTTTGCGCAGGGAAGATTCCTCAAAGTGCTGGCGGTCAAACCACTCCTGTAGCTCGACCAGCCCTTTACGGGTGAGATCGCGCGGGCGATTAATCACCACCTGCAATGCCGGTTGTGCGTTCGGGGAACGTTGCACCAGCGAGTCAAAGGCTTCGAGGAAATCCTGCGGCGTGTCGTAATCACCGTACAGCGATTTTACGCTCACCACCTCATCGTCGATATCGAGGAAGATCGGCGCATCATTCAGGTTGTTGATGTCAGTTTTCAGCTTTTCCAGACGGGCAATAAAGCCAGGCAGTTTATTAAAGACTTCGGCGCTCCAGTGCGGCCCTTTATCCCGCAGGCGTGAGGCGAAGCCGTTAAAGTTCACCCCCGCCGCGTCCTGGCATAGCTCATCCAGACGACGCACCTGTTTATCTATCGTTTCGCTGCGGTCACGGTTAAACGTGGCCAGACCGATGATGCGCTGGAGCTTCGCCACCAGTTGTTCATGGCTGTGCTCGGCAAAGCTGCGGCCATCCGCTTCGGTGATTTTATAGGTTTCTGAATCGGTAATTTCGTTGACCAGCGTTTGCAGTTCCACCTTCGGGCGCACCACTACCGGACGCATGGTGTCGACGCTCTCCAGCGTGCTGTAGATATCGACACAGTCGAAAATCTTAAAGCTGGTTTTATTCACGTCCGGGCATAAGCGCGTGGCGCGGCCTTTCATCTGCTCGTACAGAATGCGGCTGCGTACTTTACGCAGGAACACGATGTTACAGATCGACGGAATATCGACGCCGGTCGTCAGCAGGTCGACGGTTACCACGATATTGGGCAGCCGCTCTTTATTGAAGCGGGTGATCATGGTCTGCACTTTGCGCGCGTCTTTATCGGCATCACCGGTGATCTTGATGATCGCGTCGTGCTCCAGTTGCGGATACTTTTTCTTGAACGCGGTACGCAGCTCTTCCACCACCATATCGGCATGAGCATTGGTGACGCAGAAGACCAGCGTTTTTTGTGACCCGGTCGGGTCAAGGTAATTGGTGAGCTCGTTACAGACGGCGCGGTTAAACGCCGGGATCACCAGGCCACGGTTAAAGTCGGCGACCTCAAAATCCTGATCGTCTTCCAGGGTGTCGTTGATCACTTCTCCCTGCGGGCTGATGCGCTCTACCTGCTCGCCTTTGGAGAGATAAACCCCCTCCTGCGCGTTGCGGGTGGTGATCTGAATAGGCGGATCCTGGTCGATCAGAAAACCGTCGATAACCGCGGTACGGTAGGTATAACGGTAAACAGGCTCGCCGAAAATCTGCACCGTATGCAGCGCCGGGGTGGCGGTGAGGGCGATTTTTACCGCATCGAAGTGATCGAGAATGCGACGGTAGGCAGAAACGTAATCCAGCTGACTGCGGAACTGCAGTTCGCCTTCGGTCTGCTCTTTATCGAGAATATAGCCGCGATGCGCTTCATCGACGACGATACAGTCGTAACGGGCCACCGGCATCGGTTCATCTGATTGCAGGGTGCGTTTCACCAGCGACTGTACGGTGGCAACGTGAATTTTGGTGCTGTCTTCCGGGAATTTATCCGTCAGACCTTTAATGTCGAAAATGCTGTTAAAGGTGTCGCCGTTAATACGCGTATCTTCAAACGCCCCCAGCGCCTGCTCGCCAAGAGAACGGCGATCGACAAGGAAGAGAATGCGTTTAAAACGCTGGGACTGGATCAGGCGGAACATCATGGCAATTGCGGTGCGGGTTTTACCAGTACCCGTCGCCATCGCCAGCAGGATTTCTTGTTGACCCTTGACGATTGCCTTTTCAACCGCGCGGACGGCATCTTCCTGATAATAACGCAAGCCCAGCTCGCTCATGCCAGGGTTATCGGCAAACCACTGATTCTGTTTTTGCGGTTCGCTGCCGAGCATTTCCAGCAGCTCTTCCGGGCGATGCCACTCGGGTAAGGCTTTCGACATATTGCGGGTATCACGCACGTCGCGATACCAGATGCCGCTTTTAGTCTTCATCGCTGCGCGGTATTCGCGCCCGTTGGTCGAGTAGCAGAAGGGGATTTTAAACCGTTGTTGGCCGCTGGTGTCCTGCCAGCTGGTTTCATACTCTGGCACCGCTTCATGCACTTCATCCGGTGAGTAGTGCTCAAGCAAGGTTTCCCGCAGGAAGCCATTATCGAAACATTTACTGTAGCGATAAGACTCATTGAGCTTGGCGGGAACGTCGATATTGTTACGTTTCGCCTCTACCACTGCGATAGGCTTGAGGCCGACAAACAGTACATAATCCGCAAAGCCCTGTTTACCCGTTTCATCTATCCCGGTCGGCCATTCGGCAATGGCTTTATTGACGCCGGGTTCAGGGCGTGCGCCTTTGGAGAAGCGCAGGGCTTTACTGTCGGCCTGCCAGCCCGCTTTACGCAGTTGGGCATCAATCAGGAAGCGGCTCTCTTCTTCGCTAAGGTTGAGTGTGCGCTTGATGGCCTGATCGGTAATTTCTTTGTGGTAAGCCTTACGTTCCTGTTCGGTCTGTTTGGCCAGCTCCGCGTTCTTCTCGGCGAGCTGTGCTTCCAGTGCCGCAAGGCGAGCCTGGGTTTGCGCTTCGGTTTCCTGTTGTTTGCCTTCCAGAATGGCGATATAGCCGTTCAGGGCAACCAGTTTCTGCTGCTGCGCTTCGACTTCAGCCTGAGTCTGCGCTTTTTCTCGCGCCTGCTGTTCAAGCTGTTGTTTTAGCGTCAACACTTCCTGGTGATAGAGGTTTTCACCACGTTCCGGCAACACAAACACCGGCACCGGGAAGTCATAATCTTTGGTGACCAGACGGTAGTACCAGACAGCCAGACGGAAGCCGAGCCGCAGGCACATCTGGGCATCGTCGAGATCGTTATGATATTCGTGCACCGCCTGGTTACCAATGCGGCGTAATTTGTGGAATACAGAGAGGATGTTGTCATCAACGAAGGCGATTTTGCCGAGTTCGCGCAGGAGATCGTGTTGATTCTCACAAGGGGGGATGTTGAGTAACAGACCAAGATGTTTTGCTGTGGCTTCTCCAAACATACGCATTTTAATCAGCGTCGTGTTGGGATCATCCGGGTAGTTATTTTCCGCCGCACAGGCGATGGCATAAGTGAAGTCGTTGACACCCTTCAGGAATTCAAAATTGGATTTATTCATCATTCTTATTAATCCATTGCAGTGTGGGCCTGTCCAAATATTTAAGGCCCATAACGTCTTATCTTAACTTTCTGTACCTTCCCGGGCAATGACCGGAGTCACAGCAACTGACTCATTTCTAAAGTGTTCGTCTATTTTGGTAGTGCTATAGTAGCTGAAAAACATCTACCTGATTCTGCAAGGATGTACTATGACGGTCCCTACCTATGACAAATTTATTGAACCTGTTCTGCGTTACCTGGCGACAAAACCGGAAGGTGCAGCCGCACGTGATGTTCACGAGGCTGCTGCGGATGCATTAGGGCTGGATGACAGCCAGCGAGCAAAAGTCATTACCAGCGGACAACTTGTTTATAAAAATCGTGCAGGCTGGGCGCATGACCGTTTAAAACGTGCCGGGTTGTCGCAGAGTTTGTCGCGTGGCAAATGGTGTCTAACCCCCGCTGGTTTTGACTGGGTTGCGTCTCATCCCCAGCCAATGACGGAGCAGGAGACAAACCATCTGGCCTTCGATTTTACGAATGTCAAACTCAAGTCACAGCCGGATGCCGTCGATTTAGAGCCAAAAGCCGACACTCCCGATCATGAAGAACTGGCAAAGAGCAGCCCGGACGATCGGTTAGATCAGGCGCTAAAGGAGCTTCGCGATGCAGTGGCTGATGAGGTTCTGGAAAACTTATTGCAGGTTTCTCCTTCGCGCTTTGAAGTTATTGTTCTGGATGTTTTGCATCGCCTGGGGTATGGCGGCCACCGTGATGATTTGCAGCGTGTTGGCGGTACCGGAGATGGTGGTATTGATGGTGTAATCTCGCTTGATAAACTGGGCCTGGAGAAAGTTTATGTTCAGGCAAAACGTTGGCAGAACACCGTAGGCAGGCCAGAATTACAGGCGTTTTATGGTGCACTGGCTGGGCAAAAAGCGAAACGTGGGGTGTTTATTACCACTTCTGGATTTACGTCGCAGGCTCGTGACTTTGCCCAATCCGTCGAGGGGATGGTGCTGGTTGATGGGGAACGCCTGGTGCACTTAATGATCGAAAACGAAGTAGGGGTTTCTTCACGTTTGTTGAAGGTGCCGAAACTGGATATGGACTATTTTGAGTGAAATATCAGGCCGGATGCGCTGCGCTTATCCGGCCTACCAGCTCTTACTTCCTCAACCCCGCAAACGCCGCCCTTATCTCTTCCTCCGGCAACTGAATCCCGATAAACACCATTGTGCTATGCGGTTTTTCATCGCCCCACGGGCGGTCCCAGTCGGCGCTGTAGAGGCGCTGGACGCCCTGGAACAGCAGGCGGTTAGGTTCGCCGTCAATCCACAGCATCCCTTTGTAACGCAGCAGTTTATCTGCCGACTCCAGCAGCAGGTTTTCCATCACCCGGGAAACTTCGCTGATATCTACCGGGTAATCCAGTTCCACCACAATCGATGAAATATCGTTTTGTTTATCCGCGATAAAGTGGAAACGCGGTTTGGTGCTGACGACGTTCTCTTCCAGCATAAAACCATTGGTGTTGAACAGCAGACCCAGGTCGATATCGCCGTGGGTGACGGTGTAGACCGGTGCACGGGCGTTGATGCGCGCCAGTCGTTCACGCAGTTTTTCTGCTTCGCCAGCGACGTCGGTTTTAGTCAGCAGAATACGGTCGGCGTAGCCAACCTGGGACTGGGCGATGGTGAACTGGTTCATCTGCTCATCGGCATGTACCGCATCCACCAGCGCAATCACGCCGTCCAGCAGGTAGCGCTGGCATAAAACCTCATGGGAGAAAAAAGTCTGAATAATCGGGCCGGGGTCGGCCATGCCGGTGCATTCAATGACCAGACGGTCGAACTGAATATTGCCCTTGTCGAGATTGTCCAGCAGGTCAAGTAGCGCGTCCTCCAGCTCGTTGGAGCGCGAACAACAGATGCAGCCGTTGGTCAGCGTTTTGATCTGCGTGGCGCGGTCGCCAATTAATTGATCATCAACGGAGACTTCGCCGAATTCGTTTTCAATCACGGCAATCTTGTAGCCGTGCTGTTCGTTAAGAATATGGCGCAGCAGGGTGGTTTTGCCCGCGCCTAAAAAACCGGTGAGTAGGGTAACTGCAATCGGGTTCATGCTCTCTCCATTAACAACAGCGCATACCGCCTTTACCATCGCCGCCGTAGCGCGCGTTCTGGCGTTCGCGGAAGAATTCTTCATAGCTCATGTACGGCTTGTCGGGATGGTTGGTCTTCATATGCTCGACGTAGTTGTCGTAGTCTGGAATGCCAATCAACATCTTCGCCGCCTGGCCGAGATATTTTTTTGCCTGTCCTAAGTTACCAAACATTTTGCCTTCCAGATATGCGTAAAGCCCGGAAGGTCCGGGCTGAGGATTTGCCGGATGCGGCGTAAACGCCTTATCCGGCCTACGATAGACATTTTGTAAGCCGGATAAGGCAACCTGTTAGTGGTGCGAAGAGATCTTCACGCCGCCTTCCGGGATTGGAACGTACGGTGTTTCTTTGTCAGTACGTTTGTCGCTGTTACGCACCGCAAGCCAGGTTTTGAAACCGTAGAAGATGATGCTGTACACCACAATCAGGAACAGAATACTCAGGCCTGCGTTGGTGTAGTTGTTCACAACGATGTGGTTCATGTTGGCAATCTGCTGCGCCGTCAGGTCAGTACCGTTAGCAATCTTCTCTTTGTACTGGCTTGCCATGTAGAAGAAGCCTTCCATCTGCGGGTTGGTGCTGAACAGTTTCAGGCCCAGCGCCCAGGTGGTGCAGATAAGCAGCCATACAGCCGGAACAACAGTTACCCAGATGTATTGAGTGCGCTTCATCTTAATCAGCACAACGGTGCCCAGTACCAGCGCCACGGCTGCCAGCATCTGGTTAGAGATACCGAACAGCGGCCACAGGCTCTTAACGCCGCCCAGCGGATCGACCACGCCCTGATACAGCAGGTAGCCCCACAGACCCACACAGCCCGCAGTACCGATGATACCGGCAACCAGAGAGTCAGTTTTTTTCAGGAACGGGATGAAGTTACCCAGCAGGTCCTGCAGCATAAAGCGGCCAGAACGGGTACCGGCATCCAGCGCGGTCAGGATGAACAGGGCTTCGAACAGAATACCGAAGTGATACCAGAAGCCCATGTCAGCCATCGGCAGCACTTTGTGGAACACATGAGCGATACCTACCGCCAGCGTCGGCGCACCACCTGCACGGTTCAGAACAGAAGGCTCACCAATGTCTTTCGCGGTTTGCAGGATCTGCTCTGGCGAAATCACGAAGCCCCAGGAGCTGACGGTCGCTGCCGCGTGTGCGGTAACGTCTTTCAGCTGCGCCATGATGATCGGCGCGTTCTCGCCACCCATTTCATGCAGGTTAGGCATGGTGATGCCAAGACCCGCAGGCGGGGTATTCATCGCGAAGTAAAGACCCGGTTCGATGATGGACGCAGCAACCAGCGCCATAATCGCCACGAAGGACTCCATCAGCATTGCGCCGTAGCCAATGAAACGCGCGTCGGTTTCGTTAGCCAGCAGTTTCGGCGTTGTACCGGAAGAGATCAGCGCGTGGAAGCCAGACACTGCACCACAGGCGATGGTGATGAACAGGAACGGGAACAGAGCGCCTTTCCACAGCGGGCCAGTACCGTCAATGTACTGGGTCATCGCAGGCATTTTCAGTTCCGGGTTCAGCACGACGATACCCAGCGCCAGGCCGACGATAACGCCGATTTTCAGGAAGGTGGCCAGATAGTCGCGCGGTGCGAGGATCAGCCACACTGGCAGCAGTGCGGAAACAAACGCATAGCCAATCAGCGCGAAGGTAATGGTGGTGTCTTTAAAGGTCAGTGCCGGACCCCAGTACGGGTCGTGAGCAATCACGCCGCCGAAGTAGATAGAAGCGACCAGCAGCACGATACCAATGACAGAGACTTCACCCACACGCCCCGGACGAATAAAGCGCATGTAGATACCCATAAACAGCGCAATCGGCACGGTTGAGCAAACGGTGAAGACACCCCACGGACTTTCGGCCAGGGCTTTAACCACAATCAGCGCCAGGACGGCAAGGATGATGATCATGATTAAGAAACAGCCAAACAGCGCGATAGTTCCCGGTACTGGCCCCATCTCTTCTTTGATCATCTCACCGAGAGATGCGCCGTTACGGCGAGAGGAGATAAACAGCACCATAAAGTCCTGAACCGCACCGGCCAGCACTACCCCCGCCAGCAGCCACAGTGTGCCAGGCAGGTAGCCCATCTGCGCGGCGAGAACCGGGCCAACCAGCGGACCAGCACCGGCGATAGCGGCGAAGTGGTGACCAAACAACACGTAACGGTTGGTCGGAACGTAGTTCAGACCGTCGTTGTTAATAACCGCAGGTGTCGCGCGCGTGGGGTCGAGTTTCATCACCTTCTGGGCGATGTACAGACTGTAGTAGCGATAAGCCACCAGATACACTGACACAGAGGCGACCACAATCCACAGGGCGCTGACGTGCTCCCCCCGACGTAATGCAACTACCGCGAGGCAGAATGCACCGATGATTCCGAGAATCACCCAGGGTATGTGCTTGAATAGTTTTTTCGTATCCATAGTAAAACCTGGCATTTTACTCGTCGTCTTTTGGCTTACAGGTGCGGCAACTGCGTTCGTTCACCCCTGTCACTTACTTTTGTAAGCTCCCGGGGATTCCCTCACTTGCTGCCTTCCTGCAAACCAAAATCCATAGAGTAATTTGTTAATCATTGGCCGAAGCCGTTCTAGGTTTGCGTTGCGTTTGAGGAGGTAAATTGACCGCTATCCTGCTGTGATGTTGCCAGAGTTACGCGCGCGTAAAGTAAGGTAAATAACTGAGTGGTTATATTAGGGACGTAAGCGGTCAGGAATGGCGGTGAGCGGTTGGGCAAGAATTATTCATTAGGCTAATATGTGATTGAGATCACAATAAAAATGCCCCTTCGATAATTAACCGAAGGGGGCGTTCTTAGAAGAGAGTATCCAGCTCTGCCAGTACGTTGTAGTCGTCATCAGTCAATAACAACGTTTTCCATTTGTCGAAGGTCAGGCACGGATGGGAAGTGCCAAACACCAGAATATCCCCCACCTGCACGTCGCTGTTGGCAGCCAGTTGTAACATGCAGTGCTGATCCATAATGCCAACACTGTGAATAGCCTCAGGATTAAACGCCAGTGATTTACCCTCGCGATAGTGGGCGACCGGTTGCGGTAATCCGGCGTCGAAGGCGCAATCACGTTTACCAAAATTAACTACCGCCCGATCTGCTTCCGGCACCGATTGCACCATAGCCACCAGCTCCAGCGCAGATGTGAGATCGCCTGCCAGATCGCAAGCCACCGGATCGCGGGCGATCAATTGCTGTTGTGCCGCGTCGTAGATCCCTGTGTCATGGGTGATGTAACAGCCTGGGCGAATGACAATGCGGCAGTTATCAGGTTTTTCTGCCGCCAGCCAGATGTTGCACACCACGTCATACCAGACCGTGCCTGCTCCGGTGAGAATAAATTCGCCATCAACCAGGTAAGCCATATCACAAGCCAGTTGTGCGGCATCCCGCAGCAGTGTTTCTACCTGCGGTTGCGGATCTTCGCCGTGTAAAACACCTTCATATAGCTCAAGCCCCCGCAGACATAAACCTGGTAATTGGGCCGCCTGTCCAGCCAGTGCCAGTGCGGCATCCGTTGAGCGGCAACCACAGCGCCCGCCGGGAACACCCAGCTCAATCATCACGTTCAGCGTCTGTTGCTGGCTGGCAAAAAAGGCAGACAAAGCGCGGGCGTTCTCAATGCTGTCAATGCAGCAGATAAAATCGACCGTCGGGTAATGCCGTTGCAACTGGGCGATTAGCTGCATATTCGCCTTGCCGACCAATTGGTTAACCATCAGTACACGCAGGATCCCGCTCGCCATTGCTGCACCAGCCTGCCATGCGCTACCGACACCTATTGCCCAGGCGCCTGCTGCCTGCTGCGCCTGAAAAATCCACGGCGTCATGGTGGTTTTACCGTGCGGTGCCAGTGAAACGCCGCGCGCGTCAGCATAGCGTTGCATCCACGCAATGTTGTTCTCCAGAGCCTGCTTTTTAATGATCGCGGTAGGTAAACAAACATCTTCGGCAAGGATATTTGCGGGCGTTTGCATCAGGGCTGATTTATGGGGAACCAGAGGTTCGGAGTGGTATTTCATAACATTCACCTTTTGAAGATTTCAGCGTATCGGATGTGAGTATCATTTGTAACTAAATGAAATATAAATGTTTAGTTTATTTGTCTTATGGTTTATGAATAAAAGTATCATAAAATCATCTGGGTTTTGCGTAGTTTTCCACTGTTTTTCATCCTTGTAAATGGTTAACTTGTCACCATTGCAGAAATGGAGTGACGAACATGCAGATTGACTGGTTAATCAAAAATGTGACGGTTATCGACGGTAGTGGCGGCCCTGAATTTCGCGCTGACGTGGCAATAACAGGTGACCGGATTGTCGATATTGCCCCTGCGCTTAACGTTACGGCGCAGCAGGTCATTGACGGTGAAGGACGGGTGCTGGCACCAGGGTTTATCGACGTTCATACCCATGACGATATCAACGTTATTCGCATCCCGGAGTATCTGCCAAAAATCAGCCAGGGGATCACCACTGTGATTGTCGGCAACTGCGGGATCAGTGCCGCGGCAGCGAAAATGAAAGGCGAAGTCCCTGACCCGATGAATCTGTTAGGGGAAGCGGAGCACTTTATTTATCCCACCGTTGAAAGCTATGCCCAGGCAGTGCAAGCAGCCAGGCCATCACTGAACGTTGGCACGCTGATTGGTCATACTGCGCTGCGTAATAACCATATGGATGACCTGTTTCGCCCGGCAACAGCGGATGAAATTGCCGCCATGCGTGCTGATTTACGTCTGGCGTTGAGTCAGGGGGCGCTGGGGTTAAGTTCCGGGCTGGCCTATGCCACGGCGTTTCAGGCGACCACCGAAGAGGTGATGGCGCTGGCGGAAGAACTGGCCGGTGAGAAGGGCGTTTATACCACCCATCTGCGTTCTGAATTTGAACCCATTCTTGATGCCCTGGATGAGGCGTTTCGCATTGGGCGTCATGGCAAAGTGCCTGTCGTGGTTTCCCACCATAAATGCGCCGGGGCGAAAAACTGGGGGCGGACAAAAGAAACGTTGGCCTTTTTTGACCAAATGCGTCAACACCAGGAAATTGGCTGCGATGTCTACCCTTACTCGGCCAGCTCTTCAACGCTGGATCTCAAACAAGTCACCGACGAATTCGATATTGTGATCACCTGGTCACAAACACATCCGCAGCAGGCCGGGAAAACACTGGCACAAATCGCCATCGACTGGCAGATGAGTATGCTGGAGGCCGCGAAGCTGCTAATGCCTGCCGGGGCTATCTATTACAACATGGATGAGCGCGATGTCCGCCGAGTGTTGAGTTATCCGGTCAGTATGATTGGCTCTGACGGTCTGCCCAATGATCCCATGCCGCATCCGCGTTTATGGGGCGCTTTCCCTCGCGTGCTGGGTCACTATTGCCGTGATGAA
This sequence comes from Escherichia sp. B1147, assembly GCF_001660175.1. NCBI lineage: Bacteria > Pseudomonadati > Pseudomonadota > Gammaproteobacteria > Enterobacterales > Enterobacteriaceae > Escherichia > Escherichia sp. B1147. The sequence goes on from NZ_LFHY01000019.1 coordinate 81,067, forward strand.
GGCTTATTCCCGCTAACCACCGCTATCCACAAAATGACCGGGCTTTCTGCCAGCCGTTTTCGTCTGCCCCTGCGTGGGCTGGTGAAAGTCGGTTATTTTGCTGACCTGGTGTTGTTCGATCCACAAACCATTCGTGATGTTGCCAGCTTTTCTGATCCCAAACGCCCGGCAGATGGCATTGAGGCGGTGATGGTGAACGGCGTTATGAGCTATGGTCGCGATAAACAGATTACAGGCCGTGCGGGACGTTTCCTGCGCCGCCAGACCTCACATTAAGGAGTGAATATGAGCATTAAACGTTACGGTACGGAAGGTGGAACAGGCACTGGTGGGCAGCATTTGCCGTTTGCCAGGGCGGTTGAGGCGGGCGGCTGGTTGTACGTCTCCGGGCAAACACCAATGAAAAACGGTGAAGTGGTAGAAGGCGGTATCGTTGAACAGTCACGACTGGCAATCCAAAACTGTGTCGACATCATGACCGAAGCCGGTTATAGCCTGGCGGATGTGGTTCACGTGAAAGTGATCCTGACCGACGCCCGCTATTTCCCGTCATTTAATAAAGTATTCAGAGAATTTTTTGGCGAGAATCCGCCTGCACGTATTTGTTGTGTGGCTGATCTGGTTGTCGATTGTAAAGTCGAAGTCGATGTGACCTGTTATAACGCGACCCGCTAATAAATTTAAGAATTAAAAAAATAGACCGCAATTGAGTGCTGAATACATTCAGCACTCCGGGAACCCTTACATTATTCTCTCTCTACTGGCAGGATGTGAATTATGAACAGTCATATCTTTTTAGTCGGCTTTATTATTTATGCCATCGCCATGATTTGGCTTGGTTGGTTTGTTTCTCGTAATCAGAAAAGCGGAGAAGATTTTCTGCTGGGCGGGCGTTCGCTACCGCTGTTTCTGACGCTGGGCTCAACCGTTGCCACGATGGTTGGCACGGGGTCCAGTATGGGCGCGGTAGGCTTTGGCTACAGCAATGGCTGGGCCGGAATGCTTTATGGCGTCGGTGGGGCCGTAGGTATATTGCTGGTGGCGTGGCTGTTTGCTCCAGTACGTAAATTACGTTTTATGACCATGAGTGAAGAACTCTCTTATTATACTGGCGGGAGTCATTTAATTAAAAATATTGTCGGCCTGATGATATTTATTGCCTCTATTGGTTGGCTGGGAGCGCATATTTTAGGTGGTAGTATGTATCTTGCCTGGGCAACGGGTATCGATCTTACTGTAGCAAAATTAATTATCGCCTTAGCTTTTGCGATATACGTTATTATCGGTGGTTATTCGGCGGTAGTGTGGACAGACACCATTCAGGCATTAATTCTGTTCTTTGGTTTTATATTAATGGCTATTCTTGCCGTTGTTCACGTTGGCGGCTGGAGTGCGATTGAACAGGCGATGGACCCAAAAGCGATGAGCCTGTTTGCGATTGATAAAATGGGCGTGTTGCCTGCGCTTTCGCTGGCGCTGGTTATTGGCGTAGGTGTGCTGGCAACACCGTCCTATCGCCAGCGTATTTACTCGGGTAAAGATGTTTCTTCTGTACGCCGTTCGTTTGTCATTACTGGCGTGTTGTATCTGTTCTTCTCGATTCTGCCTGCCATTATCGGCATGGCGGCGTTCACCATGAACCCGAATCTGGAAAACAGCAACTACGCCTTCTTGTTCGCCACCAGTTTTCTGCCGCCATTGCTTGGGCTGGTGGTACTGATTGCCGGACTTTCTGCCACCATGTCATCCGCCAGCTCTGATGCCATCGCTGCGGTGGCAATTATGATGCGCGATGTCTACACCATGATTACCGGCAGAATGCCGCCGGAGAACAAGGCAATCACTTACTCACGCTGGATGTTGACCTTTGTTATTGGCCTGGCGCTGGTCTTTGCTCTGACCTCTAACGACATCATCAGCTACATTACCAAAATGATTTCGATGCTGATGTCCGGGCTGTTTATCTGCTCGATTCTCGGTCGCTTCTGGCTACGTTTTAACTGGCAGGGCGCGTTGGCGGCGTTAGTGAGCGGTATGGCGATGTCAATTGTGGTGCTGATGAATGCCGACTGGCTTGCGTACTGGGGTAACCCGTGCATTCCGTCAGTGCTGGGAAGCCTGGTCGCTGGCGTACTGGTGACGCTGGTAACGCCAGCAAGCGAGGTCAGCCGGGAAGAAGCTCTGGCTATTATCACCAATGAGCGTGAAAACCAGAGCGTCGTGATCACCAAACCTGAAGAGGCATAACCGATAGTGCTAATCGCCAAGTGGCTGGCGGTTAGCGCCACCCCGGTGGCTGTCTAATGCCAGTTTTATCCGCCGCAGGCGATCTTTCGCCTGCGCTTTATTTGCCATAGCCAGCTCTGTTGCCAGCACATCGATCATCGCGAGCATTGCGTAACGGGAAGGCGTGGGCTTAAAAATGTAATCACTTTCCTGAACCAGCAATGGCAATACCAGATCCACCTGTTCTGCCAGTGGTGTTTGTGCAGGCGTAATGGCGATAACTCGAGCGCCGTACTGACGGGCGATAGCGGCGCTTTCGATGATTTCTGGCGTATAACCACCGAGAGAAAGAACTATCACCACATCCTGCGGCATAACCGCAGAGCACATCATTCTCATCATCAGTGAATCGTTCTGACTGACCACTGGTAATCCCAGGCGGAACAGACGGTACTGGATCTCCTGCGAGCAGATGGTAGAACCGCCGCCAGTTCCCAATGCAAGAATTTGCCGCGCCTGGCTTAACCAACTGACCGCCTGACTGATGGCGTTCATATCCAACGAGCGACGATGCGTTTCCAGCACGCTGATAATTGATTCGTAGATCCCCTGAACACCGTCAAGATCCGGTACATCGAGAATAAACCGCTGCCCGATAGCCAGTGACTGCGCCAGTTTGACTTTCAGTTCGCGGACATCTTTGCAACCCAATGCCCGGGCAAAACGTGTCACGGAAGCCTGGCTGGTTTGCGTTAACCGCGCCAGCTCGGCGATAGGCAGTTCCACGGCTGCGGAGACGTCATCAAGAATAAATTGTGCGATACGCTTTTCAGTGGCGGTTAACGCCATAAACCGTTCGGTAATGCAGGAGATGATATCGATGCTATAAGCCATGGGAGTATCACTGATTCAGTAAAAACTGGTACTTTGTATCATAAAGAATCGCTCCAGAGTGTGACCCTCATAAAAAATGTAAGTAAACAGCGACAAAAACCCGCTCAACACCGCTTCAGATCATAAAGTTTTCTACCGCCAGGCCGACAACCTGAGTATCCGGTCTGGAGGGAAGAGAAACCATGTTAAAACGTATTAAGATCGTGACCAGCTTATTGCTGGTTTTGGCCGTTTTTGGCCTTTTACAACTGACATCAGGCGGTTTGTTCTTTAATGCCTTAAAAAATGACAAAGAAAATTTCTCCGTTTTACAAACCATTCGTCAGCAGCAATCCACGCTGAATGGCAGCTGGGTCGCGTTGTTGCAGACACGTAATACCCTCAACCGTGCGGGTATCCGCTACATGATGGATCAGAACAATATTGGCAGCGGTTCAACCGTTGCCGAGCTGATGCAGAGTGCCAGTATTTCGCTGAAACAGGCGGAAAAAAACTGGGTGGACTACGAAGCGTTGCCGCGTGACCCGCGTCAGAGCACAGCCGCAGCGGCAGAGATCAAACGTAATTACGATATTTATCACAATGCGCTGGCGGAGCTGATCCAGCTGTTAGGTGCAGGCAAAATCAACGAGTTCTTTGAGCAGCCGACCTAGGGATATCAGGACGGTTTCGAGAAGCTGTATATGGCTTATATGGAGCAAAACGATCGTCTCTACGATATTGCCGTCAGCGATAATAATGCTTCCTACAGCCAGGCGATGTGGGTGCTGGTGGGCGTGTTGATCGTCGTGTTAGCCGTCATCGTGGCTGTCTGGTTTGGTATTAAAGCCTCGCTGGTAGCACCAATGAATCGCCTGATCGAAAGCATTTGTCATATTGCTGGCGGGGATTTGGTAAAACCCATTGAGGTGGATGGTTCTAACGAAGTAGGACAACTGGCTCAGAGTTTGCGCCATATGCAAAGTGAACTGATGCGTACTGTCGGAGATGTTCGTAACGGCGCTAATGCCATTTATAGCGGTGCCAGCGAAATTGCCATGGGTAATAACGATCTCTCATCACGTACTGAGCAGCAAGCGGCTTCACTGGAAGAGACTGCGGCCAGCATGGAGCAGCTGACTGCAACGGTGAAACAGAACGCCGAGAACGCGCGTCAGGCCAGTCATCTGGCGTTAAGTGCTTCTGAAACCGCGCAACGTGGCGGCAAGGTCGTGGATAACGTGGTGCAGACGATGCGCGATATCTCAACCAGTTCGCAGAAGATTGCCGATATTATCAGCGTTATCGATGGTATTGCCTTCCAGACCAATATTCTGGCTTTAAACGCGGCGGTTGAAGCGGCGCGCGCGGGTGAGCAAGGGCGTGGTTTTGCGGTAGTTGCGGGGGAAGTGCGTAACCTGGCGCAGCGTAGCGCCCAGGCGGCCCGTGAAATTAAAAGCCTGATTGAAGATTCAGTGGGTAAAGTGGATGTCGGATCTACGCAGGTCGAAAGTGCCGGGGAAACCATGACAGAGATTGTCAGCGCCGTAACACGCGTTACTGACATTATGGGAGAAATAGCTTCTGCTTCTGATGAGCAAAGCCGTGGCATTGATCAGGTTGGTTTAGCTGTTGTCGAAATGGATAGGGTAACGCAACAGAACGCCGCGTTAGTGGAGGAGTCTGCCGCCGCCGCCGCCGCGCTGGAAGAGCAGGCCAGTCGCCTGACCGAAGCAGTGGCAGTGTTCCGGATTCAGCAGACGCAACAGCAGCAACAGCAGCGTGAAACATCGGCTGTGGTAAAAACCGTGACGCCAGCTACGCCGCGTAAAATGGCCGTGGCAGATAGCGAGGAGAACTGGGAAACATTTTAATCGCCATAAAAATGCCCGATAAGCAAAATGTTATCGGGCATAGGGAGATTAATCTTTCCGTGGGTCGTTGATCGGCTGACGAACCAGGAAGATGTACGCCAATGCCCCCGCTGCGGTGACGCAACCGCAGATGATTAGTGCCAGACGGAATGAGTGGGTGGTATCAACAATAAAACCAGTAATGATCGGCGCGAAAGAGGCGCAGATGAAGCTGGCAAAGTTCTGGATACTGCCCACCGACGCAGTCATGCGAGAAGCAACTGCGACGTGGATCAATCCCCAGCAGGATGTTCCTGCAAAGTGAATACAGAACAGTGCCATACCAATCAGCAGAACCGCTGTCATGGATGTTGTCGCTTGCGGTACGACCAGCGTAAAGGCGGCAGAACAGAACATCCCGGCAATAATGCAGATCTTACGGCTTTTAATCGGAGCCATTCCCCCTTTGACCAGCCAGTCAGTAACGTAACCGTTGACCAGCATCCCGGCAGCCCCAAACAGGAAAGGGATAGCCGCCATCAACCCTGTGCTTTTTAAATCCAGGTTATAGGCTGTTTGCAGGTAACCAGGAAGCCAGGCCAGGTACAGCCACGCAGTGTAGTTGATGCCACTGAATCCGAGCATCATTCCCCACATTGTGCGGTTACGGAACAGGCTGCGCCATTCGGCAAAACTGAGCGGATCTCGGCGGGCATTGACACTACCAGCATTGAGGTAAGCTTGTTCAACGGCAGTCAGTTCTACGTGCTCGCGGTTGCGATAGAGCATATACCAGCCAATGGCGAGAAAAATCCCCAGCACACCAATGGTAATAAACATCCCACGCCAGCCCATCACCAGCATCATCGCCGCCAGAATCGGTGGGCTTACGGCAACGCCAATGGTAGAAGCTGCGTTGAAGAAGCCCATCGGGCGTCCGCGCTCTTTGATGTTGAACCAGTCATTAATGACTTTTACACCGCATGGGTTCATCGGCGCTTCACCAATTCCCATACCGATACGCACCAACACGAACTGCGTAAAGCTGTGCACCATGCCAGACATTGCCTGGAACAGTGACCAGAAGAACATCCCAAGTCCCAGCATCAGGCGCGGGCCTTTACGATCCAATAGTGGGCCGCAAGGAAGTTGCGCAATCCCGTAAGCGAGTGAAAACACGGAGAGCAAAGCGCCGATTTCGGTGGCACTTAATCCCAATTCTTCACGAATCGTTAAATTTGCTACCGACAACGAACTGCGGTCGAGATAATTGATTACCGCCGCAAAAAATAATAACAACATGGCGGTGGTTTGAATGCGTTTAATTCGGGTACTGCGTTGAACTAATCCATCTGGTGGCACGGGAATATCTGCCGACGAAGATGGAGTAAATGAAGAACGCGGATCGAGGGTGATATTTTCTTTTTCCACGCCGGACTCCTGTATTTATAATTTTAATTGTTTACGTAATTGTGCATTACGCAAGGTTGACATTAACGGCAGGTTAAAGTTTTAGGACTTTACTACCGCTCACAAAAACATTTTTAGTCGACTGATTGTGAGCATAGGTAAGCGGGAATTTCCCGGTATTTATCTTTTGATAAAACCGTGCACCCGCTAATAGTTTGCTGTTTTTAATCCGTACTTAATGAGCATAACGCGTGTTCTCATTAATGGATCGAATCATTGATTGTTTAGCTGAATTCAAATGGTTACGGAGCGCAAGGGTGGCATCAAGGTCACTGCGGCAAATCAGAGCGCTGAGAATGGTCATATGCTCATCGACGGCAATGATATTGCGCTGTTTAAGATCGCTTTCGTCCCATTGATAGTGAAAATGAAAGATGACTGAGATGATCTCAAGCGATTGATCAAAAAAGATATTGTCGGCAGCTGAAAGCAGTAAGGAGTGAAAATCTCTGTCAAGTTGCGAGAACATGCGAAAGCTATTGCCGATGTTGTCACGCAGTAGCCGATGACGTTCGAGCATGGTTTTCGCCTGCAGCCAGCGGGGATCATGATCAGGCAGGTTGAGAAAGTGCTGAAGTGAATGTGTTTCGAGCATTTCGCGTAGCTCAAACAGCTGCTCAGCGTAGGATTGCTCGAATTGCTTCATGCTCCACTGGCCGCGCTTTTCGCTTTGAATAAGATTATAACGGCCGAATTTTAAAAGATATTCTCTTACTACAACCGGGCTGACACCCGCGGCCCGAGCCAGTTGCAGTTCAGAAAAAGTTTCCCCAGGGCGTAACTGGCGCTGGTTTATCATCGTGAAAAAAGCCTGCTCAAACACTTTGTTTTGTTCACTCATTGAAGCGGTAGTACAGGCGAAACCGTCATCATGGTCAGGTTTACGCGCAATAACATAGTCGTTTCCAACCTGCGTTAAGACGCCGCATTCGCGTAAGTGGCTGAGAATATGACGCACTGTAGTGCGGCTGATGTTGTACATTTCCGCCAGCGCACTTTGCGATGGAAGTGGGGAAGGGATATGACCCCGCGCTATATCATCAATGACCTGGTTAATCACATTGTGGCGTAAATTTTGTGAACGACTCATATTTTTCTCCTTGTGAGTCCATTAAAACCCGATTTAAAACATTTTTATGCGTGTGTTTTCACAAAACAGATTTTCCGTTCCGCTGCCATTTTTCATTTTCATTGATATCTAAGGCAACAAAAAATGGAGAGCCGAATCATGTCTACGATGAATGTTTTAATTTGCCAGCAGCCGAAAGAATTAGTCTGGAAACAACGCGAGATACCTATTCCGGGTGACAATGAAGCATTAATAAAAATTAAGTCTGTCGGGATTTGCGGTACCGATATTCATGCCTGGGGTGGAAATCAACCATTTTTTAGTTATCCACGGGTTTTAGGCCATGAAATATGTGGGGAGATTGTTGGGCTGGGTAAAAATATTGCTGATCTTAAAAATGGTCAGCAAGTTGTTGTGATCCCTTATGTTGCCTGTCAGCAATGCCCGGCGTGTAAAAGCGGTCGTACCAATTGCTGTGAAAAAATTTCAGTCATTGGCGTGCATCAGGATGGCGGTTTTAGTGAGTATTTGAGCGTGCCGGTGGCGAACATTTTGCCCGCAGACGGTATTGACCCGCAGGCGGCAGCATTGATTGAACCTTTCGCTATTAGCGCTCATGCGGTGCGTCGCGCAGCCATTGCTCCCGGCGAGCAGGTGCTGGTGGTCGGGGCGGGGCCAATCGGTCTGGGCGCGGCGGCAATCGCTAAAGCCGATGGCGCACAGGTGGTGGTGGCGGATACCAGTCCGGCGCGCCGTGAACATGTGGCAACGCGTCTGGAGTTGCCCGTGCTGGACCCATCAGCCGAAGATTTTGACGCGCAGCTGCGGGCGCAGTTTGGTGGTTCGCTGGCGCAGAAAGTGATCGACGCGACAGGTAATCAACATGCGATGAATAACACCGTGAATCTGATTCGTCACGGCGGCACGGTGGTATTTGTCGGCCTGTTTAAAGGTGAGTTGCAGTTCTCTGATCCGGAATTCCATAAAAAAGAAACGACGATGATGGGCAGCCGCAACGCCACGCCGGAAGATTTCGCTAAAGTCGGTCGACTTATGGCGGAAGGGAAAATCACTGCCGACATGATGTTAACCCATCGCTATCCGTTCGCCACGCTGGCAGAAACCTACGAGCGCGATGTGATTAACAATCGTGAGTTGATTAAGGGTGTAATTACTTTCTGATAAGGCGAGATTATTAAAGTTGCCATGCAGCGTCCGGGGAAGTGTTGGGCGCTGTTTTTTTCTGTTTCTCAATGATGTTTTGTAGGCCGGAGAAGGCGTTTACGTCGCATCCGGCATTATGTCCTCAATGTTGGATGCGACGCTTGCGCGTCTTATCCAACCTACAAATTAGTCAGGAATTACCCTTCACGTTCCACCACTTTAATTTCCACCATGCCGATCCCGAGCTTACGCGGCGAGTGTCCGAGGATATTCCCTTCGTTGGTTGAGACAGGTTCCGGCGGCACAATTACCAGTGTGTCGGCATCGGTTGGGTTATCGAAATGCAGTGTGGTGGTGGTCACTTCATTGCCCAGCACAAGGGTTTGTTCTTCATTGCCTACGCGTACCGGAATAGGACGGCTGGCGTTATTGCCGTATGCTTTGGCGGTAATCACCAGGTCAAATTTCTTCGGCAGCGGATGCTTGTACTCGATTTTCACTTCATCGCCTAGCTGCGCGTTGGACCAGCGCCCCCACGACTCCGGACGGGAAATCCCGCTAAACTGTTTCACTTCTTCCGGCGCACCTGCGACGTTAAAAATGAAACTGTCGGCTTTGTAGCGAATATCGTTATCAACAATCTTCAGCGTATCGACATTGCTTTTGTAGCGTTCCATATCGATGACGGTATCTTTAAATGCGGTTTTGCCCTTCCACGTCGTTTTATCAACATGCTGAACAATTTGCTGGCCACCAAGCTGCCCCTGGGAAACACACCAGTCAGTGGAGAGTGCCAGCTCCGGCGCCCATAGCTGCGCCATCTTGTAGCAGCGATCAACCCAGACGAAATTGTCGCGCGGAGCGAAATCGGCCAACTGGAAACGAAGTGGTGCAGAATATTCGCTTTCTGGCAGTGGTTCTACGCGTTTATCTGACACGCGTAACAGCAGTGGCAGACGGAAATGGGTACCCGAGAAGGCGATCATGTTTTTATTCTGATCGATGGTGAACTCTTTCATCTCGGTGGGGAATTTCCACAGACGAATGATATCGGGCTTCCACGCCAGCACTTTCTCTTTAATGTTGAGGAACACTTCCGACATTGATTGACCAGAGAGGCTACTACGCCCAAGGCCAATAAAGTTATCGCCGCCCAGAATATCCAGCACCGTCGCGCCGTTATCCATGGTGTTGCGTTTCACCGCCAGCGTCTCTTGCTGTGGCTTGTCGCCACGGATGACGAAAAACAGGTTGTTACGATCCTGTTTATTAAGGTATTTCCACGCCGTGTTGTTCATCGCCAGGTGGTCAGAAGAAACCACAATAACGGTGTCCTTAAACCACGGGGAGTTTTTGATTTTGTCGATAAACGCGGCGATGTTCTCCTGGCTGCAACTTACCGCGCTGAATGACTGGTTCGGTTTACCATCAAAGTCATACTTTTTACGGTTACAGGTACGAGAGATAAAACCATCCGGGTGATGGGTATCAACCGTCAGAGTAAACAGTGAGAATCGCTGACCAGAGCGGGAAAGCTCTTCAAACTTTTTCCAGGCTTCATCCAGCACGGTATCGTCGTAGAATCCCCAGTCGTTACGATAATGCGGGTCCGCCACCACGCTTTTCAGCTCTTCTGCACCATACAAATGGTCAAAGCCGTGTGATTTCAGGAACACATCTTTACCCGCAAAACGCAGGTTAGCCCCTTGCACAAAATAGTTCTGATAACCTGAGTTTTTCAGGATATCGCCAAGACAAATGTTCTGCGGGAAGAAGCTGGAAACCGAGGCAGAGGCGTTGCCTTCGAATGGAGCAAAAAGCGGAATGCCGCATTGAGAAGCCACCATGCCCGCGATAGTGTAATCCGTTCCCGGCAGCTGCTGCGTGTGGCTGAAATCCAGCCCTTCATTTTTCAGCGCGCCCAGTTCGGGAGTGAGATCCGGGAAAGCATTGTTGTCAAAATAGGTGCGTTCGAGGCTTTCTCCGTAGATATAAACCAGGTTAAGTTTTGGCTCAGGGATGGTTTTCGACGGTTCTTTATAATAAGCCGCAAAGTCAGGATCGCCGTCGCGTGACTGGGATTTTACCAGCTCCGTTATCTGGCGAAACGCCGGGCTGGCGTCTACAGAACCCAGCGCCAGTAAGAGCGCCAGCAGGCTGTAGCCAAAATGGTGAGGATGATGACGGCGTCGGCGTAGGATCCAGCCCAGCGCGCCGAAAACTACTGCCAGCGCCAGCACGATCCCAACTCCCGGCAGGATATATTTACTGACGCCAGCACCGGTCAGGCTGTTAGTTAAGGTATAAAGCACCGCGTCGTTAATGCCGTCGCCAGTAAAATAGTCACTGGCAAACAGGGTAATGTTTAAAACGACAAATAGCCCCAGCACCGTTAACGTGGCGGCAAACCACCAGGTGTTACGTCCCGCTTTCCATGCGTATATCAGCACAGAGGCGAGAAACAGGGCGAAAGAGAATAGTTCTGACAACGGGCGATCCTCACTAAACCAGGCTGTTTAGCCGATGTTTAAGATTTTTTGAGAAACACAATGTAATGGGGCTGCCATATTGCTGCAATTCTAGTGTCAAAAAAATGCGATGTTGTTAGGAATTAGTTTATAAACAGACTTTTTTGCGCAAGAAAGCTTCCCGTATACCAGAGGGAAAGACGCCCAGAAACAGGGAAAAGAGCGGGGAGGGGCCGCGTTAGCTTGTTAACAGCTAAAACGCGGCGTTATGCGGATCAGGAAATAAAGTTCAGACCTTGCTTTAACACCAGATCGCAGGCTTTGGTTTTTACCTTTTCTGCCAGAGGAGTCGTACCGATGTTATCCAGATTAAGCTGCTGACCATCTTTGGTTTTTAGCAAACCCTGAATGCCATCCAGATAGTTGGTATCTTCTTTCTGCTCTTCGTTGTTCAGGCCCAGCTTTTCCAGGACCTGATTTTTGATGTTTTCCGCATCGGTAACTGAAGCCAGCTTTTGCTTCGCGCAGTATTACAGAATGCCTGCGGCATTGTTCATGTTGTCTGCGCTTAACGCCTGGTTGCCGCTACTAAGCAGATTAGTTAATGAAGAGAGCGACCAACCGCCTCCCTGTGAGGTGCTATTTTGAGTGCTTAACTCGCTGGCGGCAATGGCACAGCACAGCAGGTGTTTAACAGTTTTCATCATCATTACTCAAGGTGAAATTGTGTCGCAGTATAACGCCGGAAAGGAGGATTAATACTCTTTGCCCGTTACCCGGCTACGATAACTGTCCCAATTAAAAATAACCCACAGACTGTTACCCAGGCGCATACGATCCATGACGCGCTCGCCCAGTAACTTGGTCATCTCTTCCATATTGCTGTTGGTCAGCATCCCGGTTGGGCGTTTGGAAGAAGAGCGGCGATCGACGATCTGGTTGATGATCACTTTTTCGTATTTCGATTCGGTCTGCACGCCGATCTCATCGATCACCAGCAGATCAACGTTGCTCAGATCGTTAAGCAGTTGCTCTTCGCTGGTACCGCTATTTCTGAAGGTATCTTTCATCGCCGACATAATATCGGCCACGGTAATTATCAATACCGATTTGCCGCGTAGCAGCAGTTCGTTGCAGATTGCCGCCGCCAGATGGTTTTTGCCGGTTCCCGGCTTGCCAGAAAAGATGAAGCTGGCGATGTTACCGTCAAACTCTTCGACATACTGGCGCGCTTTGCTCAACGCATTCATCTGCCCTTCGCACTCAACGCGATAGTTCTCAAAGGAGCAGTTTTGATGCAGTGGACGAATGCCGGAGCGGTTAAAGGTACGCTGCATTTTCATCGCCCGATTCTCGCGCTCAAGAGCGGCGGCGCGGAGCGCCCCTTGTTCTTTCTGCCACGCCAAAAGTTCTTCACCCGTTTTGAAGGCAGGTTTGATATGGGCAGGCATCATTTTTTGCAGACGTTGCATCAGGTCGCCAACGTTTTTCATCGTTACCCTCTGAATCCCGGTGGAATTTGGCTGTCAGGTTCACTGACTGTGTTCACATCTCGTTTTGCTAATCCGCCATTGCTGGCACGGCCGATTTGCAGACTGCGCGCCAGTTTTTGTTGCCACTGCACATGATGGAAGACTTTGCCTTCCGCCTGCCAGTAAGAAATAAATGACGCCAGTTCTTCGGCGGTAACCGGCTCTCTTAGCGCCACGCCCCATAATGCCGCCTGACGGATAAAGTCGGTATCGGGTTGCCAGTCTGGGTACATGGCGAATTTACCCATGGGTACAGCAACGGGAGCGGCTTGCGGTTCCTGATAGAGTTGATCGTCCAGGGCCACGTCACTTCCCGGACGCGTCAGTTTTTCTTCCAACGCCAGCAGTTCAGCAAGACGCGCAGGCGTAACGGCATAAAACGCCGGAGCGTTGTTGGCAAATACGGCAACCATGCCGCCTTCTGCTTTTGCCAGAACGGTTTGGTGATCGTGTACCAGGGCGTCAATACCAACGACGTCCGGGGTCAAAACTCTGGAAGACATACTGTTTCTCAATATGGAACGATGAACGAGAAGGGAGATTACTTTTATAGTAACACACGGATGAGGCCAGGCAGCCTCTCATCCATGTGCTTTAAGCGAGGCAATTTTATACGCGGGGGCGCTTGCGGTACAACCACAATCCAGGAACGGAAAGGCCGATGGATAACGCGCCAACAATTGATGAAGCTGTAAGGAAGTTAGTTAACAGGGTAATCATTAACGACTCGCTGTAACCTAACTGACTGATTTTTACCGCTGAAATCATTGCTGTATACGCCGGGATGCCCGGGAACATGGGAATAACGGCTGCCACGGTAAAGACTTTCGGATGCGCCAGATACCAGCGCGACCACTGAATACCAATGGTACCGACCAGTAGCGAAGCCATAAACGTCGACCACTCAATATTGAGTCCGGTAGTCATTAAAATCATTCGCGAACCATGACCCATCGCGCCAAGCAGCGCACACCAGCGTAATGCCCGGATTGGCACGTTGAACACCATCGCAAAGCCGACCGCAGGAATTGCGGCGAGGATCATATCCTGCGCCAACGCTAACAGAAATTCGATCACACCCATCCGCGTAGCCCCCAAATTGTGAGTGCCATCACCACGCCAACGCAGGTTGCCAGCGTCAGCAGACTGGCAATCGCCCAGCGTGCCAGTCCGGTATTTATATGACCTTTAAACATATCGGCTACAGCATTTATCAACGGAAAACCCGGTACCAGTAAAAGAACACTGGCCGCCATTGCCACAGTAGGCGTATGACTGAATGTCGGTAGTTGTAGAAGGAGGCCGGAAATTGTGGTGGCGGCGAAGGCAGTGATGCAAAAGTTTATTTGTGGATGGAGGTGGCGTTGTGCCAGTAGCTGGCGGATATACATGGCGATCATACTGGCGAAGAATGTAATCAACGCACCATCCCAACCACCGTTATTCAGTTTACAGAAACAGGCGCAAGAGAGTCCCACCATCAAAGCGACCAGCCAACGCGGATAGCGCAGGGGATGTATTTGGCTAAAACGCTTCTCAACACCTTTGTAATCCAGCAGATGGTGTTCCGCCAGAATCACAATGTGCTGGACTTCAGTCACCACATGCATATTAATGCCGCGATCGTGGTTTTTACGTGTCGATGTGAGACATTGACCATCTTTAATGGTTGTCAGCACTATGGCGTTCGAAGAGATAGAACTTTCGACGCAGTCCATCCCTAACGCCCGACCCAGTCGTGAGGAAAGCTCATCAACCAACGCACTTTCCGCACCATGTTGCAAAAGAAATAACCCACACTGGATACAAAGCCGTGTTACGGCTCGCTGTTGCTCAGTTTGCATAACTCGCCCTTTGTCATAGACGTGTTGCGTATTTTTCAAAAAATGAGAACCCTTTTGTATCACGAAGTATGGCTGTTTTGACGTTGGTTAAGATCAAAATTGCGCTGATTAATCCAGGTTGCGGTGATTAGTTCGCTGACGGGAGGTGATGCGAGTTTTGGGTTGAATAAATAATTTTATGAATATTATCATTAAAATGAATATGTCGTTTTATTTTTACGCGTTTGAGTAATGGCTGGTGAAATCAACTTTTCGGATCCCGGCAAGAAATACCCTTCAGTTTTTATTGATTTTTTTCTTGATATTCTGACTAAAGGCTTTTTATTTTACTTTTATTCGTGATTTTAAATGATATCTTAAACTGATTGAATCTGAGGGTTTTGATTAAGTATTTCTAACAACACAATTTAGATATTTTAAATGTGTCAGAGGTATTTTTCCAGGTTATTATTTGATGCTAGTCTCCTGAAACATACAAAGGATTTTTTGTGTGGCTGGGGTAAACTGATATGAAGTGAATGCTAAGGATAAATTATCCGCTCAATCTATTAATTTATTGGAATCATTTAAAGGATGAATGTCCGGAATAAACCATCATAATTTATAGACAGTGGATGTGGAGGATATATGTTGCCAGGATGCTGCAAAAATGGAATTGTTATCAGTAAAATACCCGTTATGCAGGCAGGGTTAAAAGAGGTCATGAGGACTCATCTCCCTGAATACGATATAACGAGTAGCGCCTCTGCGGAGGAGCTGACCATATTACAATTACGTCGTGCTGAGTTAGTTATTGCCGATTTAGCCGGACAAACAGAAGACCCGCGTTCTGTTTGTGAACATTACTATTCATTGATCTCACAATACCGGGAAATTCATTGGGTTTTCATGGTTTCGCGAGCCTGGTACTCTCAGGCGGTGGAACTGCTTATGTGTCCAACTGCGACGTTGCTGTCCGATATCGAGCCCATTGAGAATCTGGTCAAGACCGTTCGTTCCGGTAATGTCCATGCCGATCGCATCAGCGCCATGCTGACTTCGCCTGCAATGCCGGAAATCCAGGAATTTGGTTATCGCACCGTGATTCTTACCCTTTCTGAACGCAAAGTACTGCGGCTGTTAGGTAAAGGATGGGGCATCAACCAAATAGCTTCATTGCTTAAGAAAAGCAATAAAACCATCAGCGCACAAAAAAACAGTGCGATGCGTCGGCTGGCAATTCACAGTAACGCTGAGATGTATGCATGGATTAATAGCGCACAGGGGGCAAGGGAACTTAACTTGCCTTCTGTTTATGGAGATGCCGCGGAATGGAACACAACCGAATTAAGAAGAGAAATGTCGCACTCATAGAAAAATGCGTCATGAGCAGTATCGGTATTGAGAGTTTATTCAGAAAGTTTGCGGGTAATCCTTATAAACTCTATATGTATACCAGCCAGGAGGCTTTTCAGGATGCTATGTCGCGGGTTTCATTTGCGGCGGTTATTTTTTCTTTTTCTGCCATGAGAAGTGAGCGCAGAGAAGGATTATCGTGCCTGACTGAGCTGGCGATTAAATTTCCGCGTACCCGACGTTTGGTTATTGCAGATGATGATATTGAAGCACGGTTGATTGGCTCATTGTCGCCTTCTCCTTTGGATGGTGTGTTAAGTAAAGGATCGACGCTGGATGTTTTTCACCAGGAGCTGTTTCTTTCATTAAATGGTGTTCGTCAGGCGACCGATCGACTGAACAACCAGTGGTACATTAATCAAAGCCGGGCGCTGAGTCCGACGGAGAGGGAAATATTACGGTTTATGTCGTGTGGCTACTCAATGACACAAATTGCCGAGCAGCTTAAACGCAATATTAAAACGATCCGTGCGCATAAATTTAATGTGATGTCGAAACTGGGCGTCAGTTCTGATGCGGGGTTGTTGGAGGCCGCAGATATTCTCTTATGTATGCGGATTTCAGAAACAAGTAATGTGTTGCATCCATATTAATCTGTTTAATGCCGGGTTTATCCTCCCGGCAGTGTTTTTATTTCAGCGTACAATCCCCACACTGTTGCACATCCGGTAAGCGATAACGCTGGCAGCAGGTGCGGCGCACCAGCAGGCCGTCGCGCAGCACCACGGTACGCCAGAGTGGATTATCTTCACCGGTAGTAAGCGTTTTCTCAAAGAACAGGGCATGGCGGAGCGATTCAACTAACGCCTCGCCGAGCAACGGCTTCATCTCGGTCAGATACCAGTTAATCAAATAACCGGTATTACTCCAGATGAGTTTGCCGTTAATTTCACCTGTCGCTTCTAATGCCTGCACTACCGGGACAAGCGCCTGGCTGATTAACTTTTCCATTCGCTGCTGTGGTGAATGCGGTGTTGCGTTTTTGTCTTCACACACATCGACCCAGAAACAGGCGGCGCGCCCGGTTTCGTGAAACTCAACGTGGAAATGTTCCGGGGAAAGATCTAACGCTTTATCCTGCGTCAGCAATGCCAGCATTAATGGCGGTACCATCAGGCCGATATACCATTGCGCCCACAGTGAGATCAGCGGTTTGTTCTCGCGGATCATCAAGGGTTGATTGCGGTAGATATGATCGGAATAGACAGACAGCAGAGAACTTAACGCATTCGGTGATGACCATTGCGCCAGCGTCATGGCGCTATGCGGGGCGGGTTCATCCAGGCGGATAAACTCCAGCAAATGTTGACGATGTTCCGCAATCGTCGCACGTACCGCTTGTGCAAGCGTCGGATCTTGCGGCTTGAGATGCGTTCGCCAGATAACATCTTCAAAAAGCGTTGCGGAACGATAGGTCATAATCGTGATAGTAATCTAAATGATAATGATTGCTAATACTAATGATAGGTTTACCCGATAGCAAGTGATTTCTCTGGCTTGCAAATGATAAAAATTATCATATGATATTGGTTATCATTATCAATGAAAGAGATTAAACCATGTTGCAACGTATGCTGGGCAGTGGCTGGGGAGTGTTGCTGCCGGGATTGCTGATTGCAGGGCTGGCATATGCGGATTTATCGCCGGATCAGTGGCGGATTGTCATTCTGATGGGATTAGTGTTGACGCCGGTGATGCTGTATCACAAACAGTTACGGCATTACGTTTTGCTACCATCGTGCCTGGCGCTTATTTCTGGCGTCATGCTGATGATAATGAGCGGGAATCAGGGATGATAAAGCAAAGAAGAAACAAGAGAGGAAGTAAAGATAATTGGTGCGAGGGGGGGGACTTGAACCCCCACGTCCGTAAGGACACTAACACCTGAAGCTAGCG
>NZ_LFHY01000002.1:0-222948 GCF_001660175.1 Escherichia sp. B1147
ATCCGTATCTTCGAGTGCCCACACAGATTGTCTGATAAATTGTTAAAGAGCAGTTGCGACGCGCTTTAGCGCTCTGTCGCGAGGTGGCGCATATTACGCTTTCCTCTTTCAGAGTCAACCCTGAATTTCAGGATTTTTCTCTTCAACCGAACCGGCTAGTTGGTATGAAGTGATTCACATCTGCCGTGTCGATGGAGGCGCATTATAGGGAGTCGATTCAGGAAGACAAGCGGAAAAATGCATTTTTGTTTCAACCGCTCACCTTTTAATCATTACGCCGGTTTTTGCTGCTTTTTTATCGCTTGCGGCAGGTCTGCCAGGCTATTTAGTACCCAATCCGCTGCGTTTTCTGCTTCAGGCGTAATAGATTTACCCGTACGTACCAATACTTTTGTTCCCACGTTCGCCGCAGCAGCTGCCTGCATATCTTCTAATTTATCGCCCACCATATAAGAAGCAGCCATATCAATATGCAAATAATCGCGTGCTGACAAAAGCATCCCCGGATGTGGTTTACGGCAATCGCAAACCTGCCGAAACTCTTCAACACTGCCCTGCGGATGATGCGGACAATAATAGATGCCATCCAGATCGACATCGCGGTCCGCCAGCGACCAGTCCATCCACTCGGTCAGCGTTTCAAACTGTGCTTCAGTAAATTTACCGCGTGCAATGCCAGACTGGTTGGTCACCACCACCAGCGCAAAGCCCATTTTTTTTAGCTCTCGCATGGCGTCAATGACGCCGTCGATAAATTCAAAGTTATCGATCTCATGAACATAGCCGTGATCGACATTAATAGTGCCGTCACGATCAAGAAAAATTGCGGGTACGCTCTTCGCCACCTTTTATAGCTCCTTAATAAGGCATGTGACGTTAGTATCGCATGTTTCGACCTGCAAGAAAGTGCTCTTCGCATAAACCTGATTGATTTAGACGTCTGGATGCCTTAACATCCATTTCATTGACGGCTTTGACCGTATCAGGCAGTCGAAATGCCACGACTAACTTAATGACGATAATAAATAATCAATGATAAAACTTTCCAATATCACCAAAGTGTTCCACCAGGGCACCCGCACCATCCAGGCGTTGAACAACGTCAGCCTGCATGTGCCAGCTGGACAAATTTATGGCGTTATCGGTGCCTCAGGCGCGGGTAAGAGTACGCTTATACGTTGTGTAAACCTGCTGGAGCGCCCAACCGAGGGTAGCGTGCTGGTCGATGGCCAGGAACTGACCACGCTGTCAGAATCTGAGCTGACCAAAGCACGCCGCCAGATTGGCATGATTTTCCAGCATTTTAACTTACTCTCTTCGCGTACTGTTTTTGGCAACGTGGCGCTGCCGCTGGAACTGGACAACACACCGAAAGATGAGATCAAACGTCGCGTAACAGAATTGTTGTCATTGGTTGGCCTTGGCGATAAGCATGATAGCTATCCGTCGAACCTTTCCGGTGGACAGAAACAGCGTGTGGCGATTGCCCGTGCCTTAGCCAGCAATCCTAAAGTGTTGCTGTGCGATGAAGCCACCAGTGCACTGGACCCGGCAACTACGCGTTCTATTCTCGAACTGTTGAAAGATATTAACCGCCGTCTGGGTTTGACTATTCTGTTGATCACCCACGAGATGGACGTTGTGAAGCGTATTTGTGATTGCGTGGCGGTCATCAGTAATGGTGAACTGATCGAGCAGGACAAGGTAAGTGAAGTGTTCTCGCATCCGAAAACGCCGCTGGCGCAGAAATTTATTCAGTCGACTCTGCATCTGGATATCCCGGAAGATTATCAGGAACGTCTGCAAGAGGAGCCATTCGCAGACTGCGTGCCGATGCTGCGCCTGGAGTTTACCGGCCAGTCGGTCGATGCTCCGCTGCTTTCTGAAACCGCGCGTCGTTTCAACGTCAACAACAACATTATTAGCGCGCAGATGGATTACGCCGGTGGCGTTAAGTTCGGCATCATGCTGACCGAAATGCACGGTACACAACAAGATACGCAAGCCGCCATTACCTGGCTGCAAGAACACCATGTAAAAGTAGAGGTACTGGGTTATGTCTGAGCCGATGATGTGGCTGCTGGTTCGTGGCGTATGGGAAACGCTGGCAATGACCTTCGTATCCGGTTTTTTTGGGTTTGTGATTGGTCTGCCGGTTGGCGTCCTGCTTTATGTCACGCGTCCGGGGCAAATTATTGCTAACGCAAAGCTGTATCGTACCGTTTCTGCGATTGTGAACATTTTCCGTTCCATCCCGTTCATTATCTTGCTGGTATGGATGATTCCGTTTACTCGCGTTATTGTCGGTACATCAATTGGCTTGCAGGCAGCGATTGTTCCACTGACCGTTGGTGCAGCACCGTTTATTGCCCGTATGGTCGAGAACGCTCTGCTGGAGATCCCAACCGGGTTAATTGAAGCCTCCCGTGCAATGGGTGCCACGCCGATGCAAATCGTTCGTAAAGTGCTGTTGCCAGAAGCGCTGCCGGGTCTGGTGAATGCGGCAACAATCACCCTGATTACCCTGGTCGGTTATTCCGCGATGGGCGGCGCAGTCGGTGCCGGTGGGTTGGGTCAGATTGGCTATCAGTATGGCTACATCGGCTATAACGCGACGGTGATGAATACGGTACTGGTATTGCTGGTCATTCTGGTTTATTTAATTCAGTTCGCAGGCGACCGCATCGTCCGGGCTGTCACTCGCAAGTAACGTTCAACACAACATAAATAATTGAAGAAGGAATAAGCTATGGCGTTCAAATTCAAAACATTTGCGGCAGTGGGAGCCCTGATTGGATCACTGGCACTGGTAGGCTGCGGTCAGGATGAAAAAGATCCAAACCACATTAAAGTCGGCGTGATTGTTGGTGCCGAACAGCAGGTTGCAGAAGTCGCGCAGAAAGTTGCGAAAGACAAATATGGTCTGGACGTTGAGCTGGTTACCTTCAACGACTACGTTCTGCCGAACGAAGCATTAAGCAAAGGCGATATCGACGCCAACGCCTTCCAGCACAAACCGTATCTTGATCAGCAACTGAAAGATCGTGGCTACAAGCTGGTAGCGATAGGCAATACTTTTGTTTATCCGATTGCTGGTTACTCCAAGAAGATCAAATCTCTGGATGAACTGCAGGATGGTTCGCAGGTTGCCGTTCCAAACGATCCAACTAACCTTGGCCGTTCGCTGCTGCTGCTGCAAAAAGTGGGCTTGATCAAACTGAAAGATGGTGTTGGTCTGTTACCAACCGTACTTGATGTTGTTGAAAACCCGAAGAATCTGAAAATTGTTGAGCTGGAAGCACCGCAGCTGCCGCGTTCTCTGGACGACGCGCAAATCGCTCTGGCAGTTATCAACACCACCTATGCCAGCCAGATTGGCCTGACTCCGGCGAAAGATGGCATCTTTGTAGAAGATAAAGATTCCCCGTACGTTAACCTGATCGTAACTCGTGAAGACAACAAAGACGCAGAGAACGTGAAGAAATTCGTCCAGGCTTATCAGTCTGATGAAGTCTACGAAGCGGCAAACAAAGTGTTTAACGGTGGCGCTGTTAAAGGCTGGTAATATTTAGGCTGTTTCCACAATTTGTAATATCATTCAGGACGGGCGCTTGCCCGTCTTGTCATTTTTACAAGCGCCTGATTCAATATTGACGTTTTGATCATACATTGAGGAAATACTATGCGTGCTTTACCGATCTGTTTAGTAGCACTCATGCTAAGCGGCTGTTCCATGTTAAGCAGATCCCCTGTCGAACCCGTTCAAAGCACTGCACCCCAGCCGAAAGCGGAGCCTGCAAAACCGAAAGCGCCGCGCGCCACGCCGGTCCGTATTTATACCAATGCAGAAGAATTAGTTGGCAAACCATTCCGCGATCTCGGTGAAGTCAGTGGCGACTCTTGCCAGGCCTCTAATCAGGACTCTCCGCCAAGTATCCCAACCGCACGTAAGCGGATGCAGATCAATGCCTCTAAAATGAAAGCCAATGCGGTATTACTGCATAGCTGCGAAGTCACCAGCGGTACGCCGGGCTGCTACCGTCAGGCTGTATGCATCGGTTCTGCGCTTAACATTACGGCGAAATGAGCAGTTTCCAGTTCGAGCAAATAGGCGTTATTCGCTCGCCCTATAAAGAAAAATTCGCCGTTCCACGCCAGCCTGGTCTGGTAAAAAGTGCTAACGGCGAACTGCATCTCATTGCTCCGTACAACCAGGCCGACGCCGTTCGCGGCCTGGAAGCATTTAGCCATTTATGGATACTTTTCGTCTTTCATCAAACGATGGAAGGCGGCTGGCGCCCAACTGTGCGTCCACCTCGTCTTGGCGGTAATGCCAGAATGGGCGTTTTCGCCACACGCTCTACTTTCCGCCCTAACCCGATTGGTATGTCGCTGGTAGAGCTGAAAGAGGTTGTTTGCCATAAAGATAACGTGATTCTGAAACTTGGCAGTCTGGATCTGGTAGATGGTACGCCGGTGGTGGATATCAAACCGTATCTCCCCTTTGCCGAATCGCTCCCCGATGCCAGCGCCAGCTATGCGCAAAGTGCGCCAGCTGCAGAGATGGCGGTGAGCTTTACCGCAGACGTCGAAAAGCAACTTTTGGCGCTGGAGAAGCGTTATCCGCAGTTAACGCTGTTTATCCGCGAAGTACTGGCGCAGGACCCGCGTCCGGCCTATCGTAAAGGTGAGGAAACGGGCAAAACCTACGCCGTCTGGCTGCATGATTTTAACGTTCGCTGGCGAGTCACAGACGCTGGTTTTGAAGTCTTTGCGCTGGAACCGCGTTAAATTCACGCCCTTCTCTTTTGACATTTCTTTTGCACTGGTAAACTAAATCACTTTTTTTGTCCCAGGCTCGCCTTGAGCCTGTTCTACCTTCCAACTGGAACCGTAACAACATGCGTACTAGCCAATACCTGCTCTCCACTCTCAAGGAGACACCTGCCGACGCCGAGGTAATCAGCCATCAGCTGATGCTGCGCGCCGGGATGATCCGCAAGCTGGCCTCCGGGTTATACACCTGGCTGCCGACCGGCGTGCGCGTCCTGAAAAAAGTCGAAAACATCGTGCGTGAAGAGATGAACAACGCCGGTGCTATCGAGGTGTCGATGCCGGTGGTTCAGCCAGCCGATTTGTGGCAAGAGAGTGGTCGTTGGGAACAGTACGGTCCGGAACTGCTGCGTTTTGTTGACCGTGGCGAGCGTCCGTTCGTACTCGGCCCAACTCATGAAGAAGTGATTACCGACCTGATCCGTAACGAGCTGAGTTCTTACAAACAGCTACCGCTGAACTTCTATCAGATCCAGACCAAGTTCCGTGATGAAGTTCGTCCGCGTTTCGGCGTGATGCGTTCCCGCGAATTCCTGATGAAAGATGCTTACTCTTTCCACACTTCTCAGGAATCGCTGCAGGAAACCTACGATGCAATGTATGCGGCCTACAGCAAAATCTTCAGCCGTATGGGACTGGATTTCCGCGCCGTACAGGCCGACACCGGTTCTATCGGCGGCAGCGCCTCTCACGAATTCCAGGTGCTGGCACAGAGCGGTGAGGACGATGTGGTCTTCTCCGACACCTCAGACTACGCAGCAAACATTGAACTGGCAGAAGCTATCGCACCGAAAGAACCGCGCGCTGCTGCCACTCAGGAAATGACGCTGGTCGATACGCCGAACGCGAAAACTATCGCTGAACTGGTTGAACAGTTCAATCTGCCGATTGAGAAAACGGTTAAGACTCTGCTGGTTAAAGCCGTTGAAGGCAGCAGCTTCCCGCTGGTTGCGCTGCTGGTACGTGGCGACCACGAGCTGAACGAAGTTAAAGCAGAAAAACTGCCGCAGGTTGCCAGCCCGCTGACTTTCGCAACCGAAGAAGAAATTCGTGCCGTCGTTAAAGCAGGCCCTGGTTCACTGGGTCCGGTAAACATGCCGATTCCGGTGGTGATTGACCGTACCGTTGCGGCGATGAGTGATTTTGCTGCTGGCGCTAACATCGACGGTAAACACTACTTCGGTATCAACTGGGATCGCGATGTTGCTACCCCGGAAGTTGCTGATATTCGTAACGTGGTCGCGGGCGATCCAAGCCCGGATGGTCAGGGTACGTTGCTTATCAAACGTGGTATCGAAGTCGGTCACATCTTCCAGTTGGGTACTAAATACTCCGAAGCACTGAAAGCCTCTGTTCAGGGTGAAGATGGCCGTAACCAAATCCTGACTATGGGTTGCTACGGTATCGGGGTAACGCGCGTAGTGGCTGCAGCGATTGAGCAGAACTACGACGAACGCGGCATTGTATGGCCTGACGCTATCGCACCGTTCCAGGTAGCGATTCTGCCAATGAATATGCACAAATCCTTCCGCGTACAGGAGCTGGCCGAGAAACTGTACAGCGAACTGCGTGCGCAGGGTATCGAAGTGCTGCTGGATGACCGTAAAGAGCGTCCGGGCGTGATGTTTGCTGATATGGAACTGATCGGTATTCCGCACACTATCGTGTTGGGCGACCGTAACCTCGACAACGACGATATCGAATACAAATACCGTCGTAACGGAGAGAAGCAGTTAATCAAGGTGGGTGACATCGTCGATTATCTGGTGAAACAGATTAAAGGCTGATGCCAAAAAGGGTCCTGATTTCAGGGCCCTTTTTTACATGGATTGTATAAAATGAATAAACCAAAGGCTCACTGCCGTCTGCTTCTCCCCTGCGTTCTTTTGCTTTCGGCCTGTACCGTTGATATCAGCCAGCCGGATTCATCAGCCACAGTGGTAGATGCCGAGGCGAAAACATGGGCTGTCAAATTCCAGCATCAAAGCTCTTTTACCGAACAAGCAATAATTGAAATAACCGAGCCTGACCTCAAACCAGGCGATTTGCTGTTCTCCTCAAGCCTTGGGGTAACCTCATTTGGTATCCGCGTCTTCAGCACTTCCTCTGTGAGCCACGTTGCAATCTATTTGGGTGATAATAACGTTGCAGAAGCGACAGGAGATGGCGTCCAGATTGTTTCCCTTAAAAAAGCGATGAAGCATAGTGATAAGCTTTTCGCCTTACGAGTCCCGGACCTTACCCCTCAACAAGCCACAGATATCACCGCGTTCGCCAACAAAATCAAAGATAGCGGGTACAACTATCGCGGCATTGTCGAATTCATTCCATTTATGGTGACCCGCCAGATGTGCTCATTGAATCCGTTCTCCGCAGATTTTCGCCAACAGTGCGTCAGCGGCCTGGCGAAAGCGCAGTTAAGTAATGTTGGCGAAGGGGACAAAAAATCGTGGTTTTGTTCGGAATTTGTCACTGATGCATTTGCCAAAGCCGGGCATCCGCTTACGCTGGCGCAGTCAGGTTGGATTAGCCCTGCCGATCTGATGCATATGCGTACTGGTGATGTCTCTGCATTTAAGCCGGAAACACAGTTGCAGTATATTGGGCACCTGAAGCCAGGGATTTATATTAAAGCGAGCCGCTTAGTTGGGCTGACCCGGTGATAAAAGCCAGTCTCGAGCACAAAATGACAGATGCGGCGCGAACGCCTTATCCGACCTACAAAATCGTGCAAATTCAAAATGTTGCACTATATTCTGTAGGCCTGATAAGCGTAGCGCATCAGGAAATTTTTCGTTTATTTCTGTCTCATGACGGGTTACTGCCCCAGGCTACTGCAGTCCTGGTTCGGATAAAATTTACCCGCCGTATCGGGGACTAATACTTTGGTCGGCGCATCGGTATCCGGGTTAGCCTCCAGCGTAAAGTGACCTTCTACTGACAATAACATGGGTTTTTCACTGCTGCCGCGAGCAGCCAGATAACCACGTTCCAGCTCTGCGTTATTTGCTACCACGAACCGTTTTCCTGTCGCGCAATCAGTAAAAGTCGCCGCATCAGCCATATAGAAATACATGCCACGCAGGGTCATCGGCGTCATTGGCATACTCGATTTTGCCGCTTCCAGCGTGTAATTGAACTGCGATTCAATCGGACTGCCTTCGCGATCGAGCATCTCCAGCGCATCCCCTTTCGCCCGATAATATGACTTTTCGCCTTTACTGTCGGTTAATACCAGCTTGTCGGCGGTTCGCGCCCATGTACCGTAGGATGCAAAGGATGAAGGTTCTTCACGAGCACCAAGATAGCGTTCGTTCATCACCCAGGTTCCGTCTTTTTCAAGAAACAGAGACGTTTCGATCCCTTCGCAATCGGCACACGGCAGTACGCCGCGCCAGCTTTGCGGCATCGGCTTCAGTTCAGCGGCCTGCGCCGGAGAAAGCGTATCGACTTCGGCCCGATTGTTACATCCCATCAGAGTAAAGAGGCTGATTACAGCCATCGCTGTCACTATCGCTTTTCTCACCATCCATTCCTTCTTTTTACTCCCGACCGCTGCGCACTTTTCCGCGCATCGCCTTCACGGTTGATTTTTGTGCCTTCGATGCCAGCCTGCGCTCTTTTGATGCGCGGGTGGGCCGCGTGGGTCGTCGGGCTTTTTGTTCTGTTGTTAATTCTTTAATCACTGCCACCAACCGGGCCAGCGCCGCTTCGCGGTTGAGCTCCTGGCTGCGGTATTCCTGCGCCTTAATGACAATCACTCCATCGCTGCTAATTAAATGATGGCTGGCGGCGAGCAGGCGCTCTTTGTAATAATCTGGCAGGCTGGACGCCCGAATGTCAAAACGCAGATGGATGGCCGTTGAGGTCTTATTGACATGCTGCCCGCCCGCGCCCTGCGCACGAATGGCGGTGATCTCAAGCTCGCCATCGGGGATAGCAACATGTCGGGAAATCACAATCATGAAGGTTGTTGCCAGCCGGTTAAGTTCACTTCCAGATTATTCTTATCATCCGATAACCAGATAACGCCATCCTGAATCGTTGCCTGCAGCGTCATGGTACGATCGGCAAAGGCGCTCACTTTTGCCAGTTGCTCGTCGTCCAGATACCAGACGGAAAGATTGGCAAACTGCGCACATTTACTCTGATTTTGCTGCCACCAGATTTGCGCCGCCCGACTATTATAGGTAAACAGAGCCACTTCTGCGGCCTGAGTGCAGGCTTTCTTAATCCGTCGCTCATCCGGCAGCCCCAGTTCAATCCACAAATCAATGCCCAGGTGATCGTTACGCAGCCACGCTTCCGGCTCATCATCGGCACACAAACCACGGGTAAATTGCAGACGTTCATCGGCATATTTCATCCACGCCAGCAAGCGCAGCATCATACGCTCCTGAGTTTCTGAAGGATGGCGAGCCAGCGTCAGAGATGCATCGAGAAACTGGTTACGGTCGAGATCGGCCACATTAACCGTCGCTTTATAAATTGTCGCTTTAAGCGCCATAAGAAAACTCCTTTCGAATCAGGAGGCCATTGTAACGGAATACGTGCAGTTGCGACGCTGATATTGCAGAAATGAGTGTGGTATAGTCACCTTGCGAAACAGGGTTTATCTTCGTAGGCTTAGACTTGCATCCACGGTTAAGTCAGAGTACTGACAGGAGGGCATGTGGAAAAATATTGTGAGTTAATACGCAAGCGGTACGCGGAAATCGCCAGCGGAGACTTAGGATACGTTCCGGACGCGCTGGGCTGCGTTTTGAAAGTGCTGAATGAAATGGCTGCCGACGACGCCCTTTCAGAAGCTGTCAGGGAAAAAGCGGCATACGCTGCTGCAAACTTACTGGTGAGCGATTATGTCAATGAATGAGACGTATCAACCAATCAATTGTGATGATTACGATAATCTTGAGCTCGCCTGCCAGCATCATTTATTGCTGACTCTTGAGCTGAAAGATGGCGAAAAATTGCAGGCGAAAGCCAGTGATTTAGTCTCTCGAAAAAATGTGGAATATCTGGTCGTCGAGGCCGCTGGCGAAACCCGCGAGCTACGTCTGGATAAAATTACCAGCTTTAGCCACCCGGAAATTGGTACGGTGGTGGTGAGCGAGTCCTGATTTACTTTTGCCGGATGCGACGTTTGATGCGTCTTATCCGGCTTTCACTTAACTAAACGTTTCTCTGCCAGACAAAACTTACACCGTTCTCATCTTCAGCCACACCTTCTTGCGTCACAAAAACCCCTGCCGCCGCAATTAGCGTTTCGCCATAAAACAGCAACGGCGTGGTGTCGCGCAACCACGGCGGCACGCCCAGTTCCTGCCAGATTTTCTTTAACTTACGCCCACCATTGCGCCCGACAATATGCAGCAATCCCGACGCTTTAAAACGCACGCTGACCGCTTCGTCTGCACGTGGCGGGCGAATTTCCCCGCCCGCAGTAAGCTGCACGCTACCCAGCCCCGCAGGTAATTCCAATGGCTGTTGCCACGCCTGCCACGGCACGATGGTTTCGCTTTGCCCTGTGACAGATTTAATCCACCACAGTTGCGACTGATAGCGGCGGATTTCAAACGCGCCAAATCGCAAGCAAGGAGAAGCGTCTTCCCGCGCCAGCGCCACTTCCTGCCAGATCCGCACCAGCGCGTCGCGGGAAGGCATTGGTGCATTCAGCCCTGCCAGCCAGCGGCGGATAATAGCCGCACGACGGGAGTCACTCATTGCCACCATTGGCGCAATCTTTAACGTTCCCTGTTGCGTTTGACAGTGCGTTAAATCATCCGCCAGCAGTTCATCCAGCAGGCACTCTTGTTCGGCGCAAAGTGCGGCGCTACGGGCCGTCGCTTCGGCAAAATGTGGCCAACGCTGCTGCAATAGCGGCACTACGCGCAGGCGCAGGAAGTTGCGATCATAGCTATCATCCTGGTTACTTTCGTCTTCAATCCAGCGTAAATCATGCTCACGCGCCCATTGCACCAGTTCTACCCGCGTGCGGGCGAGCAACGGGCGGATAAGCCGCGTTCCGGAAAATTTCGAGTCTTCCCCCATAGCCGAAAGCCCGGCAGGGCCGCTACCGCGCTTTAGCGCCAGCAGAAAAGTTTCACATTGATCGTTGAGATGTTGCGCAGTGACCAGTACTTCACCGGGCAACAAGGTGCGGGCAAATGCCTGATAACGCGCCTGCCGCGCCTGGGCCTCAATGCCTAACCCCTCTTGCGCAAGCTGCACACGCTCAACCACCAGCGGCACCTGCCACTGCTGACAGATATTTTCACAATGTTTCACCCAGGCATCAGCATTGGCACTTAAACCGTGATGCACATGGATAGCGCGCAAAGTGGCGTCCGGATTTTCAGCCCGCCACTGCACCAGTTGATGCAGCAAAACGGTGGAGTCAAGCCCGCCGCTAAAGGCCACCAGAATCTGGCGTGAGGTGAGAAGTTGAGTATTCAGTGTGAGTGTCATGATAGCGCGATTTTACAGTAGAGATGCCCGGCACGTTACCGGGCAAATGCGGTAATGGTAAGCCTTACTGCTCATACAGTTCCAGCGGCAGCCCATCCGGATCGTTAAAGAACGTGAAGCGTTTTTGCGTGTATGGATCGACACGTATGGCTTCACATTTCACGTTGTTGCTTTTCAGGTGCGCCACTGCCGTATCGATATCATCAACGCTAAAAGCCAGATGGCGCAGGCCACAAGCTTCCGGTCGGCTGGGTCGTTCCGGCGGGAACGGAAATGAGAAAAGCTCAATCACGTACTGCCCGTTAAGTGCCAAATCCCCTTTCCACGAATCTCGCTCTTCGCGATAGACTTCGCTTTGCAGCGTGAAGCCGAGGATGTCGCAGTAAAACGCTTTGCTCACCGCATAATCCGTCGCAATAATCGCAATATGGTGAACCTGTTTTAAACCCAACATAGAATCTCCTGCATTGATATGATCCGCACGTGCATCGCTATATATTGATAATACGCACAAATTACAGGAAAGATGAATCAGACATTTATACTCGTCATACTTCAAGCTGCATGTGCTGCGTCTGCGGGTTACTCGGCCTGAGGCCTCGCCCTTTCAGGGCCAACGCAAGCGTTGTTCAAAACGCCCCTGCCGTTTTGTCCTGCAACTCGAATTATTTAGAGTATACTCTGATTTTAAAACAACATCTCAAACGCCTGTAATAGTGGTTGAGATGCGGTTTGGTGAGGCGCTTTGTGGGGGATTACTCTACGCTATTCTTGCTAACACTCTCGGCAATGCGGCGCAAATATTCGTTATTCTTAAACGCTATCATAATTAATTCGAAAGTCATACGACAGCTTATAAGACCAATGACGGTATAAGCTAACCCTAAGATAATGTTTCCGCTAAATATGGAGAAGACACCGCCTATCAGTGTCAGCACCATAGCCAGCCAGTAAAAAAACACCAGCACATGCGGCATAAGAAGACGATCAAATCCTAAAAGTGCTTTCATATTTTATCCTTAAAAATTCTATGAGCCTGATAAATTTATATTATTTTTAACCACTGTGTATATTGGTATATGCCTCCGAAATCGGAGTTATCAACATGAGTTCAAGAATTTTTGGGCTGGGGAAAATGAAAGTAAGATTATCTAAATGTATTTATAATATGACTAAATAAACTACATATAAAAAAAGGCCACCGAAGTGACCCTTTTCAGAACATTTGCTGATTACGCGTAACCGTAGCTCATCAGGCGCTGATAACGACGATTTTTTAAATCTTCAGGGCTTAACACGTCAAGATCGGCCAGATCCGCCAGCAGCTGTGCTTTCAGAGACGCAGCCATCGCTTCCGGATTACGGTGAGCGCCGCCCAGCGGTTCCGGGATAATGGAGTCAATCAGTTTCAGTTCTTTCAGACGCGGAGCGATGATACCCATCGCTTCAGCCGCCAGCGGCGCTTTATCGGCGCTCTTCCACAGAATGGACGCACAACCTTCCGGCGAGATAACGGAATAAGTGCTGTACTGCAGCATATTCACTTTATCGCCCACGCCAATCGCCAGTGCACCACCAGAACCACCTTCACCGATAACGGTACAAATAGTCGGTACGCTAAGGCGAGACATTTCACGCAGGTTGCGCGCGATGGCTTCAGACTGACCGCGTTCTTCTGCGCCCACGCCCGGATAAGCCCCAGGAGTATCGATAAAGGTGATGATAGGCATCTTAAAGCGTTCAGCCATTTGCATCAGACGCAGTGCTTTGCGGTAACCTTCTGGCGCTGGCATACCAAAGTTACGGCGAATTTTTTCTTTGGTTTCACGACCTTTTTGATGACCAATGATCATCACCGGACGACCATCGAGACGGGCGATACCACCGACGATAGCTTTATCGTCTGCATACGCGCGGTCGCCAGCCAGTTCGTCAAATTCATCAAATGCCAGGCGAACGTAATCCAGGGTATAAGGGCGCTGTGGATGGCGTGCCAGTTGCGCAATCTGCCATGCACCGAGATCGGCGAAGATTTTACGCGTCAGTTCTACGCTTTTTTCACGCAGACGATGCACTTCTTCATCGATGTTAATATCCAGTTTCTCATCCTGGCGGCTAACCGCAGTCAGAGAATCGATTTTCGCTTCCAGCTCTGCAATCGGCTGTTCAAAATCAAGGAAATTCAGACTCATAGTATTCCTGTATTAGTCAAACTCCAGTTCCACCTGCTCCGAACCAATGAGGCCACGGAGATCGTTTAGTAAACGATCGCTCGGAGAGACACGCCACGTCGCGCCAAAACGCAACCGCGCGCGTGCATCCGCCCTCTGATAGTAGAGATGTACTGGAATTGTCCCAGAGCGGTGGGGTTCCAGAGACTGACGGAGTCGGTTTAAAAGCTGGTCATCAATTTGCCTGTCCGTCAGCGAGATAGCAAGCCCGCGAGCATATTTTTCCCGAGCTTCGTCAATATCCATCACTTCGCGAGCGGTCATTTTAAGCCCACCGCTGAAGTCATCAAAGCTGACCTGTCCGCTGACGATAAGTATGCGGTCTTTTTCCAGCAATTGCTGGTATTTATCCAGGGCGTCAGTAAACAACATGACTTCCAGACGCCCGGAACGGTCATCCAGCGTGCAGATACCGATACGATTGCCGCGCTTGGTGACCATAACCCGCGCAGCAACAACGAGCCCCGCAGCCGTGGTGACTTTACCACGTTCTGTCGGGTGCATGTCTTTCAGCCTTACGCCTCCGACATAACGCTCAATCTCTTTTAAATACTGGTTGATAGGGTGTCCCGTCAGGTACAGACCTAACGTTTCGCGCTCCCCATCTAACACCACCTGCTCCGGCCACGGCTGGCAGCTGGCGTAGGATTGTTCAATTTGCTCAGGCTCTTCGGCCAGCACGCCGAACATATCGGCCTGACCGATGGCTTCTGCTTTCGCGTGTTGATCAGCCGCTTTTAACGCATCGCCCAGCGAGTTCATCAGCGCCGCGCGGTGTGGCCCAAGACGGTCAAACGCCCCGGACATGATCAGTTTTTCCAGCACTCGCCGGTTTAACTTTTTGGTGTCGGTACGGGCGCAGAGATCAAACAGTTCGCGGAAGTAGCCGCCTTTATTACGGGCTTCGATGATGGCCTCAATCGGACCTTCCCCTACCCCTTTGATAGCGCCAATACCATACACGATTTCGCCGTCATCGTTGACATGGAAATGATAAAGGCCGGAGTTTATATCTGGCGGCAGGATTTTCAGCCCCATCCGCCAGCACTCATCCACCAGGCCAACCACCTTCTCGGTATTATCCATATCGGCGGTCATTACGGCCGCCATAAACTCTGCCGGATAGTGTGCTTTCAGCCACAACGTTTGATATGACACCAAAGCATAGGCCGCGGAGTGCGATTTGTTAAATCCATAACCGGCGAACTTCTCCACCAGGTCGAAGATTTTCATCGCCAGTTCGGCGTTGATCCCGTTTTTTTCTGCACCTTCGGCAAACACCGAACGCTGCTTGGCCATCTCTTCCGGCTTTTTCTTACCCATCGCACGACGCAACATATCCGCACCGCCGAGGGTATAACCAGAAAGCACCTGGGCAATCTGCATGACCTGTTCCTGATACAGGATAATGCCGTAAGTCGGCTCCAGCACCGGTTTCAGGCTTTCATGCTGCCACTGCACGTCCGGGTAGGAGATCTCTTCACGGCCATGTTTGCGGTCGATAAAGTTATCCACCATCCCCGATTGCAGCGGCCCCGGGCGGAACAGCGCCACCAGGGCTATCATATCTTCGAAGCAGTCAGGTTGCAGACGCTTGATCAGGTCTTTCATGCCGCGCGATTCAAGCTGGAATACCGCCGTGGTTTCCGAGCGTTGCAGCATGTCGAAACTTTTCTTGTCATCCAGCGGGATCGCGGCGATATCCAGTGGCGGCTCGCCATTCTTTGCTCGCCGCTTGTTGATCATCTCCAGCGCCCAGTTGATGATGGTGAGCGTACGCAGGCCAAGGAAGTCGAACTTCACCAGCCCGGCGTATTCAACGTCGCTTTTATCAAACTGGGTGACCGGATGTTTGCCCTCTTCATCGCAATAAAGCGGCGCAAAATCGGTAATTTTAGTCGGCGCGATAACCACCCCACCGGCGTGTTTACCGGCGTTACGGGTGACCCCTTCCAGTTTGCGCGCCATGTCGATCAGCGCCTTAACTTCTTCGTCCGCTTCGTAGATCTCCGGCAGCTGCGGCTCTGCTTCAAACGCTTTCGCCAGCGTCATTCCCGGATCGGGCGGGATCAATTTCGAGATACGGTCGACAAAGCCGTACGGATGCCCCAGCACGCGGCCTACGTCGCGGATCACCGCTTTCGCTGCCATCGTACCGAAGGTGATGATCTGCGATACCGCATCGCGACCGTACATGTCCGCCACGTGTTCGATAACCTGGTCGCGTTTCTCCATGCAGAAGTCGACGTCGAAGTCAGGCATAGAGACACGTTCCGGGTTAAGGAAGCGTTCGAACAGCAGGTCAAACTCCAGCGGATCGAGGTCAGTGATTTTCAGCGCGTAGGCCACCAGTGACCCCGCACCGGAACCACGGCCTGGCCCTACCGGTACGCCGTTATCCTTCGACCACTGAATAAACTCCATAACGATAAGGAAGTAGCCGGGGAAGCCCATCTGGTTGATAACCTGAAGTTCAGTCTCCAGACGTTCATCATATTCCGGGCGGCGCTTGAGACGTTCTTCCTCGTCAGGGAATAAAAATGCCAGACGCTCTTCCAGCCCCTCTTTCGCCCGCTTGACCAGATAATCTTCGGTACTCATATCCCCGGTAGGGAACTGCGGCAGGAAGTATTCACCCAGACGCACAGTCACGTTACAACGTTTGGCGATCTCAACGGTGTTGGCAAGGGCTTCCGGGATGTCGGCAAACAGCTCGCACATCTCCTCTTCGCTACGCATATATTGCTGCGGCGAATAGTTACGCGGGCGTTTGGGATCGTCGAGAGTAAAGCCATCATGAATGGCGACGCGGATTTCATGCGCGTCAAAGTCGCTACTGTCGATAAAGCGCACGTCGTTGGTCGCCACGACGGGCAAACCGCGTGCTTCCGCCAGTTCCACCGCCGCGTGCAGATAGCTTTCTTCGTCCGGTCTACCGGTGCGGATCAGTTCGAGGAAATAGCGATCCGGGAAGTGCTCTTCATAAAACGCTACGCACTCGTCCACCAGTGCGCCGTTACCACGCAAAAGGCTGCGCCCAACGTCGCCCATGCGCCCGCCGGAAAGGAGGATCAGCCCTTCGTTTAATTCGATAAGCCAGTTGCGATCGATGATCGGCCCGGCAGCACCGTAACCGCGCTGATACGCTTTTGAGATCAGCAACGTCAGATTCTGATAGCCGGTATTGTTCGCCGCCAGTACCGTCAGGTGGGTTAATTCATCCCCCAGCAGTTCGCTCTGGACATTAAAATCCGCCCCGACGATGGGCTTAATCCCTGCGCCATGTCCCGCTCCGTAGAACTTCACCAGACCGCAAAGGTTGGTGAAATCGGTGATCGCCAGTGCAGGCATACCCAACGCCGCCGCCTTTTTTACCAGCGGCGCGGTTTTGGCCAGGCCATCGATCATCGAGTAGTCGCTGTGCACCCGCAGGTGTACGAAACGTGGTTCAGACATCTTCAGATTCCGGTTTACTTAATCTCGACACAAGAATCAGGACGCAAGTCCCAGTGCGCGTTTGACAGGGCCAAAGCTGCGCCGATGGTGTTCGGTCGCGCCGTGTTCGGCCAGTTTTTCCAGATGAAAAGCGGTTGGATACCCTTTGTGTTGGGCAAAACCATATTGTGGATAAACGATGTCCAGCGCCGCCAATTCAGCGTCGCGCGTCACTTTCGCCAGGATAGACGCAGCGCTGATCTCTGGCACACGGCTGTCGCCTTTCACCACTGCCATCGACGGCATCGGCAATTTCGGACAGCGGTTGCCATCAACCAACACATATTCCGGCGCAATATGCAGCCCCGCAACCGCACGCTGCATCGCCAGCATGGTCGCGTGTAGAATATTTAGTTTGTCGATTTCATGAGGTTCCGCGCGGCCCAGACTCCAGCTTAACGCCTTCTCTTTGATCTCTTCGTAGAGCGCCAGACGGCGTTTTTCACTCAGCTTTTTAGAATCATTTAGCCCGACTATCGGGCGCGCCGGGTCGAGGATCACGGCAGCGGTAACGACCGCGCCAACCAACGGCCCGCGCCCAACTTCATCCACACCCGCAACCAGGTTCGTGTGCGGATAGACAAATTCGATCATTGTGCTAACTCCAGAACGGCTTGTGCCGCCTGCTCATCGGCATTGCAGCGGATCTGCTGATGCAGTTCGCGGAAAGTGTCGTGCATCGCATGGCTGGTTTTTCCGTTCGCCAACAGCGGTAACAGCGCCGCAGCCAGTTTTTGCGGCTCACACTCTTCCTGCAATAACTCTTTGACTAACTCTCTGCCCGCCAGCAAATTTGGCAGAGAGACATAATCAGTTTTCACCAGCCGTTTCGCCAGCCAGAAAGTAAAAGGCTTCATGCGATATCCCACTACCATCGGGCATTTCGCCAGCATGCACTCCAGTGCTGCCGTACCCGACGCCAGTAACGCCGCATCGCTGGCGACCATCGCCTCACGGCCCATTCCATCCAGCAGATGAACCGAAAGGTCTGGCGCGACTTCAGCTTTGATGCGTTCAAACTGCTCGCGGCGTTTGGCATTCACCAACGGCACCACGATCTCGAGATCCGGATATGTCTGGCGCAAAAGCAGCGCCGTTTTCAGGAAATCGGCACTAAGCATCTCCACTTCCGCGCCACGACTGCCAGGCAACAACGCCAGACAGTGGGCATCGTGAGAGATCCCCAGCACATCACGGGCGGTGTTTTTATCTGGATCTAACGGCATGGCATCAGCCATGGTGTGGCCGATAAAACGGCACGGCACGTTATATTTGTCGTAAAACGCTTTTTCGAAAGGCAGAAATGCGAGCACCAGATCGGTGGCTCTGCCTATTTTGAAAACGCGTTTCTGTCGCCACGCCCAGACGGACGGACTGACATAATGAATGGTTTTGATACCCTGCTTTTTAAGGTTACCTTCGAGGGTAATATTGAAGTCAGGCGCATCAATGCCAACAAAAACATCTGGCTTCAGTTCGCCAAAACGCTTTGTCAGATCGGCACGAATATGCAGTAAGCGACGCAGACGACCGAGCACTTCCACAATGCCCATCACCGCCAGCTCTTCCATTTCGTACCAGGCTTCGCAGCCTTCGGCCTGCATCCGTGGCCCGGCAACACCAACAAAGCGGGCATTGGGCACACGTTCTTTCAGAGCGCGGATTAAACCGGCCCCCAGGATATCGCCGGAGGTTTCTCCGGCGACCAGGGCAATCGTTAATGGACGCTGTTCAGTCATTAACGAATCAGACCGCGCGTTGAGCGTGCAAAGAAATCGGTAAAAGCTTTCACTTCCGGATACGTTTCCGCAAGTTCAGCAATTTCCGGTTTCACTTCATCGAGCGTTTTACCGCTGCGATAAATCAGCTTATACGCATTGCGGATAGCGGTAATCGCCTCGCGGCTGAATCCGCGGCGCTTCAGCCCTTCGATGTTGACACCGAATGGCGTTGCGTGGTTACCCTGCGCAATGACATAAGGAGGGACGTCCTGCGCCACACCGGAGCAGCCGCCAACCATCACGTGCGCACCAATGATGCAGAACTGATGGACTGCGGTCATGCCGCCGATGATCGCGAAGTCGTCTACCGATACGTGCCCCGCCAGCGTTGCGTTGTTGGCGAGAATACAGCGGTTACCTACCGTACAATCGTGCGCAATGTGCGCGTTGATCATCAGTAAGTTGTCGCTGCCCACCTTCGTCAATCCACCGCCCTGGACTGTGCCACGATGAATGGTGACGCTTTCGCGAATGCGGTTACGATCGCCGATTTCCACGCGGGTCGGTTCGCCAGCATATTTCAGATCCTGGTTAACTTCACCGATGGAGGCGAACTGATAAATCTCATTGTCGCGGCCAATTTTAGTATGACCATTCACGACAACGTGAGATTTCAGTACGGTACCCTCACCAATTTCGACATGGGGTCCAACGATACAAAAAGGACCAATGTGGGCGTTGGCGCCAATCGACGCACCTTCTTCCACAATGGCGGTTGGATGCACAAAGGCGGATTTATCAATCACGTATCAGGCCTCCCGGCTACGAGCACACATCATCGTTGCTTCGCAAACTACTTTACCGTCGACCAGAGCAACCCCTTTAAAACGGGTCAGGCCGCGGCGCGTTTTTTCGAAAGTGACTTCCATGATCATTTGATCGCCAGGCACAACCGGGCGCTTGAAGCGCGCTTCGTCAATACCAGCGAAATAGTACAGCTCGCCCGGTTCCAGTTTTCCTACGCTTTTAAACGCCAGAATACCTGTTGCCTGTGCCATAGCTTCCAGAATCAGCACACCCGGGAAAATCGGTTTTCCAGGAAAATGCCCCTGGAAGAATGGCTCATTGACAGAGACATTTTTTACTGCGCGCAGAAAACGGCCTTCTTCAAAATCCAGCACGCGATCCACCAGTAAGAACGGGAAACGGTGCGGCAGAAGTTCTAAAATCTCTTCAATCTGCAGAGTATGAGTGTTAGTAGTCAAGATACTCTTCCTGTCAAAATATAAGAAACGACAATAATAACACGGCCTGCCGCAATCGTAAGAATGAGACAGGCCGTAAAGTTTGGCGAACAAAAGATGGAACGTTAGTCTTGTTGATTAACCTTGCGCTCAAGCGATTTCAGACGCTTGCTCATATCATCAATGTTCATCACCAGTGCAGCGGTTTTGCGCCAGACTTTGTTGGGTTGCAGCGGAATGCCTGAGGAATAGACGCCTGGTTCAGTGATGGGACGCATCACCATACCCATGCCCGTAACCGTCACTTTGTCGCATATTTCCATATGCCCGTTGATTACGCTGGCTCCGCCGATCATGCAGTAACGACCAATTTTCAGGCTGCCCGCCATAATGACGCCACCGGCAACCGCCGTATTGTCGCCAATCACGACGTTATGTGCAATCTGGCACTGGTTATCAATGATCACACCATTGCCGATCACAGTGTCATCCAGCGCGCCGCGATCGATGGTGGTACACGCGCCGATCTCCACGCGATCGCCAATAATTACGCGACCAATCTGCGGGATCTTCACCCAGTTACCACGATCGTTGGCATAGCCAAAGCCGTCTGCGCCTACCACGGTTCCGGATTGGATCAGGCAATTCTGACCAATCTGGATCTCATGGTAAATCGTCACGTTCGCCCAAAGACGCGAACCTGCACCGATTTTGCTGTTTTTACCAACGAAGCAACCGGCGCCGATAACCACGTTATCGCCCAATTCAACGCCGGACTCAATCACCGCGTTCGCGCCAATCGATACGTTGTTACCCAGCTTCGCCGTTGCGTCGATCACTGCACTCGGTGCAATGTTTTGCGCAGGCTGTGGCGTGGTATCTAAAATTTGCGCCATGCGCGCGTAAGTCAGGTAGGGATTCTTCACTACCAGCGCGGCACTTTTCGCGAAAGGGAGATCGTCCTGGGTCATTACAACCGCAGACGCCTGGCACAAGCCTAAATGTTCACGGTATTTAGGATTAACCATGAACGTGATGTGACCTGTTTGTGCAGATTGCATGGACGCAACGCCGGTGATGACGATATCGCCATCACCGTGTAGTTCTGCATCCAACTGCTGCGCTAAATCAGCCAGTCGAATTGAAGGCATTACTTATTTAACCTGTTTCAGTACGTCAGCAGTGATGTCTTTTACATCGCTGCTGTTGTAAGCAACGGCGTTTGCATCAACAACCAGATCGATGCTCTGGCTGCTGGCAACGGATTTCACAGCAGTCTGGATACGAGTAACCAGTTTACCGCGTTCTTCGTTGGAACGACGCGCGCGATCCTGCTCAAAAGCCTGCGCTTTCTGAGCAAAAGTCTGGCGTTGAGCCATCACGTCTTTTTCCAGCTTAGTGCGATCGCTGCCGGCTTTCATGGACTGCAGCTTTTTCATTTTAGCTTGCAGATCAGTTTCCATACGCTGCAGTTCGCTGGCACGGCCTTTGAACTCATTTTCCAGCGTGTTAGAAACACCGGTTTTCTGTGCTACCTGCTGAAACAGGCTGCCCATATTGACGATTGCAATTTTGTCAGCCGCCTGAGCAGAAGTTGCCAGTGCTAAACCCAGACCTGCCGCTAATAACCACTTTTTCACAATAAACTCCTTACCATCCCATTTGCACCGGAAGGTGCAGTTCTTTGCGTGGCCCGGCGATCTTATCGAGATCGCCTAAAGTCATCGCTACACTACCACTACATTCCTTTGTGGAGAACACTTACCAGGTTTTACCAATGTTAAACTGGAACTGTTCAGCCTTGTCTCCATCGTACTTTTTGAACGGCTGGGCGTAGGAGAACACCAACGGCCCCAATGGGGACATCCATTGTAATGCGATACCCGCAGACATACGGATATTGCCTGGATCACTATAGTCTGGATAATCAGGATATCTACTTGCTTGCCAGTTGGTATCCCAAACCGTACCCATATCCCAGAACAAGGAAGTACGAACTGAGTTAGCATATTTTTCACTAATAAACGGTGTCGGTGTGATCAGCTCAAAGCTGGCAACCGCCATTGCGTTACCACCCACGGCGTCATCAGACTGGCAACCATTACTCTCAGTACACTCTTCGTAATCATCGTACTCATCATTAGAAGAGTGAGCACCCTTTTTATAGACCGCTTTCGGACCAATAGTGTTGGACTGGAAGCCACGCACGGTACTGGAACCACCGGCATAGAAGTTCTCATAGAACGGCATTTCTTTGCCGCCAATACCATCACCATAACCCCAGCGAGTACGCCCCAAGACAACCCATTTATGATCGTCATCGATCGGTACATAAGTCGCAGTGTCTAACGATAATTTGTAGTATTCGTTATCTGAACCAGGAATAGTTACTTTACCAGTCAGGTTTACGCGTGAACCATCTGTCGGGAAATAACCTCGGTCAAGTTTGTTGTATGTCCAGCCGTAGTTAAAGGTGAAATCGTCAGCAGCAAAGCTGTCTTTACCATATTCACCCATTGATTCCAGATAACGATCCATTGCAACCTGTGGCTGCATATTGGACAGTTTGTTATGTACATAACCCAGACCTGCACGCAGCGAGTTGTATTCGTTAACCGGGAAGCCCAACGTTACGTCTGTACCATAACTCTTGTTGGTATAGTCGGACAGGTCGGCGTCATCTGCCTGGAAGTCATTATAGAAGACACGACCGCCAAGGCTTACACCATCTACAGTGAAGTACGGGTTGGTTACCGACAATTCAGCATAGGTCTGGTAATCGTTTTTGGTACCGTTGATACCAACAGCATAACCGGTACCTAACCAGTTATCCTGCTGTACGCCAGCCTGGAAGCTCACACCACTTTCAGTACCGTAACCAATACCAAAGTTGAAGCTACCGGTGTTACGTTCTTTCACCTTGTAGACCACGTCAACCTGGTCCGGGCTACCCGGAACACGTTGGGTATCGGTATCAACCGTTTCAAAGAAGCCCAAACGATTCAGACGTTCTTTACCCTGATCGACCAGATCGCTGCCCAGCCAGGCACCTTCCATCTGGCGCATTTCGCGGCGCAGGACGGCATCTTTCGAGGTGTCGTTACCTTCAAAACGGATCTTACGTACGTAGAAACGGTTACCCGCATCAACGTTCACACGTAATTTAACGGTTTTGTCGGCGTCGTTGATTTCAGGCATCGACTGCACGCGCGGATAGGCATAACCATAGCGACCAAGAAGCTTTTTAATGTCATCTTCCATTTTGGTCACTTTAGTGCCGTTATACAGCTCGCCCGGCTCGATCTTAGTCAACTGCTCAATTTCAGCAGAGTGTCCGGCAAGGTTACCGCTCACTTCAACGCCAGAGAGTTTGTACTGATCGCCTTCGGTAATGTTTACCGTGACGTAGATACCTTTTTTATCTGGAGTCAGACTGACCTGGGTAGAGTCGATGTTGAAACGGGCATAACCGCGATCCAGATAGTAACTGCGCAAGGTTTCAAGGTCGCCCGCCAGTTTCTGTTTCTGATATTTACGATCGCCTACCACGTTCCACCACGGCACTTCGTCACGCAGCTGGAAATGAGAGATCAGTTCGTCGGTGGTGAAAGCATGGTTACCAACAATGTTGATTTGCTGGATTTCAGCTGACACACCTTCCTGGAACACCAGTTTTAGGTCAACACGGTTACGCGGCAGTGGGGTCACGACAGCTTTTACGCTGGCGCTGTATTTACCGACGCTGTAGTAGAAGTCTTCCAGACCTTTCTCGATATCGGCAATGGTAGTGCGATCAAGGGATTCCCCCACTCGCACGCCAGAGGCCTCAAGGTTTTGCTTCAGCATGTCATCTTTCACCGATTTGTTACCGGAGAAAGTGATGCTGGCAATGGTCGGACGTTCTTTTACCTGAACCAGAAGGGTATCACCATCACGAAGGACGCGAACATCCTCAAAGTTGCCGGTAGCAAACAGAGCGCGAATGGTATTACTGATATCTTCATCATTAACCGTGTCGCCTGTGCGCACCGGCATACTGAGGAGGGCCGCACCAACGGCGACAC
This sequence comes from Escherichia sp. B1147, assembly GCF_001660175.1. Lineage (NCBI taxonomy): Bacteria > Pseudomonadati > Pseudomonadota > Gammaproteobacteria > Enterobacterales > Enterobacteriaceae > Escherichia > Escherichia sp. B1147. The sequence goes on from NZ_LFHY01000002.1 coordinate 24,057, forward strand.
GCTGAAGGCCTTCGAAATGAATGTCTTTCACTACGAACCCTTCAGCACCGTATACGGTGGCGCTGCTAAACAGCAGCGACGCTATGAGCAACTTTTTCATCGCCATCGTTATTATGCGTTCTTCCTAACTAACTCTCATAACCGAGAGAAATCATTGAAAAGTGCAAGCCCCATTAACAGCACCAGCAGAATCGAGCCAATGCGATAACAAAAGTCTTGAACTCGCTCGGATACCGGTCCGCCCTTGATCTTTTCGATCGCAAGGAACAGCAGATGCCCCCCGTCAAGTACGGGCAACGGAAACAGGTTAATTATCCCTAAGTTCACGCTAATAAGCGCAAGGAACGGCAGGTAATAAACAACCCCGAGTTCCGCTGTCATCCCAGCCCCCTTGGCGATAGAGATCGGCCCACTGAGGTTGTTCAGTTTCACATCACCGGTGATCAATTTTCCCAGCATACTGACCGTCAGCTTCATCAATTGCCACGTTTTGTCCGTGGCTTCAACGATGGCGTTGAACGGTCCATACTGGCGTACAACTTTATACTCGTCTGGCAAAGGAATGACTTTCGGCTCAATGCCGGCAAAACCAATCGCTTTACCCTTACCCGGTTTGCTCTCCGGGATTAATGTCAAAGACAAGGGACTCCCCTGCCTTTCGATATCTAACGCTAACGGTTTATCCGGGTTATCCCGGACAAGCATCACAAACGTCAGCCATTGCGTTAATGGCTGACCATCGACTTTAACGATCCTGTCGCCTGCTTGCAAACCTGCCTTACTTGCCGCTGAGTTTGGTGACACATTTTCCAGTACAGGTTCAATTTGCGGCCCTCGAGGGCGAATCCCCAAAGAAGATACCGGATCTTCCTTGTCAGGCTCAAACGCCCAGTTTCGCAAATCAAGCTTTACATCTCGTCGTTGATCGCTGCCAAAAGGTGCCACCGTAAGGATGGTGCTTTCGTCGCCGATTTTGTCAACCAGTTGTAAGCGCACGGCATCCCAATCAGGCGTTTCGATACCATCTACAGCTTTTAGTTCCGTGCCAGGTACAATTTGTGCTTCTGCGGCAATCGAGTTGGCTGATATTTCACCAACAACGGGGCGAACGCCGGGAACACCAATGATAAAAACCAGCCAGTAAGCAAAGATAGCAAAAATGAAGTTTGCAACCGGACCTGCGGCGATTATCGCTGCACGCTGGCCAACAGTTTTATTATTGAAGGCATGGTGGCGAAGTTCCGGAACAACCGGTTCTGCGCGTTCATCCAGCATTTTGACATAACCGCCCAGGGGGATCAGGGCGATGACATATTCGGTGCCGAGTTTGTCAGTGCGGCGCCAGAGCGCCTTACCAAAGCCTATCGAGAAGCGCTCAACGCGAACACCACAGCGCCGGGCAACCCAGAAATGACCAAATTCATGCACGGTGATAAGCACCCCCAGTGCAACGATGAACGAAGCCAAATCCCAGAGAAAACTCAGCATAATACCTTCCGTTAAAGCGTCCTGAATACCAGCAACAACAGGCAAGCAAAGACCGGCACCGCAGCCGTCAGGCTATCAATACGATCTAAAATACCACCGTGTCCTGGAATTAAATGACCGCTGTCCTTAATTCCTGCTTCGCGCTTAAACATGCTCTCAGTTAAGTCGCCGAGCACAGAGGCTAACGCTGCGACAATGGAGCAAATGAGTAAGGTGACGGGTGCGACGTCGAGATTTGCCCACATACTGTAACCCCATGAGATTACCGCTGCGGTCGCGAGTCCGCCAATAAAACCTTGCCAGGTTTTACCCGGAGAAACCTTCGGCGCAAGCTTATGTTTGCCAAATAATTTGCCAAACATATATGCCCCTGAGTCAGCTCCCCAGACCAGGATCATGACATAGAGCAGCCATATCGCGCCACTGTAATGATTCTCGTCATAGTGCCACGCACGTAACGTCAGCATGCCCCAAAAGAAAGGCACAATGGTTAATACACCGAAAATAATGCGTAACGTTTTAGAGTTGCGCCAGATTGCCGCCGAACCGGGGTAAAATAACACCAATAATAACGCAGCCCCCCACCAACCAAGCGAAGCCCAAAGTGAGACTTCAACCAGTGGTTGATGAATATTCCGATGATATTCCGGCAATAGAAAAAGCATCAGCGCCAGCAATAACCCGCACAGCACCGCCAGCCATACCCGCTGCGAGCGAGTGGTAAAACCGCTAAGCTGTCCCCATTCCCACGCCGCCAGCATACAAACTACCAGCGTAACAATGGCGAACCCCACCGGCGGCAGCAAAAACAGTGCCGCGATGACGACGGGTATTAAAACAAAAGCAGATATCAGGCGATACTTCAGCAAAAGCGACCCCCATCAGGCTGTTTCATCACCGGGCTCGGTGCCGCCGAAACGACGCTCTCGATTAGCAAAGGCATTTAGCGCCCCTTCAAAGTCTTGTTCATCGAAATCGGGCCAAAGAACATCTGTAAAGTAAAGTTCGGCATAGGCAATTTGCCAAAGCAAAAAGTTACTAATGCGATGCTCCCCCCCAGTCCTAATTACTAAATCTACAGGGGCCAGTTCATGCATACAGACATGCTGGTTAAGCATCTCTTCATCTATCTGATCCGGTTGCAGGTTTCCTTGCTGCACCTTTTCAGCCAGTTGCCTGACTCCCTGGACAATATCCCAACGTCCACCGTAGTTCGCCGCAATATTCAGCGTCAGACCGGTATTCCCGGCAGTTAACGCTTCAGATTTACGAATACGTTCTTGCAAACGCGAGTTAAAGCGACTGGTATCGCCAATAATACGCAGACGCACGTTATGTCGGTGCAGGCTTTTTACTTCGCTATCAAGCGCCCACACAAACAGTTCCATTAACGCACTGACTTCCTGCGCTGGTCGGTTCCAGTTTTCACTACTAAAGGCATACAGCGTTAACGCCTCAATACCGTTGTTGGCCGCAAAAGAGACAGCCCGGCGGACGGATTTTGCCCCGGCTTTATGCCCAAAGGCACGAATCTTCCCTTGCTTTTTTGCCCAGCGACCATTGCCGTCCATAATGATCGCAACATGGCGACAGCCATGCGCTGGCAATTTTTCGCTAAGTGGTTGAGTAGCAGACAACATCACGCGTTTTTTATTCCCTGACAGGGTTTACGGTACTCAGGAATACTGAAGCCTATACAAAAAAAAGCCGTGTGAAACCACGGCATATCTGACCTTATAAAGCCAACTACTTACGATCAGATGGCGCAGACTATATCACTGAAGCCCTACGCTAACAAATAGCACGACTCTCTGTAGCTGGATTATCCTCAGCTTGCGAGACGCATCACCTCTTTTCTGGCGACCTCACGCGCATTGGCATCGACAGACAACACATCGTCCACACATTGTGGTTCGCGCATATCCATTTTTTCCAGCACGGATAAATTCAACGCGGCGATATCCGTAAAGCGGATTTGTTGCGCAAGAAAGGCTGCAACGGTGATTTCGTTTGCAGCGTTCAATGCGGTCGTCGCTGCCTGGCCTTGTTCGAACGCCTCCATCGCCAGTTTAAGGCATGGATAGCGATCATAATCCGGTGCAGCAAATGTCAACGCGCTCAGTTTGCAAAAATCGAGCGGCTTCACGCCAGAGTTCACGCGATTCGGCCATGCCATGGTGTGGGCAATTGGCGTACGCATGTCGGGTTCCCCCAGTTGTGCCAGAACGCTGCCATCCTGATAACGCACCATCGAGTGAATCACTGACTGCGGGTGAATCAGCACTTCCATCTGGCTGGCGCTGGCGTTAAACAACCAGCGCGCTTCAATGTATTCCAGACCTTTGTTCATCATGGTAGCCGAATCGACGGAAATTTTACGTCCCATCGACCAGTTCGGATGACGGCATGCTTGATCGGGCGTCATTGCTGCCAAATCACGCAAGGGCGTCTCACGGAACGGACCACCAGACCCGGTAAGTAAAATGGACACCACGCCATTTTGCTCAAGGTCAGCGTATCCCAGATTATGCTGGATAGGTTGCGGTAAACTCTGAAAAATGGCGTTGTGTTCGCTATCGACCGGTAATAACTGTGCTTTGCTCTGCTTTACAGCGTCCATAAACAGACGTCCGCAGGTGACCAGTGATTCTTTGTTTGCCAGCAGGATGGTTTTACCGGCTCGGATCGCGGCAAGGGTCGGTAACAGGCCAGCAGCGCCGACAATCGCCGCCATCACCTGATCAACTTCTTCAAGCGCAGCCATATCGCTGGCAGCTTGTTGCCCGCTTAAGACTTCGGTGCGGCTACCCTGTTGCTGTAGCATCGTTTTAAGAAGTTTCGCACTCGCTTCATCGTCCATAACGGCATAACGGGGAGAGAACTCCAGGCACTGTTCTACCATGCGAGTGACATTTTTGCCTGCCACCAGCGCAACTACGCGGAAGTGTTCGGGATTATGGCGCACCACGTCCAGCGTGCTGCAACCAATCGAGCCGGTCGAGCCCAGAATGGTGAGTTGCTTCATGAAACATCCAGAGTTGAGACAAAATAAAAAGCAAAACGCCGCCAGCCGATCCGCAAGGATCTACTGAGCGGCGTTTTTTGTCGTTCAAGAAATCAGAACTGCATCAGTTCTGCTTCTTTATCTGCCAGCGCCGCTTCAATTTTCTTGATTGCAGCATCAGTCAGTTTCTGTACATCGTCCTGAGAACGGCGATCGTCGTCTTCGCTGATCTCTTTTTCTTTCAACAGTGCTTTCACTTTGTCGTTCGCGTCACGACGCACGTTACGTACTGCAACACGCGCCTGTTCAGCTTCACCACGAACGATTTTGGTCAGATCTTTACGACGTTCTTCCGTCAACGGCGGCAGCGGAACACGGATGTCGCTACCTGCTGAGTTCGGGTTCAGGCCGAGATCGGACGCCATAATCGCTTTTTCAACGGCCGGAGACATTGAACGGTCAAACACGTTGATTTTCAGAGTACGGGAATCTTCTACCGTTACGCTTGCCAGCTGACGCAGCGGCGTTGGCGTGCCGTAATATTCCACGACAATGCCATCCAGCAGGCTGGGAGAAGCACGACCCGTGCGTATTTTGCTGATTTGGGTTTTGAACGCTTCAACGCATTTGTCCATGCGTACTTCAGCATCTTTTCTGATATCGCTAATCACGTTACGAATCCTTGAAAACTTGTCTCAGTCAGACCAGACAGTTACACACAGTGGAAGTGTGCTAAGTATAGCCCTGATTAAACATATTACGGGTAATCGTCTGGATTATTAGGCTATTTTATTTGCCATTTTGGCCCCGGGCAGTGCTCGCCATCCTCACGTACTTATGTACGCTCCGGTTGCTGCGCGCTGGCCGTGACCAAACTGCCTGCAACAATAACGCCTTATAACCAGACTTACGCCCCCGCGATACTTATGCGGAATCTTACCCTTATTTATCCATCACGGGAATTATTCCGTGATTAATGTTCCTTCTTTTTCACCCATTACCACACGGCGCAGCGCACCCGGTTTGTTCATGTTGAAAACACGAATCGGTAATTTGTGATCACGAGCCAGCGTAAAGGCCGCCAGGTCCATGACTTTCAGCTCTTTTTCCAGCACTTCGCTGTAAGTAAGCTGCTCATACATCGTTGCTGTTGGATCTTTCGCCGGGTCAGCGGTAAACACGCCGTCAACTTTGGTCGCTTTCAGCACCACATCGGCTTCAATTTCGATACCACGCAGGCACGCTGCGGAGTCAGTGGTAAAGAATGGATTACCAGTACCGGCGGAGAGGATCACCACACGGTTGTTGCGCAACAGACTGATAGCTTCTGCCCAGCTGTAGCTGTCGCATACGCCATTCAATGGAATAGCGGACATCAGACGAGCGTTCACATAGGCGCGGTGCAGTGCATCACGCATTGCCAGACCGTTCATTACGGTAGCCAGCATCCCCATGTGGTCGCCCACAACGCGGTTCATACCCGCTTTCGCCAGACCAGCGCCACGGAACAGGTTACCCCCACCAATCACCACACCAACCTGAATACCCAGTTCAACCAGTTCTTTGATTTCCTGAGCCATGCGATCCAGTATGCTTGCATCAATACCGAAGCCTTCAGTGCCCTGCAGAGCTTCGCCACTCAACTTAAGCAGAATGCGTTTATAGACGGGTTTTGCATTGGTAGCCATGTTTCTTTCCTGAGACTGTCAACGATTGAAATGAATTAATACCAGCGATATTGTACTTCGCTTTTCAGCGCAGCCCCATAAGGGTTAGCTGAATTTACAAGATGGGCGTAAAAAGAAGCCGCCCTCAGGCGGCTCCTTTTCGATAATTAAGACTGCTTGGACATCGCAGCAACTTCTGCTGCAAAGTCAGTCTCAACTTTCTCGATGCCTTCACCAACTTCGAAGCGGATGAAGCCAGTCACTTCAGCGTTATGCTCTTTCAGCAGCTGACCAACAGTTTTTGCCGGTTCCATAACGAACGGCTGACCGGTCAGAGAAACTTCGCCGGTGAATTTCTTCATGCGGCCTTCAACCATTTTCTCTGCGATTTCTTTCGGCTTACCAGACTGCATCGCGATGTCCAGCTGTACCTGGTATTCTTTCTCTACCACTTCAGCGGATACGTCTTCTGGTTTGATGAATTCTGGTTTGCTTGCAGCAACGTGCATAGCGATGTGTTTAACCAGCTCTTCGTCAGCGCCTTTAGCAGCAACCAGAACGCCGATACGCGCACCGTGCTGATAAGAACCCAGAACGTCGCCTTCCAGCGCAGCAACGCGGCGAATGTTGATGTTTTCACCAATTTTCGCTACCAGCGCAACACGTTCTTCTTCGAACTGTGCTTTCAGAACTTCAACGTCAGTGATTTTGCCAGCTACAGCTGCGTCCAGAACTTTGTCTGCAAACGCCTGGAAACCAGCGTCTTTCGCTACGAAGTCAGTCTGGCAGTTAACTTCCAGAATGATACCGTAGTTGCCGTCGATTTTGGTTTTGATCACGCCGTCAGCAGCAACGTTGCCTGCTTTTTTCGCTGCTTTAATAGCACCGGACTTACGCATGTTTTCGATTGCCAGCTCGATGTCGCCGTTAGCTTCAGTCAGTGCTTTTTTGCAATCCATCATGCCTGCGCCAGTACGCTCACGCAGCTCTTTTACCAGGGATGCGGTAATTTCAGCCATTCTAAAATCCTCGGAGATGTGATCTGCCCGGCATTAAACCGCACAGATATAAAAGTGAAAAAGGGGGCCATATGCAGGCCCCCTAACCAAACGTGTACTACCTGGTCTATAAGGGCTCTCCCCCCTTCATATTTCGCGCCGCAGATGCGTTATCTTCGCTCGCTCATCCCGGCCACTTACTGATGTAAGCTCCCGGGAATTCTCGAGCTTGCCGCCTTTCTGCAACTCGAACTATTTTGGGGGAGTTATCAAGCCTTATTACTCAGCTTCTACGAAGCTTTCTTCCGCCTGGGAAGCCAGATCCTGAGAACGGCCTTCACGTACGGTTGCAGCAACAGCGCCCAGGTACAGGGTCACAGCACGGATTGCGTCGTCGTTACCCGGGATAACGAAGTCAACACCGTCCGGATCAGAGTTGGTATCAACGATAGCAAATACCGGAATACCCAGGTTGTTTGCTTCTTTGATAGCAATGTGTTCGTGGTCAGCATCGATTACAAACAGAGCGTCCGGCAGACCGCCCATGTCTTTGATACCGCCCAGGCTGTTTTCCAGTTTCTCCAGCTCACGAGTGCGCATCAGCGCTTCTTTCTTGGTCAGCTTTTCGAAAGTACCGTCCTGAGACTGAGTTTCCAGGTCTTTCAGACGTTTGATGGACTGACGAACGGTTTTCCAGTTAGTCAGCATACCGCCCAGCCAGCGATGGTTCACGAAGAACTGGTCGCAGCTCAGAGCAGCGTCTTTCACCGCTTCGCTTGCAGCGCGTTTAGTACCAACGAAAAGGATTTTACCTTTGCGAGAAGCAATCTTGTTCAGTTCAGCCAGAGCTTCGTTGAACATCGGTACAGTTTTCTCAAGGTTGATGATGTGAACTTTGTTACGCGCACCGAAGATGAACGGCTTCATTTTCGGGTTCCAGTAACGGGTCTGGTGACCAAAGTGAACACCAGCCTTGAGCATGTCGCGCATGGAAACAGTTGCCATGATTAAAACCTCTATATAAAAGTTGGGGTTATGCCTCCACGTATCCCATATTACCGACCCCAAAGGGCACCCCGGAATATGTGCCGATACGTGTGTGTTGTTACACAAAGTGAGATTGTCGCTTCCGTCCAGTCTGTGTATACGAAATGGATCGGAAGTCCGGCGCGCTTTATACCACAAATACGCCGTGGACTCCAATAATTGTTGGCGCTGTGTACAGCATCAGACGATGAATTTTCTATTATAGAAAACGTTCAGTGGCACGTTTGGCGAAATTCAGAATGATTCTCAATTTGCCCGGGTGTGATACCATTGACAGCACTTACATATATATTGTCGGTATCACCGACGCTGATGGACAGAATTAATGGCTATCTCAATCAAGACCCCTGAAGATATCGAAAAAATGCGCGTCGCTGGCCGCCTGGCTGCCGAAGTGCTGGAGATGATCGAACCGTATGTTAAACCGGGCGTCAGCACCGGCGAGCTGGATCGCATCTGTAATGATTACATTGTTAATCAACAACACGCGGTTTCTGCCTGCCTCGGCTATCACGGTTACCCGAAATCCGTTTGCATCTCTATTAATGAAGTGGTGTGCCACGGTATTCCGGACGATGCCAAGCTGCTGAAAGACGGCGATATCGTTAACATTGACGTCACCGTAATTAAAGACGGTTTCCACGGCGACACCTCGAAAATGTTTATCGTCGGTAAGCCAACCATCATGGGCGAACGCCTGTGCCGCATTACGCAAGAGAGCCTGTACCTGGCGCTGCGTATGGTGAAACCAGGCATCAATCTGCGCGAAATCGGTGCAGCGATTCAGAAATTTGTCGAGGCAGAAGGCTTCTCTGTCGTTCGCGAATATTGCGGACATGGTATTGGTCGCGGCTTCCATGAAGAACCGCAAGTACTGCACTATGACTCCCCTGAAACCAACGTCGTGCTGAAACCAGGGATGACCTTCACTATCGAGCCAATGGTCAACGCGGGTAAAAAAGAGATCCGCACCATGAAAGATGGCTGGACGGTAAAAACCAAAGATCGCAGCTTGTCTGCGCAATACGAGCATACTATTGTGGTGACTGATAACGGCTGCGAAATTCTGACGTTACGCAAGGATGACACCATCCCGGCGATAATCTCGCACGACGAATAAGATTAAGACAAACGCAAAAATGCCTGATGCGCTACGCTTTTCAGACCAACCTCTCCATTTGCAAGGAGTTGTAGGCCGGATAAGGTGTTCACGCCGCATCCGGCATGAACAAAGCGCACTTAGTCAACAATCTGGAGCCGGCGAATGCCGGCTTTTTTTATGTGATAATTTAATCTTATGGGTGGCGCACGATGAATACCCTTCCAGAACAGTACGCAAACACCGCTCTCCCCACCCTTCCCGGTCAACCGCAAAACCCGGGCGTCTGGCCCCGTGACGAATTAACCGTGTGCGGGATAAAAGCCCATATCGATACCTTCCAGCGTTGGCTGGGCGATGCCTTTGATAGCGGGATCTCCGCAGAGCAATTAATTGAAGCGCGCACTGAGTTTATCGACCAACTCCTGCAACGGTTATGGATTGAAGCGGGATTCAGCCAGATTGCCGATCTGGCACTGGTCGCCGTCGGTGGCTATGGTCGTGGCGAGCTGCATCCGCTTTCAGACGTCGATTTACTGATCTTAAGCCGCAAGAAACTTCCGGACGAGCAGGCGCAAAAAGTGGGCGAGTTGTTAACGTTACTCTGGGATGTGAAGCTGGAAGTCGGCCATAGCGTGCGCACGCTTGAAGAGTGCATGCTGGAAGGATTATCAGATTTAACCGTCGCCACTAACCTGATCGAGTCCCGCTTGTTAATTGGCGATGTTGCGCTATTTCTCGAACTGCAAAAGCATATTTTCAGCGAAGGATTCTGGCCGTCAGATAAATTTTACGCGGCGAAAGTTGAAGAACAAAACCAGCGCCACCAGCGTTATCACGGCACCAGCTACAATCTTGAACCAGACATCAAAAGTAGCCCCGGCGGCTTGCGTGATATCCACACCTTGCAGTGGGTTGCCCGCCGCCATTTTGGCGCAACATCGCTGGATGAAATGGTCGGATTTGGCTTCTTAACGTCTGCGGAACGTGCAGAATTAAATGAGTGTTTGCATATTCTCTGGCGAATTCGCTTTGCCCTGCATTTGGTGGTCAACCGTTACGATAATCGCCTGTTATTTGATCGCCAGCTTAGTGTTGCCCAACGCCTGAATTACGGTGGCGAAGGTAACGAGCCAGTTGAACAGATGATGAAGGATTATTTTCGCGTTACGCGCCGCGTTAGCGAACTTAACCATATGCTATTGCAACTGTTCGACGAGGCTATCCTCGCCCTCCCGGCCGACGAAAAACCGCGACCAATCGACGATGAATTTCAGCTACGCGGCACGCTTATCGATCTGCGCGATGAAACGCTGTTTATGCGCCAGCCAGAAGCGATATTACGCATGTTCTATACGATGGTGCGCAATAGCACGATCACCGGTATATACTCCACCACGCTGCGCCAGTTACGTCATGCCCGTCGCCATCTGCAACAACCACTGTGCAATATTCCGCAAGCGCGAAAGCTATTTTTGAGCATTCTGCGCCACCCAGGTTCGGTGCGTCGTGGACTGTTACCGATGCATCGCCATAGCGTGCTCGGTGCCTATATGCCGCAATGGTCGCATATCGTCGGGCAGATGCAGTTTGACCTGTTCCACGCCTACACGGTGGATGAACATACTATTCGCGTGATGTTGAAACTGGAGAGTTTTGCCAGTGAAGAAACGCGCCAGCGCCATCCGTTGTGCGTGGATGTCTGGCCGCGATTGCCGTCACCTGAGCTTATCTTTATCGCCGCACTGTTTCACGATATCGCCAAAGGGCGCGGCGGCGACCACTCTATACTCGGCGCTCAAGACGTGGTGCATTTTGCTGAACTCCACGGGCTGAACTCGCGCGAAACGCAACTCGTAGCCTGGCTGGTTCGCCAGCACTTGTTGATGTCGGTCACCGCCCAGCGCCGCGATATTCAGGACCCGGAAGTCATCAAACAATTTGCCGAAGAAGTGCAAACGGAAACCCGGCTGCGTTATCTGGTATGCCTGACAGTGGCCGATATTTGCGCCACCAACGAAACGCTGTGGAATAGCTGGAAGCAAAGTCTGTTGCGCGAACTCTATTTCGCCACCGAAAAACAGCTACGACGCGGGATGCAAAACACACCGGATATGCGCGAACGGGTTCGCCATCACCAGCTTCAGGCACTGGCGCTACTGCGTATGGACAATATCGACGAAGAGGCGCTGCATCAGATTTGGTCACGCTGCCGCGCTAACTATTTTGTCCGCCATAGCCCAAATCAACTGGCCTGGCATGCGCGCCATTTATTACAGCATGATTTAAGCAAGCCGCTGGTATTGCTTAGTCCGCAAGCTACACGCGGCGGAACGGAGATATTTATCTGGAGCCCGGACCGCCCCTATCTGTTTGCTGCCGTGTGTGCCGAATTAGACCGCCGCAATTTAAGCGTTCATGACGCGCAAATTTTCACGACCCGCGACGGTATGGCGATGGATACCTTCATTGTGCTGGAGCCGGATGGCAGCCCGCTATCCGCAGATCGTCATGAAGTCATTCGTTTTGGGCTGGAGCAGGTGCTGACACAAAGCAGCTGGCAGCCACCGCAGCCGCGTCGTCAACCGGCCAAACTACGTCACTTTACTGTTGAAACCGAAGTGACATTTTTGCCGACCCATACCGACCGAAAATCATTCCTCGAATTGATTGCGCTTGATCAGCCAGGCTTACTGGCGAGAGTGGGGAAAATTTTTGCCGATCTGGGAATTTCGCTTCATGGCGCCCGAATTACAACCATTGGCGAGCGAGTAGAAGATTTATTCATAATCGCCACCGCCGACCGACGTGCACTTAATAACGAGTTGCAGCAGGAAGTGCATCAGCGGTTGACAGAGGCCCTCAATCCAAACGATAAAGGGTGATGTGTTTACTGATATGAAAAGAGTTTAACAATGCAGCAGTTACAGAACATTATTGAAACCGCTTTTGAACGCCGTGCCGAGATCACGCCAGCTAATGCAGACACCGTTACCCGCGAAGCGGTAAATCAGGTGATCGCCCTGCTTGATTCCGGCGCACTGCGTGTTGCGGAAAAAATCAACGGTCAATGGGTGACGCATCAGTGGTTGAAAAAAGCGGTGCTGCTCTCTTTCCGTATTAATGATAATCAGGTGATCGAAGGGGCAGAAAGCCGCTACTTCGATAAAGTGCCGATGAAATTCGCTAACTACGATGAAGCGCGTTTCCAGAAAGAAGGTTTCCGCGTTGTACCACCAGCAGCAGTGCGTCAGGGTGCATTTATCGCCCGTAACACCGTGCTGATGCCGTCTTACGTCAACATTGGCGCATACGTTGATGAAGGTACAATGGTTGATACCTGGGCGACGGTTGGTTCCTGTGCGCAGATTGGTAAAAACGTCCACCTGTCTGGTGGTGTAGGCATTGGTGGCGTGCTGGAACCGCTGCAGGCTAACCCGACCATTATTGAAGATAACTGCTTCATCGGCGCACGTTCTGAAGTCGTTGAGGGCGTGATTGTCGAAGAAGGCTCCGTCATTTCCATGGGCGTATACATTGGTCAGAGCACCCGTATTTACGACCGTGAAACCGGCGAAATCCACTACGGTCGCGTACCGGCAGGTTCTGTGGTTGTTTCCGGCAACCTGCCGTCGAAAGATGGCAAATACAGCCTTTATTGTGCAGTTATCGTTAAGAAAGTTGACGCGAAAACTCGCGGCAAAGTCGGTATTAACGAACTGCTGCGTACCATCGACTAAAAGTATGCAAACGGGCAGCACGATGCTGCCCAGTTTTTTTGCAGGGATGGATGATGATCACACGCAGGCGTTTTTTACAGGCTGCCGCCGCAACGTTAGCCGTCGGATCATGCTTTAGCTATATACATTATTGGGAACCCGGCTGGCTTGAATTAACCCGGCAACGCATCTCCTTTTTTAAGGATAAAGACCGCCCCTTCAAAATTCTTTTTCTTGCCGATCTCCATTACTCTCGTTTCGTGCCACTCACCTTAATTTCTGAAGCCATTACTCTTGGCATAGCGCAAAAGCCTGATTTGATTTTGCTGGGTGGCGATTACGTCTTATTTGATATGCCGCTGAATTTTTCGGCGTTCAGTGACGTACTCTCCCCCCTCGCCGAATGTGCGCCGACGTTTGCCTGTTTCGGCAACCACGATCGGCCCGTCGGCACGCAGAAGAATCGCTTCATTGGCGAGGCGCTGAAATCGGCGGGGATCACGGTGTTGTTTAACGAAGCCACGGTAATTACCACTCGAAAGCGGCGATTTGAACTGGTAGGCACCGGTGATTTATGGGCCGGACAATGTAAACCACCGCGCGCAAATGAAGCCAACATGCCCAGGCTGGTGCTGGCGCATAATCCCGACAGTAAAGAAGTCATGCGTGATGAAACGTGGGATTTGATGCTGTGTGGTCACACTCACGGCGGTCAGTTGCGTATTCCGTTGGTTGGCGAACCTTTTGCACCGGTTGAAGATAAACGCTACGTCGCCGGGTTAAACGCGTTTGGCGAGCGACAAATCTACACAACCCGCGGCGTGGGAAGTTTGTATGGCTTGCGGCTCAACTGCCGCCCGGAAGTGACGCTACTGGAGCTTGTGTAAAATTCTATCGCCAGAATAAAGCAGGTAATTTTTTAAATTTTACGCCATGATAGAAGTCTGGAAAAAAGGCTTTCTGCGATCGCCGTCGAGCCGGGCAGGCCAGAGAAAATGCTAAAATAAGCACAATTTACTGACTCATTTTGAGGTAACGCTATGTACGACAATCTGAAAAGTCTGGGTATTACCAATCCTGAAGAAATTGATCGTTACAGCCTCCGGCAGGAAGCCAACAACGATATTCTGAAAATCTATTTTCAGAAAGACAAAGGCGAGTTTTTCGCTAAGAGCGTGAAGTTTAAATATCCGCGTCAGCGTAAAACAGTGGTCGCCGATGGTGTGGGTCAGGGTTATAAAGAAGTGCAGGAGATCAGCCCGAATCTGCGTTATATCATTGATGAGCTTGATCAAATCTGCCAGCGTGACCGCAGCGAAGTTGATCTTAAACGCAAGATCCTCGACGATTTGCGTCATCTGGAGTCGGTAGTGACCAATAAGATCAGCGAGATTGAAGCGGATCTGGAAAAACTGACGCGTAAATAATCCCGAATTGACGGTTAGCTCGGGCTGTCCCCTCTCCCCTTCGGGGAAAGGGTGAGGGGACCAAGCCAGCGCCGCTTCGACCTTAACGCATAACCTACCGCTCTTCATCCAGTTGCAACGCAACATACAGCAGCAACCTGTCATCAAAATTGCCCAAATCCAGCCCGGTCAGTTCCGATATACGATTAAGCCTATACTCCAACGTATTACGATGGATAAACAGCGCCTTTGACGTTGCCAGCGGCTGCACATTATGGCGAAACCACGCTGCCAGCGTCCGTCGTAGCAAGCCATTATTATCCATCGCTTTTAGCCGTGCCAGAGGACGAGCCAGTTCGTTGGCTTGCCAGTCGCCACGTAAACTGTCGAGTAATACTGGCAGCATCAGATCCTGATAAAAATAGCAGCGATTTTCTGGCATCCGCTGCTTGCCTACCATCATCGTTGTTTTCGCCGTACGATAAGAACGCGCAATACTGCCAGCACCAGTAAAATAATTGCCCAGTGACACGCGAAAACGCAGCTGGCCATACTCCTTCATACGAGTAATAAGTTGCTCTACTCGCTTACGATGGTCTTCCGCATCCCAGCGCCCAAACGTATTCAACGCCGGTTTCAGCACCACCATTTCAGTTAGCGAGACTATCGCCACCAGATTATTGCGTTCCGGCGTGGTGAGTGCATTTTGCAGTTGCTGTAGTTCTGCCATCGCGCTGTCCACGCCAAGCTGGCCGCTGTCAACCTCAACAATGGCCACCACGCGGGGCTGATTGAGATCGATGCCCAGTCGTTGCGCCCATTCGGTTAACGCTGGCGTATTTTCTTCAGCCTGAATCAGATGCATGACTAACTCTTCACGCAGTCGGCTATCCTGCGCCAGCAGGTGCATCAACCGCGACTGTTCCAGCATCATCTCCGCCGTCATACAGACCAGTTCGCCATATTTGCGCAAATGCTCCGGTTCACCGGTCAGGCCAATAACGCCGACAATCTCGCCTTCCAGCCGTAACGGCAGGTTAATCCCCTGACGTACACCATGCAGATGGCGCGCCACCGCATCATCGATATCGACCACCCGCCCCTGCGATAGTACCAGTAGTGCACCTTCGTGCAATTCACCAATACGCTCACGATCGCCGCTGCCGATAATTCGCCCGCGAGCATCCATTACGTTGATATTGGTATCGATGATGCGCATGGTGCGCGCCACGATATCCTGCGCCATTTTGGTATCAAGATGCCAGCCAGCCATAAGCCCTCCGTTATGCACGGTTTAGCATAAGGAAGTAAGCAACGCACGGCATTGTGCAAATGCACAAAGGACGACGGAGAAATATGGAGTTGTGGAGGGGGTCACAAATTGAAAAGAGAACCCCTTCCCGTTTGCAGGAAGGGGTTGAGGGAGATTACTGCATTAACAGGTAGATGGTGCTATCACCGCGCTGAATGTTCAGCGCCAGCACTGACGGCTTGCTGTCGAGAACTTTACGCAGTTCAGCGATGTTTTTCACTGCCTGCTGGTTCGCGCCAATAATCACATCACCTTTTTTCAGGCCAATCTGCGCAGCCGGAGTGCCGGTTTTCACGTTGTTCACGACCACGCCCTGATCTTTGCCTTTATTGCTCATTTCAGCGCCTTCAATGCCGTTGAAGATAGAGCTGGAATCAACTTGATTCTGGCTGCTCTGCTGCAGTTCCAGATTCACGTTGACCTGCTTACCATCGCGCAGCAAGCCCAGGGTCAGTTTGCTGCCCACTGGCATAGTACCCACCTGAGCACGCAACGCGGCAAAGCTGCTGATCGGCTTACCGTTCAGTGAGGTGATCACATCACCCGCTTTAATGCCCGCTTTTGCAGCGGAGGAATTCGGCAGAACCTGGCTTACGAAAGCGCCACGCTGGGCGTCAACTTTCATCGCTTTCGCCAGTTCAGAGTTCAGCTCGGTCCCCATAATGCCCAGCTCACCGCGTTTCACCTGGCCGTATTCCACCATCTGCGAGGTCAGGTTTTTCACCATGTTGCTCGGGATAGCAAAACCGATACCGATGTTACCGCCGTCTGGTGCAAGGATCGCGGTGTTAATACCGATCAGTTCACCGTTCAGGTTAACCAGCGCACCACCAGAGTTACCCCGGTTGATTGCTGCATCCGTCTGGATGAAGTTTTCGTAGTTTTCGGCGTTCAGACCGCTACGGCCCAGTGCAGAGACGATACCGGAAGTTACCGTCTCGCCCAGACCAAACGGGTTACCGATAGCGACGGTGTAATCACCCACGCGCAGCGCATCGGAATCCGCCATCTTAATCGCAGTCAGGTTTTTCGGATTCTGGATCTGGATCAGCGCGATATCAGAGCGCGGATCTTTGCCGACCATCTTCGCGTCGAACTTACGGCCATCGCTCAGTTGAACTTTAATGACCGTCGCGTTATCGACAACGTGGTTGTTAGTCACGACATAGCCTTTATCGGCATCAATGATGACGCCAGAACCCAGCGCCATGAATTTTTGTTGCTGGCCACCGCCGTTACCACCTTGTCCACCGCCCTGACAGAACGGAGAGCTCAGGAACGGAGAACCTTCCTGGCAGAACGGGGAATCATCACCAAAGAACTGCTGGAAATTACGCGGCATACGCGGCGTATTAACGGTTGTGCTACCTTCTACGTTAATGCTGACCACTGAAGGCATCACCTTTTCGAGCATCGGTGCAAGGCTTGGCATCTGCTGGGCTGTCGTTGCCGAAGAAGTCTCAGCCGCCGTTGCAGAGAGCGGAGATAACGCCAAACCTAAACTCAGAGCCAGTGCACTCAGTGCTAATGTGGTTTTTTTCATGTATTTCAGTCTCGATTAACAGATAACGCAAAATTGCTGTGTTCTTCAGATTCGTTTTATAGCGCGAAGTTCCGAACTAAAGTTTCTGCAAAAAGTAAAAATTTATTGTCCGTCTTTACAAAAGCCTGGTTATTGTTCTACGGCCATCAGACGTCGGTATTCGTCCCACGCATAAAGGTCTGTCATACCGCTGATATAATCCTGTAACAGCCGGCAGCGGTAATAATATTCCCATAGCGGAAACTCAGGAGAATCTGACGGTAATTTACTGACAGCCTCAACATAGGCCAACCGATGGCGCGTTGAGAGCTTATGGAATAAACGCGTTTCAATGGGGAAACGTTTCACACGTTCTTTTTCAACAAGTTCGATGAAGTCTGATAACGACATGTTTAACAACGGTCGATAAATCTCTAATAAACCGCTAATCACTCGGTAGCCCTGCAATTCAAGCTGCTCGACATCTGGATGGCTAAACACATGTTTTACAGCGACATTTTTATATAATTTCAGCAACTGGCTACATTCACTGGCATCTTCTAACAGTGCATGATTAAAGGTTCCGGCAAAAATTTCAGGTAAGTTATCAATAAATCGTTGTGCCGCATACGGCACCAGTTTATTTAAGGTATTTACGCGTAAATACATAAAAAACTGATCTTCCGTACTACGACTTAAGCTATTTGAGCGCGATTTTTCCCAGGCATTTTCTACCACCTGCGCAAACAGCGAACCGTTCTCGTGCTGGCCCCACGCTTCATGCAGATGATGATAAAGTTGTTCAACGGTAAATATTCTTTTTTCCACCGCATCTTCAAGGTCGGCCACACAATAAGATATATCGTCGGCAGCTTCCATAATCCACGTTAATGGAAAGCGACTGTAAAGCGCTAAATTAAGTTCTTTACGTAAACGCGCAATATAGAATTCTTCAGAAAGGTAGTAGCCCGGCTTTTTCATTAAATAGTCGTGAGTCTCAGGCGTTTCACCACGCCACCACGCCGGACGGGTATATTTTAAAATACCGCCAACCTGAGCCCAGGTAAGATTCATCCGCATCAATGTATGCACCAGACGAATACCTTGTGCATTACCCTCAAAATGACACAAGTCCTGACGAATTTTTCGCCGCAGATCGTTGAGCGACTCCTCCCCCTCCCTCAATCGCAACGCTGCCACGCTACAGCGATCGTCGGTCAGAGGCTGGCTTTCGGCATCTGCCGGGTATAAACGCTGGCGAAACCAGTCATTAATGGCTGCCTCGCCAAAATGACCAAACGGCGGATTTCCTATGTCATGCATCAGACACGACATTTCGACAATGCTTTCAAACGGCCCGGTCAACTCGTCCAGACCGTAAGCCACCAGCAATTTAAGCTCTTTCAGGCGGCTTAAAATCTCTTTAGCGATATAACGCCCCACCTGCTGAACTTCCATAGAATGGGTAAGACGCGTGCGCACGGCGGCATTGCGCTCAAGTGGGAAGACCTGGGTCTTTTGTTGCAGACGGCGAATCGCCGGGGAGTTGATAATACGCCCGCGGTCGCTCTCGAAGATCCGCAGGATCTCATGTTCAGTTTTAACGCCCTGCGGTGAACGATAACGACGATGCCAGTTTATTTTATTTCGGAAATCAATCTGTGCCATGTCCTCTCCCGCGTGAGAAATACGCTTCCCCTCAAGCGCATGATAAACTATGCCTTCAAATCGAGCTTATCGCGAGTAAATCTATGAAAATCGGCATCATTGGTGCAATGGAAGAAGAAGTTACGCTGCTGCGTGACAAAATCGAAAACCGTCAAACTATCAGCCTGGGCGGTTGCGAAATCTATACCGGCCAACTGAATGGAACCGAGGTTGCGCTTCTGAAATCAGGCATTGGTAAAGTCGCAGCGGCGCTGGGCGCAACTCTGCTGCTGGAACACTGCAAGCCAGATGTGATCATTAACACCGGTTCCGCGGGTGGCCTGGCGCCAACGCTGAAAGTGGGCGATATCGTTGTCTCGGACGAAGCACGTTATCACGATGCGGATGTCACAGCGTTTGGCTATGAATACGGTCAGTTACCTGGCTGCCCGGCAGGCTTCAAAGCAGACGATAAACTGATCGCTGCCGCCGAGTCCTGCATTGCCGAACTGAATCTTAACGCTGTACGTGGCCTGATTGTTAGCGGCGACGCTTTCATCAACGGCTCTGTTGGTCTGGCGAAAATCCGCCACAATTTCCCGCAGGCCATTGCAGTAGAAATGGAAGCGACGGCTATCGCTCACGTTTGCCACAATTTTAACGTCCCGTTTGTGGTGGTGCGCGCTATCTCTGATGTCGCCGATCAACAGTCTCACCTTAGCTTTGACGAGTTCCTGGCCGTTGCAGCCAAACAGTCCAGCCTGATGGTTGAGTCACTGGTGCAGAAACTGGCTCATGGCTAAGTCACTATTCAGGGCGCTGGTCGCCCTGTTTTTTCTTGCGCCACTGTGGCTCAACGCCGCGCTGCGTGTAATCACACTCTCCCCCGCTAACACCGAACTCGCGTTTGCCGCAGGGATCACGCCGGTAGGAGTCAGCAGTTATTCCGACTATCCGCCAGAAGCACAGAAGATAGAGCAGGTTTCCACCTGGCAAGGGATGAATCTGGAACGCATTGTGGCTCTAAAGCCCGATCTTGTCGTAGCCTGGCGAGGGGGTAACGCCGAACGGCAGGTTGACCAGCTTGCTTCGCTGGGAATAAAAGTCATGTGGGTCGATGCGACAAGCATTGAACAAATTGCCGATGCGTTACGTCAACTGGCCCCGTGGAGCCCGCAACCTGACAAGGCCGAGAAAGCCGCGCAAACCTTGCTGGAACAGTATGCGCAACTCAAAGCTAAATTCGCCGATAAACCTAAAAAACGTGTTTTCTTACAATTCGGCATTAATCCGCCGTTCACCAGCGGAAAAGAGTCGATTCAGAACCAGGTACTGGAAGTTTGCGGTGGAGAAAACATCTTTAAAGACAGTCAAGTTCCCTGGCCGCAGGTTAGCCGTGAACAGGTATTAGCACGCGCGCCACAGGCCATTGTCATCACTGGCGGAGCGGATAAAATTCCTAAAATAAAGCAATACTGGGGCGAACAACTCAAAATTCCCGTTATTCCCCTCACGAGTGACTGGTTTGAACGCGCAAGCCCACGTATTATCCTCGCTGCACAACAACTCTGTAATGCGCTTTCACAAGTGGATTAGCGCCTGACCTTTTCAGGTGCTCAGTGGGGATTGAACAATGCTCGTCTATTGGCTGGATATAGTCGGCACAGCGGTATTTGCCATCTCCGGCGTTTTACTTGCCGGGAAATTGCGTATGGACCCTTTTGGCGTCCTGGTATTAGGCGTGGTTACCGCGGTAGGCGGCGGAACCATTCGCGACATGGCGCTGGATCACGGTCCGGTATTTTGGGTGAAAGATCCCACCGATCTGGTCGTTGCAATGGTAACCAGCATGCTAACGATCGTTCTGGTACGCCAGCCAAGACGCTTACCCAAATGGATGCTGCCGGTGCTGGATGCTGTTGGGTTGGCAGTGTTTGTTGGCATTGGCGTCAACAAAGCCTTTAACGCGGATGCGGGTCCATTGATTGCGGTATGTATGGGCGTTATTACGGGCGTTGGCGGCGGGATCATTCGCGATGTGCTGGCGCGCGAAATCCCGATGATTTTACGTACAGAAATCTATGCAACAGCCTGTATTATCGGCGGTATTGTCCACGCTACGGCTTATTATACGTTTTCCGTCCCGTTAGAAACGGCCAGTATGATGGGGATGGTGGTAACGCTATTGATTCGTCTGGCGGCTATCCGTTGGCATCTTAAACTGCCGACGTTTGCGCTGGATGAGAATGGGCGTTAAAGAGAGAAGATGTGCCGGATAGTTTATCCGGCACATTAACAGCAGATTAGATGCTGAAGGAAGAACCGCAACCGCAGGTGCTTTTCGCGTTCGGGTTGGTCACGATGAAACGCGAACCTTCCAGTCCTTCAGTATAATCAACGGAGCCACCAACCAGATATTGCAGGCTCATCGGGTCAACCACCAGGCCAACGCCCTGTTTTTCAATGGTCATATCGCCTTCGTTCACCTGATCATCAAAGGTGAAACCATACTGGAAGCCGCTGCAACCGCCACCGGTGATATACACGCGTAATTTCAGATTCGGGTTATCTTCGTCAGCGATCAGGCTCTTAACTTTGTTGGCTGCTGCGTCGGTAAACTCCAGCGGCAGTGCTACGTCATCACTCATATTTTGCTCCAAACGACATCGGCAATTGGGCAAATTCTAACCCAATAATAACTGCCATTATCTAATACCCTGGTATTTCGTTCAAGTATTCTCGCTGGCAGCCACGGCCTTGCTTCGCGCCAGCTGCTCCGCTTCCTGTTTTGCCAGCGTGCGGGCAAGAATCGCCGAGTATAACGGTTTTCCACCAGTAAATTGTGCTAATAGTGTTGCGCCAAGACCGGTAATAATCATTGGCAAAATGAGCTGATAGTTATCTGTCATCTCCAGTACCAGGACGATCCCGGTCAGCGGCGCACGAACAGAGGCTGCCAGTAACGCCCCCATTCCAGCAATAGCAAATGTCCCTGCTTCAAGGTGGTATTGCGGAAATATCTCCGTAGCGACCATGCCAAACGCCGTTCCCAAAACCGTACCGAGCGCCAGCATCGGGGCGAAAATACCGCCCGGCGCACCGGAAGAGAAGCAGAGCAGCGTAGTGATCACTCGAGCGACAAAAATAAAAATCAGCATTCCCATGCTGAAATTCCCCGCAGTGGCGATAGGAATCAGGTTAAAACCGCCGCCCGACGTTTCTGGCGCAACGAAACCCAGCAAGCCGCACAGGCCGCCAATTGCACCGCCCATCAGCACCCATTTAGTGATATTGCCACCGTGCACACGGTGCAGTAAATCCTGCATCCCCAGCACCCATTTATTAAAAATGGGGCCGAAGATACCAAAAATAATGCCGAGGATCAGATAAAGCCAAAGCGTATTTAGAGGCGCGTCAGAAAGCTTACCCACGTCAATCAACGCGACTTCGTGATTAAATATTCGGTACATAATGGTCGACATAATGACGCCAATAAATACCGCTTTAATCGAAATTAGCGTATAGCGAAATTGCGGACGCATCTCTTCGATAATAAAAAGAATGCCCGCGAGCGGTGCGTTAAAGGCCGCCGCCAGACCTGCCGCTGCACCAGTTGCCAGCAACGTATGGCGAGCTTCATCACCTTTCATGCGGAAAATATCAAGCACCATACGGCCAATGTTACCGCCGATCTGCACGGTTGGCCCTTCGCGCCCCAGCACCATGCCTCCGCCCAGCGTCCCCAGACCACCAAAGAATTTCACCGGCAATACACGCCACCAGCGGACAGGACGCTGATCTTCCAGCGCCCCTTCAATTTCCGGGATCCCCGAACCACCTGCTTCTGGCGCGTATTTACGCACCAGAAAGTAGCCGAACATTGCCAGCACCGCCGAACAGAGAAAAGCGACGGTTAACAGAAGTGGGTAATTATCAGCGGTATGTACCAGCGCGCCCATTCGTTGGTTGTGTAACCAGGCGACGCCTTTGTCAAAAGCAACTGCAGCCAGCCCGACAAGGGTGCCAACGACAGCAGCCATAAACAAAATGGCTAATGGCGTTTTGTCGCGCTCAAGAAGTTGGCGAATCAGTTGTCTGCGTCGCAGACGCGCGGCCTGCGGTATTTCATAAGAAGGAGTTTCAGTTTTCATCCAATGATCACATATTGGTCATACAAATAAGATGACGGCATTTTACTCGCACACTCCATGAAAATCCTTTGCAAAGCGTAATGTTTCGAATACACAAAACTTTTATACTCTACGAAGTCAACGTTGCAGCAGTAAAAGCAACTTGATGTTGACGAGTATTTAACTTGTTATAAATAACCTAGAATAGCAGCCATTCACTTTTTCTACGAATCAGGAACCCTCCATGAGTAAGTCTGAAAACCTTTACAGCGCCGCGCGCGAGCTGATCCCTGGCGGTGTGAACTCCCCTGTTCGCGCCTTTACCGGTGTGGGCGGCACTCCACTGTTTATCGAAAAAGCGGACGGCGCTTATCTGTATGATGTTGATGGAAAAGCGTATATCGATTATGTCGGTTCCTGGGGGCCGATGGTGCTGGGCCATAACCATCCAGCAATCCGCAATGCCGTCATTGAAGCCGCCGAGCGCGGTTTAAGCTTTGGTGCGCCGACCGAAATGGAAGTGAAAATGGCGGAGCTGGTGACCGAACTCGTGCCAACGATGGATATGGTGCGCATGGTGAGCTCCGGCACCGAGGCGACAATGAGCGCCATCCGCCTGGCTCGTGGTTTTACTGGCCGTGACAAGATCATTAAATTCGAAGGTTGCTACCACGGTCACGCCGACTGCCTGCTGGTGAAAGCCGGTTCTGGCGCGCTCACTTTAGGTCAGCCAAACTCACCGGGTGTTCCGGCAGATTTCGCCAAACATACATTAACCTGTACTTATAACGATCTGGCGTCTGTACGCGCCGCGTTCGAACAGTACCCGCAAGAGATTGCCTGTATTATCGTCGAACCGGTAGCGGGCAATATGAACTGTGTTCCGCCGCTGCCAGAGTTCCTGCCGGGGCTGCGCGCGCTGTGTGACGAATTTGGCGCGTTGCTAATCATTGATGAAGTGATGACGGGCTTCCGCGTTGCTCTGGCGGGGGCGCAGGATTATTACGGCGTAGTGCCAGATCTCACCTGCCTTGGCAAAATCATCGGCGGTGGAATGCCGGTAGGCGCCTTCGGCGGTCGTCGTGATGTGATGAATGCGCTGGCCCCGACCGGTCCGGTGTACCAGGCGGGTACGCTTTCCGGTAACCCAATTGCGATGGCCGCCGGTTACGCCTGTTTGAATGAAGTCGCGCAGCCGGGCGTTCACGAGACACTGGATGAGCTGACGACGCGTCTGGCAGAAGGCTTGCTGGAAGCTGCAGAAGAAGCGGGAATTCCGCTGGTCGTTAACCACGTTGGCGGCATGTTCGGTATTTTCTTTACCGACGCCGAGTCCGTGACGTGCTATCAGGATGTGATGGCCTGTGACGTGGAACGCTTTAAGCGTTTCTTCCATATGATGCTGGATGAGGGTGTTTACCTGGCACCATCGGCGTTTGAAGCAGGCTTTATGTCTGTGGCGCACAGCATGGAAGATATCAATAACACCATCGATGCGGCGCGTCGGGTATTTGCGAAGTTGTGATCCAACCTTGTTTGTCGGATGCGGCGTAAACGCCGTATCCGACCTACGGTTAAGGGCCGTTTGTAGGCCCGATAAGACGCGCCAGCGTCGCATCGGGCATTGTTTGTCGGATGCGGCGTAAACACCTTATCCGACCTACGGTTAAGGGCCGTTTGTAGGCCCGATAAGGCGCGCCAGCGTCGCATCGGGCGTTGTTTGTCGGATGCGGCGTAAACGCCGTATCCGACCTACGGTTAAGAGCCGTTTGTAGGCCCGATAAGACGCGCCAGCGTCGCATCGGGCATTGTTTGTCGGATGCGGCGTGAACGCCGTATCCGACCTACGGTTCAGGGCCGTTTGTAGGCCCGATAAGGCGCGCCAGCGTCGCATCGGGCGTTGTTTGTCGGATGCGGCGTAAACACCTTATCCGACCTACGGTTAAGGGCTGTTATATGGGCAAATTAACGGCTCTGCTTTCTCAGCAAATAAATAAAATACGGCGCGCCGATAAACGTCGACAGTAGCCCCGCCGGGATCTGGAATGGAAACAACACCATCCGCCCACACCAGTCAGCGAACACCAGCAACAATCCCCCCACCAGCGCCGAAATCACAATATGCGGCATCGTCCGTCGAAAACCCATCAACCGCGCAATATGCGGTGCCATTAAACCAACAAAACTCAACGGTCCAATGGTCATCGTCGCAGTCGCTGTCAGACAGGCTGCTAACAGCAGCAGTGCAATTCGCGTCGGCGTTAACGCCATCCCTACCGCGCGCGCAGTATCACCACCCAACGGTAAAATGGTCAGCCAGCGGCGGCACAGCGGGGTAATCGCCAGCAAAATCACCATCACAATCCCCGTGCGCCAGACCTGCGCGTCGGTTGCGTTATAGGTCGAACCGGAAATCCAGGTCAGCACCGTCGCCATTCGCGGATCGCCGCTTGCCTGCAACATCATCAGCAGCATGGTGAAAGCAGTGCTTAACGCCATCCCTGCCAGCAGCATCCGGTGCGGAGAAAATCCACCGCGTCCGGCGGCGATCATAATGATTAACAAGGTCACCGCCGCACCGAGGCTTCCCGCAGGCAGCAGCCAACCAAAGGCATTACCCGGCACCAGAAACAGCATCAACACCACGCCAAACGCCGCGCCGGAACTAATCCCCAACACTTCCGGGCTTGCCATCGGGTTTCCGGTCAGCCGCTGAATAATACAGCCCGCTACCGCCAGCATTACGCCCGCAAACAGCGCCGCCATAATTCGCGGCCAGCGCCAGGGCATTAAATCCTCGAGCAACGCCCCACTCGCCCACGTCCAGCCATGTGCATCGCGACCAAACGACAACGCCACCACCACAGCAATCAACAGCAGCACGCCGCCCGCGAGGGCGAATGCCAGCACATGTTGCCGTTCAATCGCCACCCGATCATTGACTTTCATATCCGGCGCGCTAATGCTGCGTAAACGCGGCAGCAGCCACAGCAGCAGCGGCGCACCAATCAACGCTGTGACCGAACCGGTGGAAACTTCCATCCACACACGGGTTAGCCAGAGGATAATCTGATCGGAAAGCCAGAGGATCAGCGCGCCAATCAGCGACGCCAGCAGCAGTCGTGGCAGCAGACGCCGTGCGCCCAGCATTTTCGCCAGCAGTGGCGCGAACAACCCGATAAAGCCGATAATCCCTACCGCATTCACCAGCAGCGCACTGATGACAATCGCCAGCGACAGCGCCGCCAGACGTGCCAGCGACAAGGCCAGCCCCAGATTGCGCGCCACGCCATCATCAAGCCCCAACAAGGTTAATGGGCGAAGTAGCAGCAACGTCAGCATCACGCCACCCAGCAGTTGCGGCCATAAACGCTCAACGCCGCCCCAGTCGGTTTGCGTCAGCGTTCCGGTGCTCCACAGGAACATGCTTTGCAACTGGTCATGATGGAAGATAACCAGTAACTGATTGATTGCCCCGCAATAAAGGCTCACCACCAGACCCGCGAGGATCAGCGTCACCGGCGAAAGCCGCTTGCCCCACGCGACGCCAAAGACGATTAAGCCAACGACACAAGCCCCCGCCAGTGCAGCAAACTGGCTCGCCATCGCGCCGGGGATCGCCCAAAGCGTAGTGACGGTAATCCCCAGTTGCGCACCTGTTGCGACGCCCAGCGTGGTCGGCTCCGCCAGCGGGTTACGCAGCACTTGCTGAAACAGCACGCCCACCAGCCCCAGACCCGCGCCCACCAGCAGCGAAATCGCCAGACGCGGCAGCAAGCTGTAGTGAAAAATCATCTGCTCGATGACATCGATATCCGGCGACCAGAAGGCCTGCGCCCACTGGCTACGCGGCAGCGCCTGCGAGAAGTTCATCCAGGTGAGCGCCGCAGCAGCAATCACCAGCAGCGCCAGCAATAACGCTGGAAAAAGCGCAATTCGTTTACTCACGCTTTACCTCCGATGGCGTTATCCAGAATACGCACAAAGTGCATTGCCGAAAGCGTCGCGCCATAAAACCAGACCGCCGGAACACGCTGAAAACGTCCTGCACGGACAAACGGCATGGCCTGCCACAGCGGCGTTGCCATTAGCGCGTTCATCTCCTTGCTGTTGTCGTGATCAAAACAGAGCACATCAACGTCTTTATACGCTGCCAGACGATCGATACTAACGGCGGTACTGCCCCAGAAATTGGTTTCTCCCTGCCAGGCATTTGGAATGCCGTATTCATCGAGAATTTCCTGGAACAGGCTGTTTGGACCGAAGACCAGCATATGGCGCGGATCGATAAGGGTCGTCAGTAATAACGGACGCGCCCCACGCTTCACAAAGCGGGGTTTCATGCTGCGGATAAAGTCTTCATAGTGCGCTAAATGCGTTTCTGCCGCGTTTTGCAGGTTAAGTAAATCTGCCATTTCCGTCAGCGACTTACGCGCTATCGCCAGCGGCTGTTTGCCGTCGCTGAAATTAAACCCGCGCCCCGGCGCAATGCGTGCCAGCATTTCTGGCGAAGGGCCATATCCCGCCGACCAGACCATAAACGACGGTTTCATTTCGGTCAGCAGTTCAAGGTTAGGTTCTGTGCGCAAACCAACGTCAATCACCGAATCCGGCAATGGTGGTTCGCTGACCCACAGGCGATAGTTAATGGTGTCTGCCACACCGTAAGGTACGATGCCGAGCGCCAGTAGTAGTTCCACCGGCAACCACTCCAGCGCCACAATACGATTTGGATCAATAGCCGCCGCGCGGACGGTATTCATCTGCCATAACAACGGAGAAAGCGCCATCGCCGTTAACAGTCGGCGGCGCGAAATAAGAGGTAAGCCGCTCATCAATAAACAAAACTCACAGGTGCAGCACCCGCCGGATGCGGCAAAATACCCATCGGGATGCCATAAATCATTTCGAGGGTTTCGCCGCGCATAATTTCCGCTGGCGTTCCCTGAGCAATCATTTCACCGCCGCGCAGGGCGACCAGATAATCACAGTAGCGCGCCGCCATATTGATATCGTGCAGAACGGCAATGACCGTCAGACCACGTTCCTGGCTTAAACGATGCACCAGCGCCAGCACGTCAACCTGGTGCGCGATATCCAGCGCCGAGGTCGGTTCGTCCAGCAGCAGGCAACGGCTATCCTGCGCCACCAGCATGGCGATCCACGCCCGCTGACGTTCGCCGCCAGAGAGACTATCAACCAGACGATGTGCCAGCGGTTTTAAGCCTACCAGCGAAATCGCCTCTTCAACCTTTTCGCGATCTGCCGAGCCAAAGCGCCCCAGCGCGCCGTGCCACGGGTAACGACCAATCGCCACCAGTTCACGCACGGTCATCCCTTCTGCCGGAGGAAGCTGCTGCGGCAAATAAGCCACTTTGCGGGCAAACGCTTTGCTGCTCCAGCTTTCCAGCGGCTGGGCATCAAGAAGAATTTCGCCTTCCGACGGTGGCTGATGACGGCCAAGCATTTTGAGCAGAGTGGATTTACCAGAACCGTTGTGACCAATCAGACCGGTCACTTTCCCGGCAGGAAAGGTTAACGACAGTGGATGCAAAAGCGTGCGCCCTGGCACACGAAAGGAGATATTACGCAGTGCAAAAGTGGTATCGGAATGATTCGTGTATTCCTGCATAACAGCCAACTTGTGAAGCGGGCACGGAAATCCGTGCCCCAAAGAGAAAATTAGAAACGGAAGGTTGCGGTTGCAACGACCTGACGTTCTGCGCCCCAGAAGCAGCCATAGGTGTTAAAGCAGCTGGCGACGTATTCACGATCGAACAGGTTGTTAACATGCAGCGCCACGTTGGAGCCAGCCATACCGACTCGCGCCAGATCATAACGCACTAACGCATCCACGACCGTATAACTTCCCACTTTAAAGGAGTTCGCCGGATCGCCGTAGCTGGAGCCCGTATAACGACCGCCAGTACCCAACGTCAGACCAGAAAGTGGACCGTCAAAGAAGGTGTAGTCAGCCCACAGAGAAGCCATGTGTTTTGGCACCTGCGCAGGCGTATTGCCTTTGTAGGTAGTATCGGTAGTGTATTCCGCGTCGGTATAGGTATAAGAACCGACCACGTTTACACTCGCCGACAGCGCCGCTTTTGCTTCGATTTCTACGCCACGCGCGCGGATCTCACCACCTTCAACCGAGAAATTTGGATTATTCGGATCCGCCATCAGATTGTTGGTTTTGGTAAGCTGATACAATGCGCCAGTTACTACAATTGGGCGATCTTCCGGTACGTATTTCACGCCGACTTCATACTGTTTGCCTTTTGAAGGCGCAAACAGATTACCATCTGCATCGGCCAGGGACGCAGGTTCGAACGATTCACTGTAGCTGAAATAAGGCGTTACGCCATTGTCGAACAGGTAGTTTACGCCACCACGCCAAGTGAACTGTTTGTCATCACGTTCAGACTTATTACCATAATCACGATTGAAAGATGACTGATCGGCCCAGTCGTAGCGACCGCCCAAAGTAACCAGCACTTTATCCCACTGCGCCTGATCCTGCACATACAGACCGGTTTGTTTCTGTTTAATCAGAACGCGGTATGGGCCAGACGGGGTCGGGTGAGCAGCAAAATCAAAGTCACTGCGGTCTAAATTATAGATATCAGACAGTGCAACGGAGCCAGCATAGCCAAACCAGGAGTCGATGTCGTTACGCATACGCATAAAGTCAACGCCAGTCAGCAGAGTGTGATCAACTGAACCTGTTGTGAATTTGCTTTGCAACTGGGTATCAACAGAGAAGTTTTCTAATTTCTCGTTATCGATAACGTACTGACGAGTCAGCGTATGGTTCCATTCTGACTGTGGGACACTTAAACATGGACTCGCCTTGAGTGCATCGTCGTCTTTGGTATATAGCGGATCGGAGCACATGCCGTAGCCATATACGCTCTTTTGCGAGACTTTATTTTGTGCAAAACGCAGGTTCTGACGCACGGTAAAGGTATCGTTAAATTCGTGGTCGAAGCTGTAGCCCACCATCTTCTCATTACGAGAATAGGTGTTGTTTTTCGCGCCTTCGTTAAAGTCAGTCGGCAGACGCTTACCGTTCGGCAACTTATCTACCGTACCCTCTTTCGGCAACCAGCCGTAATAACCGGTTTCCGGCTCGTTCTGGAAGTAAGAAAGGAAGGTGAAATTGGTTTTATCATCCGGACGCCAGGTGAACGCTGGAGCAATGGCATAACGCTGTTCTTCTGCGCCCTTCTGCTGGGCATTGGCGGAACGCGCAATACCGGTCAGACGATAAGAGTAAACACCGTCATCATCCAGCGCATCGCTGAAATCAAAACCGGTCTGGAACAGGCTGTCAGTCCCAGCTTTAAACTGAATTTCTTTCAGCGGCTCGGTAGTCGGGCGCTTGCTGACCATGTTCAACAGGCCGCCAGGGCTGCTTTTCCCGTAAAGCACGGATACCGGGCCACGCATAATTTCAGCACGCTCCAGCATATACGGGTCGATGACCGCATCGTTATAGAAGTTGCCCTGCATCTTCAGGCCATTCAGATAGTTGTTCTGGCTTTGGCCGTCAGCAGCGAATCCGCGGATGATCAAGTAATCGTAAGTGTTGGACGCACCACGGGTACCCACAGCAACACCCGGCGTGTAACTGAGCGCTTCTTTTACTGACTTCGGCTGATGCAGCGCCATCTCTTCGGCGGTCACAACAGAAATAGACTGTGGTACTTTTTGAATCGGCGTATCTGTTTTGGTGCCGGTGGCGGACTGTCGCGCCGCGATAGTGGCAGCCGGACCCCATGCGCTTTCTTGTGGCGCAGGTGCAGCGGTAACGGTGATAGTGTCTTCTTTCGGTTCAACCGCTGCCTGTGCATAAACAGACATGCCGCTAACCGCTGTGGCTACTACGACTGCGATTTTACGCAGCGAGTGTTTTGGCTGAGCAGTTTTGGAACGCGCCATTGGTATATCTCTGATGTAAAGTGAATGATAACGTAAACGAGAATGATTATTATAAAGATAAGATAATATTCGAAACGCTGGCGGGTTCGCAAGCGGTACGCAATCTGAGCGATCCTGAAGGGTCAATAAACAACCAGATGAAAAGAAAGGGTTAATACTTTGGGTGGGATGTTATTTTACCGGATGGCAACTCGCCATCCGGTATGTCACGCTTAGATGTTAATTACTACCAAACATATCCTTGATCCAGCCTGCTACGCCGTCGCTGTCTTTCTGCTCCTGTTGAGCAGGTTGCTGTTGCGGCTGTGAAGACTGATCAAATGGATTGCCTGACGGTTGCTGCGGCATCTCACTCTGCTGGCACAACGATTGCGGATCGCTGGTCCAGACCGGCAAGGTACGCATGCCACCGCTGCAAACAAAGTTACCGTCGTAATCCACGCCCATATCCACGATATCTTCTGGCGGTACAAGATTAAGCGGCGTTGGTGTCTGATTAGCCAGATAACGCTGGTAAATCGACATCGCCCCGCTGGCTCCGTACAACTTAGTCGGCTGGTTGTTATCGCGGCCTACCCAGGTGATGGTCACCGTGCTGCCGTCAATGCCCGCAAACCAGGTATCAACGTTGTTGTTGGTAGTACCCGTTTTCCCTGCCAGATGCAGATTTGGATATTTCGCCCCAAGCTGACGCCCTGTACCACGTTGTACCACTTGCTGCATGGTCCACAGCGTCAGATACGCCGCCTGCGCCGGAACTGCGCGTTCCGCCTGCGGGAAACTCTGATACAGCACTTTACCATCTTCAGCAATTACAGAACGCAACGCGGAGAGCTGTGCGCGGTTACCACCACTGGCGATAGTCTGGAAAGCCTGCGCCACTTCGATTGGTGTTAAGTTCAGCGCCCCCAGCAACATTGCCGGAACTGGATTCAGCTGGTCTTTCGGCACGCCCAGTTTGATCCAGGTATCCGTAACCGCAGGCAGCCCCAGCGCCATCCCCAGATTCACCGTCGGCACGTTCATCGAACGGGTCAACGCATCCACCAGCATTACTCTGCCGCTTTCGCTATAGCGACGATCATCGTTCTGCGGTGACCAGACCTGGCCGTTCGGCTGGCGCAGCGCGATTGGCGCATCGGCAATCCACGTGTTCAGACGATAGATTTTCGGCTGGCTTAACGCCGTAAGGTAAGTCGCTGGTTTCGCCAGTGAACCAATCGAACGACGCGCCTGCATCGCACGGTTGTAGCCCGCGAACTGCGGTTCGGCCCCACCGACCATCGCACGAACTTCACCACTAAAGCGGTCGACGACCACAATCGCGGTTTCCAGATCGCTCAACTTACGCTGTTTCTTCAGTGCCGGAATACCTTCCACGGCGGCTTTTTCTGCCGCGTCCTGGGCCACCGAGTCAAAGGTAGTGAAGATCTTCACGCCAGAGAGATCTTTTACCTTATCGCCCAATTTCGCCTGCAGCTCCTGACGCACCAGTTGCATAAAGGCTGGCTGCGGAGAGATAACTCCGCCGCGTGGCTGTACGCCCAGCGGACGTGCACTCAGCATGTCATAGAGTTCTTGATCAATAATCTGCTGTTGTTGCAGCAGACGCAGCACCAGGTTACGTCGCTCCAGCGCCAGCTTCGGGTTACGCCACGGGTTGTAGATCGACGCCCCTTTCACCATACCAACCAACAGCGCCTGTTGGTCAAGGCTCAACTCTTCTACCGGGCGACCAAAGTAGTACAGGCTCGCCAGCGGGAAGCCGCGGATTTCGTTATCGCCGCTCTGACCGAGATACACCTCGTTCATATACAGCTCAAGAATGCGGTCTTTGCTGTAACGCGCGTCCATGATCAGCGCCATGTAGGCTTCGTTCGCTTTACGCCAGTAAGAACGTTCGCTGGAGAGGAACAGGTTTTTCACCAACTGTTGCGTCAGCGTGCTCGCCCCCTGCACCGTGCGACCGGCGGTCAGGTTCGCCAGCACCGCACGTCCGATAGAGTAGAGGCTGATGCCATCATGCTCGTAGAAATGACGGTCTTCTGTCGCCAGTAAAGTATCTACCAGCAGGTCCGGGAAACCACTGCGCGGCACAAACAGACGCTGCTCGCCGTTTGGCGAGGAGATCATGGTTATCAGGCGCGGATCAAGACGGAAGAAACCGAACTGACGGTTGTTCTCCATATTGACGATCGTCGCCAGATGATCGCCATCAAAAGTCAGACGCGCACGCACCTGCCCTTCTTTACTGTCCGGGAAATCAAACGGACGGCGGATCATTTCAATGCTGTTGGCCTGCACGGTAAATTCGCCAGGACGGGTCATCTTCGACACCTGACGATACTGGGTCGCCTCCAGCAGTTTCACCATCTCGTTTTTGCTGATGGTCATATCTGGCTCAAGGTTAACCATTCGGCCATAGACCGCCGCGGGCAACTGCCAGACTTTGCCATCAATACGGCTACGGATTTTTTGATCCAGATAGACGCCGTAAATGGCGATCAGCACGGCAAAAACAATAGCCAGTTTTAGCAGCAGCCATAACCAGCCGCGTTTGCCACGAGGCTTACGCCCTTTTCCTTTGCCCTTTCCTTTGCGCGGCATCGGTTCTTCGTCCTCATAGTCATCATAATCGTCGTAATCATCGTCGTCTTCGTAACGACGACGGCTTACCTTTTGTTTGACTGGACGCGTCGGTTTCCCTTTGCGTCCAATTGGCTCGCGGTCATTCCCGGCCATGCTTTTTCTCCGCAATATTCAGGCGCAAAAGCCCGATTTTCTGTTCTTCTGTTGCAATACAGAAGAAGATATCTCTCAAATTTGCTTTGGTCTTCACGAATACTTTTTCGTCCGTCGCGTTGGTGCGGTATTCGCCGGATCGTCCGGCCAGACGTGTTTGGGATAACGCCCTTTCATCTCTTTTTGCACCTCACGATACGCCCCTTTCCAGAAGGCCCCCAAATCACGCGTGATTTGCAGCGGCCTTTGGGCGGGTGAAAGTAACTCCAGCACCAATGGCACACGCCCCTGGGCGATTGTCGGATTGGTGGCTTCGCCAAACATCTCCTGCATTCTTACTGCCAGCGCAGGTGGGTTATCTTCATGATAACGAATGGCGATCCGACTTCCCGTCGGCACAGTGTAATGCGCAGGCAATTCACTATCCAGACGTTGCTGCATTCCCCAATCAAGTAATCCGCGTAGCGCCTGATAAACATCAAGAGATTTCAGGCCACGTAGCGAATGTACACCGCTCATATGCGGCAATAGCCACGTTTCCAGCGATGCCAGCAAGCTCGCTTCATCCATTGCTGGCCAGTCATATTCCGGCAACCACTTTGTGGCACACAGCAAACGCAAGCGTAGTTGTTCCGCTTCCGGCGTCCAGTTAAGTACGCTTAGACCTTTATCGCGAATACCATTAAGCATTGCATGATGTAATTCATCTTCCGACGGTTTCGCCAGCGGCTGTACTTTTACTGTGAGCTGACCAATCTGCAACCGACGCCAGGCCTTCAGCGTGCCTTGCGCATCATCCCATTCTACGGTGTCAGACTGCCGTAATAGCTGCGGGCAGCGTTGTACTAACTCATCAATATCGACCGGTAGCGCCAGTAAAATTCTCGCATCCGGCGAGGCGCTGCCCTGCAATAATAACGGTGCTACCAGCCATTCATGGCGGTTTAACGCGTCGTCAACATCCAGCATCGCCCCCATGCCGTTCGCCAGTTGATAGCGACCATCCTGACCACGGCGACGGGCAATACGATCGGCAAATGCCTGAGCAAGCAACGGCGCGATAAGCGAACTGTCAGCCTCACCGCCGCGGACGTTTAAGCGTTTCAACAGTTGCTGACTACGTTGCTGCCAGGCTGGTTGATTGCGCGAAAACGCCACTCCAAGATCGCAATTACCCATCCGTGGCGGTTCTTCGAGAATGGCGGCAATTTTTGCGGCGGTAGCCGCTTCATCGTCACTCTTCGCGTTCACCAGCATTGCAGCTAAACGCGGATCGTTACCCAGCACAGCCATTTTTTGCCCTTGCGCACTAAGCCGTTCACCGTCCAGCGCCCCCAGCATTTGTAACAGACGTTTCGCCGCCTGTAGATTCACCGCTGTCGGGTGATCCAGCCAGTTCATCTGTGCCGGATCGCTACATCCCCATTGCAATAATTCCATCAACAAACCAGAGAGATCGCTTTGTAAGATCTCCGGTTCACTTTGTGCTGCGGCGCGTTCCGCCTGCTCTTTAGCGATTAAATGCAGGCAAATACCTGGCTCCAGACGCCCGGCGCGCCCGGCACGTTGCGTCATCGACGCCTGGCTAACACGCTGAGTGATCAACCGCGTAAGACCGGTACGCGGATCAAAGCGCGCCACCCGTTCCTGGGCGCAATCCACCACCAGACGGATACCTTCGATAGTTAGACTGGTTTCAGCGATGTTGGTCGCCAGCACCACCTTGCGCATTCCTTGCGGCGCAGGGAGGATAGCTTTTCGCTGATCGTTCAGCGACAACGCCCCATACAGTGGGCAGAGCAACACATCACTGCCAATGCGTGACGCCAGTTGTTCCTGCACGCGCTGAATTTCTCCGACGCCTGGTAAAAATAAAAGTAATGATCCGCTTTCCTGGCGCAGCAATTCGGCGGTAGCGGCCGCAACCGCTTCATCAAAGCGTTGATGTGCAGGCAACGACAAATAGCGGCGTTCCACCGGATACGAACGCCCTTCGGAAACAATAACGGGCGCTTCTGGCAGCATTTGTTGCAAACGATCGTTATCCAGCGTGGCCGACATAATCAGCAGCTTTAAGTCATCGCGCAGCCCTTGTTGCACATCGAGTAACAACGCCAGCGCCAAATCCGCCTGCAAACTGCGTTCATGAAACTCATCGAGGATCACCAGCCCCACGTCGTTCAGTTCCGGGTCGCGCTGGATCATGCGCGTCAACACGCCTTCGGTGACCACTTCCAGGCGTGTATTCGGCCCGACGCAGTTTTGCGCACGCATCCGGTAGCCAACGGTGTCGCCAGGCTTTTCATTCAGCAGCTCCGCCAGGCGTTGCGCAACGTTACGCGCCGCCAGTCGACGTGGCTCCAGCAGGATGATTTTCCCGTGAATACCTGAATGCGCCAGCAGTTGCAGCGGTAACCAGGTCGATTTTCCGGCTCCGGTCGGCGCACTTAATAACACCTGCGGCGCATAATCGAGGGCGGCAAGTAATTCAGGTAAGACGGCGGCAACGGGTAACGACGACACAAAACGCTCCAGAGGGTTAACATTCTTCGCGCCACATTGTAGCATCGCGGTAATTCATAACCGAGTGCCTGACATGTCTGAACCGCAACGGCTGTTCTTTGCCATTGACCTACCTGCTGAAATCCGTGAACAGATTATTCACTGGCGCGCCGCACAGTTTCCACCTGAAGCGGGTCGCCCGGTCGCCGCTGAGAATTTGCATCTGACGTTAGCGTTTTTAGGCGAAGTCAGCGCAGACAAAGAGAAGGCGCTCTCACTTCTGGCCGGGCGGATTCGTCAACCAGGTTTTACACTCACGCTTGATGATGCCGGTCAGTGGCTGCGTTCACGCGTAGTATGGCTGGGGATGCGCCAGCCGCCGCGCGGCTTAATCCAACTGGCGAATATGCTCCGTTCGCAGGCAGCACGTAGTGGTTGTTTTCAAAGCAATCGACCGTTTCATCCGCATATCACCTTATTGCGCGACGCCAGCGAGGCGGTAACAATCCCACCGCCTGGTTTTCACTGGTCGTATGAGGTGACGGAGTTCACTCTTTATGCTTCCTCGTTTACCCGTGGGCGCACACGCTACACGCCGCTCAAACGCTGGACGCTGACGCAATAACAAGGGTTGTCACAATGGAATTTTCTCCTCCTCTACAGCGCGCTACGCTGGTTCAGCGTTATAAACGCTTTTTAGCTGATGTAATCACCCCCGATGGTCGCGAATTAACGCTACACTGCCCTAATACAGGTGCGATGACCGGTTGTGCAACGCCTGGCGATACCGTCTGGTATTCGACTTCCGACAACACAAAACGGAGATATCCGCACACCTGGGAACTGACCCAAAGCCAAAGTGGCGCATTTATTTGCGTCAATACACTTTGGGCTAACAGGTTGACGAAAGAGGCTATCCTCAATGGGGATATTTCGGAGCTGTCAGGCTATAGCTCGCTGAAAAGCGAAGTAAAATACGGCGCCGAGCGCAGTCGTATTGACTTCATGTTACAGGCGAGGTTTCGACCTGACTGCTATATTGAAGTGAAATCGGTTACGTTAGCGGAAAATGAACAGGGATACTTTCCCGATGCAGTCACTGAACGAGGTCAGAAACATCTTCGGGAGTTGATGAGCGTAGCAGCTGAGGGCCAACGTGCGGTGATTTTTTTCGCCGTGCTGCATTCAGCCATTACACGGTTTTCACCCGCGCGCCACATCGATGAGAAATACGCGCAACTATTGTCAGAAGCACAACAGAGGGGAGTAGAAATTCTGGCTTATAAAGCGGAACTTTCTGCTGAAGGTATGGCTCTTAAAAAATCACTGCCTGTTACATTGTAGTAGTGTAAGTAACTGGTTAATTTACATTCTGGTCGCGTGCGCAAATACGCTTTTCCTCACACAGTTGTCAAGTGTTACGTTTAGATAATTGCTATCCGGAAAAGCATCTGCTATTTATAGCGGCCTCATTTTTCCCCCGAACATGGGGATCGATAGTGCGTGTTAAGGAGAAGCAACATGCAAGAAGGGCAAAACCGTAAAACATCGTCCCTGAGTATTCTCGCCATCGCTGGGGTGGAGCCATATCAGGAGAAGCCGGGCGAAGAGTATATGAACGAAGCCCAGCTGGCGCACTTCCGTCGTATTCTGGAAGCATGGCGTAATCAACTCAGGGATGAAGTCGATCGCACCGTTACACATATGCAGGATGAAGCAGCCAACTTCCCGGACCCGGTAGACCGTGCAGCCCAGGAAGAAGAGTTCAGCCTCGAACTGCGTAACCGCGATCGCGAGCGTAAGCTGATCAAAAAGATCGAGAAGACGCTGAAAAAAGTGGAAGACGAAGATTTCGGCTACTGCGAATCCTGCGGTGTTGAAATTGGTATTCGTCGCCTGGAAGCGCGCCCGACAGCCGATCTGTGCATCGACTGCAAAACGCTGGCTGAAATTCGCGAAAAACAGATGGCTGGCTAATTACAGCCGTTCCATCACGTTTACCACAGGCGGGAAATGCTCCCGCCTTATTTTTTGTTCAAAGAGATGACAGACACACAGTATATTGGTCGCTTCGCCCCCTCTCCTTCCGGCGAACTTCATTTTGGCTCTCTGATCGCCGCGCTTGGCAGCTACTTGCAGGCTCGCGCCCGGCAAGGTCGCTGGCTGGTACGCATTGAAGATATCGACCCGCCTCGTGAAGTTCCCGGTGCCGCAGAAACTATCCTGCGCCAGCTGGAACATTACGGCCTGCACTGGGACGGCGATGTTCTTTGGCAATCCCAACGTCACGATGCCTATCGCGAAGCACTCGCATGGTTACGTGAGCAAGGGCTAAGTTATTACTGCACCTGCACGCGTGCGCGTATCCAAAGCATTGGCGGTATTTACGACGGTCATTGCCGAACATTGCATCATGGACCAGACAACGCGGCTGTGCGCATTCGGCAGTTGCATCCGGTCACGCAGTTTACTGATCAACTGCGCGGAATTATTCACGCCGACGAAAAACTGGCGCGAGAAGATTTTATTATTCATCGTCGTGATGGTTTGTTTGCCTATAACCTGGCGGTGGTGGTCGATGATCACTTCCAGGGCGTCACAGAAATTGTCCGTGGCGCAGATTTGATCGAACCGACAGTGCGGCAAATCTCGCTGTACCAGCTTTTTGGCTGGCAAGTGCCAGATTACATTCATTTGCCACTGGCGCTTAACGCACAAGGCGCTAAACTTTCCAAGCAGAATCATGCGCCTGCGTTGCCGAAAGGCGATCCGCGCCCGGTGTTAATCGCGGCACTTCAATTTCTGGGTCAGCAGGCAGAAGCGCACTGGCAGGATTACAGCGTAGAGCAAATCCTTCAGTCAGCCGTCAAAAACTGGATGCTGACTGCCGTGCCTGAGTCGGCAATTGTAAATTCAACATTCTCAAACGCGTCATGCTGAGCTATGATTAGCCGCTATTTTTTTGTCCTGAATGATGTTTGACACTACCGAGGTGTATTATTTTTACCCGAGTCGCTAATTTTTGCCGCAAGGTGTTGAGCCGCGAGGAGAGCGAAGCTGAACAGGCAGTCGCCCGTCCACAAGTGACGGTGATCCCGCGTGAGCAGCATGCTATTTCCCGCAAAGATATCAGTGAAAATGCCCTGAAGGTAATGTACAGGCTCAATAAAGCGGGATACGAAGCCTGGCTGGTTGGCGGCGGCGTGCGCGACCTGTTACTTGGCAAAAAGCCGAAAGATTTTGACGTAACCACCAACGCTACGCCTGAGCAGGTGCGCAAACTGTTCCGTAACTGCCGCCTGGTAGGTCGCCGTTTCCGTCTGGCTCACGTAATGTTTGGCCCGGAGATTATCGAAGTCGCCACCTTCCGTGGTCACCACGAAGGCAATGTCAGCGACCGCACGACCTCCCAACGCGGGCAAAACGGCATGTTGCTGCGCGACAACATTTTTGGTTCCATCGAAGAAGACGCCCAGCGCCGCGATTTCACTATCAATAGCCTGTATTACAGCGTCGCGGATTTTACCGTCCGTGATTACGTTGGTGGCATGCAGGATCTGAAAGACGGCGTTATCCGCCTGATTGGTAACCCGGAAACGCGCTACCGTGAAGATCCGGTACGTATGCTGCGCGCAGTACGTTTTGCCGCCAAGTTGGGGATGCGTATCAGCCCGGAAACCGCAGAACCGATCCCACGCCTTGCTACTCTGCTAAACGATATTCCGCCAGCGCGCCTGTTTGAAGAGTCTCTTAAACTGTTGCAAGCGGGCTACGGTTACGAAACCTATAAACTGCTGTGTGAATATAATCTGTTCCAGCCGCTGTTCCCGACCATTACCCGTTACTTCACGGAAAATGGCGACAGCCCGATGGAGCGCATTATTGAGCAGGTACTGAAAAATACTGATACGCGTATTCACAACGATATGCGCGTTAACCCAGCGTTTTTGTTTGCCGCCATGTTCTGGTATCCACTGCTGGAAACAGCACAGAAAATTGCTCAGGAAAGCGGCCTGACCTATCACGACGCTTTCGCGCTGGCGATGAACGATGTGCTGGACGAAGCCTGCCGTTCACTGGCGATCCCGAAACGTCTGACTACGCTAACTCGCGATATCTGGCAGCTGCAGCTGCGTATGTCCCGTCGTCAGGGCAAACGTGCATGGAAACTGCTGGAGCATCCGAAATTCCGCGCCGCCTACGATCTGCTGGCCCTGCGAGCTGAAGTGGAACGTAACGCCGAGCTGCAGCGTCTGGCGAAATGGTGGGGTGAGTTCCAGGTTTCTGCGCCACCAGACCAAAAAGGGATGCTCAACGAGCTGGATGAAGATCCAACACCGCGCCGTCGCACTCGCCGTCCGCGCAAACGCGCCCCGCGTCGCGAGGGTACCGCATGACGGTGGCGTATATTGCCATAGGCAGCAATCTGGCCTCTCCGCTGGAGCAGGTCAATGCTGCCATAAAGGCACTGGCTGATATTCCCGAAAGCAGCATCCTCGCTATCTCCTCGTTTTACCGTACTCCCCCGCTTGGTCCGCAGGATCAACCCGATTATCTCAATGCCGCCGTAGCGCTGGAAACAACGCTCGCGCCTGAAGAATTGCTCAATCACACGCAGCGTATTGAATTGCAGCAAGGTCGCGTCCGTAAAGCTGAACGCTGGGGACCACGCACGTTGGATCTCGATATTATGCTGTTTGGTAATGAAACCATTAATACCGAACGCCTGACCGTTCCACATTA
Source organism: Escherichia sp. B1147 (assembly GCF_001660175.1). NCBI lineage: Bacteria > Pseudomonadati > Pseudomonadota > Gammaproteobacteria > Enterobacterales > Enterobacteriaceae > Escherichia > Escherichia sp. B1147. The sequence goes on from NZ_LFHY01000002.1 coordinate 65,024, forward strand.
TGATATGAAAAATCGTGGATTTATGCTTTGGCCGCTGTTTGAAATTGCGCCGGAGCTGGTATTTCCTGATGGGGAGACATTGCAGATTTTATTGGCGCGCAATGGTTTTGAATCTCTTTCGCACTGGTAACAACTGGCCAAACAGTTAGCCAAAAAACGCATTTAGTCCACACATCATAGAAAACATGCTCTTTGCATAAGATGCTATATCTCGAATAAAAATTATAAACCATGTAGAAAACGCATTATTTGTATAACAAATACAGCAGTAATAAACTTAAATCAAATCTAACATAATTCCATCATTTTAATTTTTCTAACATAATTTTTTAGAATTTCTAATGTCAAAAAACAATACATACTGCAAATGAATTAATTATAGAATTATATACCTTTCTAAACCCATCCCCCCCTATCCAATTCACCCCCAAAAGAAAACAGTAGCAATCTCAATGGTGTTTTCAAGAAACACTTCATAACTCACAACTTTTTTCATATTATTACATCTGCGACAGATAATTACTTTTCGATACAAATATTCACTCAATGAATCCTAATTCATTAGATGTATATATTTACAAACTTTAATTCACCGCATCAATTTTACAACATCCACAGAGATCACTATCCTCTGCCGCAGTTATTTAGCCTCGAATAACAGTCACATCTAAGGTGACTAGCTCACTATTTAACTCATTATTTTATATAGCAATGAAGAATTAATGGAGAATTATTAATGAACAAGAAGTTTTTAGCTGCCGCTCTGGCTACCTCTTTTGTGCTCGCTGGTTCTGCAACTGCAGGTACTGAAGGTGGCCAGATTAATATCGGCGGACTGGTAACCACAGGTACTTGTGCAATGGTTATCAACAACCAGAAAGGCTATGACTATAACGTTATGCTGAAAACGGTTACTGTAGCTGATGTTCAAGCCGTTGAGCGTTCCGCTATTAACGGCGAAAACAAGCAGATCGATATGAAACTGGATTGCTCCGGCACATCAGTTGAAGTGGCCAGTGCCACCATGACCTTTGACTCTATGTTCAATAATACCAGCCAGGGTACATTGAGTAATATTGAAACCGCGCAAGCGGCTAAAAACGTAGATATCGCCCTGCATAATATTGCAGATAACGGCACCGCCGAATTGGTTAAGATCGGTGACAGCTCCAGCGTTTTTGCGGGTAAAACAAGTGCAGATAAAAAATCTGTAACCTGGACGTATAAAGCCTCTTATGTGACCAATGGAACAACTGATGCAGTAACTGCAGGTCATGTTAAAGCGAATACCTCTTACATTATCACCTACCAGTAATACACTTCTCATCCGTTGTTAGCTACATGATGAGTTGTTCATGGGATGCCTTAACGGCATCCCTTTTAGGGACTAAACATTTTCAGGGAATAAACAATGTTAATTGGTCATAAATTTAATATCGCTGCATTAACCGCAATTTTCTCCATATTTAGCCCATTAACACAGGCTGACATTGTTATTAACGGAACACGTATTATCTATGCTGAAAAAGATAAAAACGTGAATACACGCCTGGAAAATAAAGGCACTCGACCTTTATTAGTCCAGACCTGGTTAGATACTGGTAATGATAATGCCGACCCGTCCAGTATTAAGGTGCCTTTTAACGCGACGCCCCCGGTTTCACGTATTGAACCTAAACACGGACAAACAATCACTATCACCTACACGGGTAGCCAGCAGCTTCCTAAAGATCGCGAAAGTGTATTCTGGTTTAACGTGCTGGAAATCCCCCCAAAAGCCAGCGATGCAGAAGTTGCAGATAAAAATCTATTACAACTGGCTTTCCGCACGCGTATTAAATTGTTCTATCGTCCAACAGGGTTAACGGGCGAATCATTTGATGCTCCGGCAGCAATTAAATGGCGTTGGAACGGCAATAAAATTAGTGTTACCAACCCAACTCAATATCACGTTTCTTACGCTTCTGCCACATTGAAGGCAAATGGTAAAGAATATGCAGTAAAAACCACAATGGTTCCACCAAAAGGTGATGCCGTATTTAGTGTAGATGGACTTAATTCTGCAGTTAGCGGCGCAAAAATAACTTATTCCGCCATTAATGATTTTGGCAGTTCAGTGACTGGCCACGCGTCACTTTAATTTTCGTTCCACTTCAGAATGCCATGAGATGAGCCCAAGAGAATGATGACTCGTTGTAAATTGAAATATCTTGCTATTTGTTGTGCCAGTGCATTCAGTAGTTACGCTAGTGCGGTGGAAACAATTGAATACGACGCCAATTTTCTGATGGGTTCCTCTGCTGCAGGCATCGATCTCTCTCGCTATTCTGAAGGTAACCCTGTATCACCTGGAAAATACAACGCACGCGTATTTTTAAACGGTCAGCCTGCCAATAGTATGGAGATCGAGTTTATCGATACAGGGCATAAAATGGCTGTCGCCTGTATTTCCCGTAAGACACTGGCACGCTTGCATATTAAACAGCCAGAGCTGAAAGATGGCGAAGGTGTACTACAAAAACGTGAAAATCGTGAAGATGATTGTCTGGATCTCAATATTGCGATCCCGCAATCCTATGAGTCATTTAATACCGGTGATTTACAGTTTGATCTCACCGTCCCGCAAGTCTGGTTAATGAGTAACTATCAGGGTTATGTCGACCCATCTTTATGGGAAGATGGGGTAAACGCTGCGATTTTCTCCTATCGGTTAAATGGCTGGGAAAACTCATCCCAGGGCGATGAAAACCAGTCTTTTTATGCTGCCATGAACGCAGGGATCAATCTCGGTAGCTGGCGTCTTCGTACCAACGGTAACTATAGCTGGACAAATGATGGTGAGAGTCGTTTTGATTTTCAGAATCGCTATTTACAGCGTGACTTACCATTTATCCGTTCGCAATTAGTTCTTGGCGAAACCTACACAACAGGTGAAACATTCGACTCTGTAGCGATTAAAGGCATCCGCCTGTATAGCGATGATCGGATGTTACCACCTTCGTTGAACGGCTTTTCCCCTGTAATTCGTGGTGTTGCCAATAGTAACGCCAAGATCACCATCACCCAGGGCAATTACAAAATTTATGAGAACACCGTTCCGCCTGGTGCATTTGTGATTGATGACCTGTCTCCTGCGGGTTATGGGAACGATCTGATCGTTACCATTGAAGAAGCTGATGGTTCAAAGCGAACCTTCACGCAACCCTTCTCGTCAGTTGCGCAAATGTTGCGCCCTGGCGTAGGTCGCTGGGATATTAGCGGCGGGCAGGTTGACCTTGATTCGCTCCGTGATGATTACAATGTTATTCAGGGAAGTTTCTATTATGGTCTGAATAACTATTTCACCGGTTACACTGGTGTACAAATAACCGATAGCGATTACCTGGCAATATTGTTAGGCGTAGGTGTGAACACCAATATTGGCGCATTCTCCTTCGATGCCACTCAGTCAAAAACCACCATTGAAAATGATGATACTTATACCGGACAGAGCTATCGCGTATCATGGAATAAGCTATTTACCCCAACAAATACGTCGTTAAACCTGGCTGCATACCGTTATTCGACTAAAGAATATCTGGGACTAAACGATGCGCTTATCCTGCAAGATGGTGCAAAAAACCCCGATGCTGATCACTCCTCTACGGTGTCAAGTTACTCTCGTCTGCGTAACCAGTTCACTATCAGCCTTAACCAGCCATTAAATTTTAATGACAAAGACTACGGCTCTTTCTATATGAACGGAAGCTGGATGGACTACTGGGGCGGAAATGGCAGCCGCAGTAACTATGGAATGGGCTATAGCAAAGGCTTTCGCTGGGGATCGTGGAGCGTCAGCCTGCAACGAACCTGGGATGAAAACAATAAAAAAGACGATAGCGTCTATCTCAGTGTCACTCTACCAATTGAAACCCTTTTTGGCGGTAAACGTCAGGAATCAGGTTTCCGCTATATTGATAGCCGCGTCAGCAGTGATTTCAACGGTAATCACACGATGAACATCAGTAGTAACGGTAGCACTGAAGAATACAGTTACAACATTAATACCGGTTACAACATCAATAAAGAAGGCTCAGATCTGACCAACATAGGCGGCTATCTCAGCTATGAATCACCGTGGGGAACAATATCCACATCGGCCTCAGCCACCAGCGATAATGCACGCCAAATTTCACTGAGCACAGACGGTGGTTTTGTGTTGCACAGTGGTGGGCTGACTTTCTCTAATGACAGCTTCAGCAACAGCGATACGTTAGTGTTAGTTAAAGCCCCCGGAGCGAAAGGTGCCCGTATCAACGGAGGCCAAAACACGATCGACCGTTGGGGCTACGGCGTCACCTCTTCGACATCAGCATATCGCGAAAACGAAGTTTCTCTGGATATCAAAGATCTGGAACACGACGTTGAGCTGAAAAGCACCAGTATGAAAACTGTTCCTCGCAGTGGTGCAGTGATTCTGAGTAGTTTTGAAACTGATCAGGGCCGTTCCGCCATTATACATATGCGACGTAGCGATGGTAATCCATTGCCTTTTGCCGCCGATGTTATTGACGAGAACGGCAATAACATCGGAAGCGTCGGCCAGGGAAACCAGGTTTTTGTTCGCGGTATAGCAGAACAAGGGGAACTCAACATCCGCTGGGCAGATGCCAAAACGCAACAGCCACAATCATGTAAAGCATCTTACCGGGCACCGCTCGTTGAGGATGACAACAAGGGAACGCTCGTACTGGACAACGTACTGTGTACAGTGTCGGTTGTTCATTAATATTGACCAATATGGAAATCCTATGAAACGGACAAACCTGTATTTAGCATTAGCCACGATAGCGTTTTCCACGCCATCCTGGGCTGCAGATTTAGATCTGGAATTTGTTGCCACTATTAACGAACCCACGTGCGATATGGAAATTTCCAGCGCTACCGGGGGAACGCTTTCCGGCAGTGTGGCCGGAGGATATACGTTGGTGATCCCCGATATTGAATTAAATAAAATTCAGACTGCCGATGGCGCTGCAGAAGCGAAGTTTCGCCTTATGCCAAAAAACTGCCAGAGTATAACCGGCATCAGCACCACGATTACGACAACCGAAACGGTTCATGCCGCCTCAAATTTAATTGTACCGTCTGATACCAGTACAGGGAAAACCAAGAATATTGGTATGGGATTCAAACGTACAAGCACAACTGGTGACACTTATATTAAACCCAATGACTCAACCAGCAAGTTGGTGTGGGATACCACTGAAAGGACGGGGGGAATCCCGATGACAGTTGCACTAAGAGCAACAACCGCCACGACAGGTGATCTTCGTGTAGGTGCTTTTAGCGCGAAAGCAACTTTTAACTTTAGCTATGAATAACAGGATGACACCATGAAAATTAAAGCATTACCGCTATGTTTATTCAGCGTGCTGACTTGTGGTGGATTACTGTCAACTTCAGCACAAGCAACAACAAATTTACTGGACTTAACGGTTACCACTAATGTTAAAACCGGAACCTGTAATGCCGCCATGCAAAATACGGGCGGTTCCTCAATAACTCAGGTCGTTTTCACAGGTCCGATATACACTAATGATGTCAAAAACGGCAACAAGTCCGAACTTTTCCAGATAGCACTGACTGGTTGCGCGGGGATCCCCCTACATTCAGCGTACATTTCGGTACAACCCGCAGCGGGTGCCAGCTGTGATAACAACGGGGCAGGCCCCTATTTTGCCAATAAGAATACCGTTGCAAGCGGTGGGGCAAACGCCGTCGCGGTCAAAGTAGGTCTTACTCACACTCCGTCAACAGGACTGATGCTAGGCTGTAACCCTAAAACAGAAGGGTATGCAGACCTCAATCAGAATTGGGTTGAAGCTAAGAAAGGTCGGGTAATTCATCTCTATGCCACATTACTCAGGGATACTGGCAAAGCAGATGCCGATCTCACTGCAGGTACGTTTAGTGCACCAACTGTATTCGATATTCGATACGAATAAATAATCTGGACTGACTGTTCAAAAGGGACGTTATGAATAAATACCGCCTGGCTGCGGCCCTGATACTGGTAGCTCTTACCTCCAGCACCAGCCTTCGCGCCGAGTTGCCGATTGAAATGGTAGCAACAATTAACAGCGCAACCTGTGAGCTGGAAATCAGCAATGGCGGTAACGTCAACTTACGCACGGTAAAGCTGGATTATTTCGCCAGTGGAATCACTCCTGAACACAATATCGATGGTGGAGAAAACTTCACCATCCAGGTAAAAGGGTGTACCACTACCGGCGAAAATGCACTGCCACAGTTGCATCTGCGGTTTCAGCCGAAAGATGGCGCTTTTGCACAAGGTTCGCAGCAGATTTTCCCTAACGAGGAAATCGGCGGCGCACAGAATGTTGGCATCGTGATTTTCTCGGCGGTTGATCGGGGAAATATGTTTAACGTCTGGTCACCTGCGGGAATGTCGCGATCCAATTATGAAGTCACCGCCGCCGCGCTGATAAATAGTACCTGGACATTTTACACTCGCATGCAACAAATTGATGCCCTACAACCTGTATCACCCGGCAAGGTTTCTACCAGTGTTCTGGTTGATGCCAGTTACAACTAAAATTATTCAATGGAATGAGAAATATGATAAGAGCATCAATAATGATTATTGTACGTGCGGCAATGATTCTTCTGTTCCTGGCCAATACGATTGTTACAGCTCCAGCTACGGCAGCAGAATTAACTTATGGTAAGCAAAACAATGAGGGTGACCCGGGTTTTTTTCAGGGATTATTAAGGCCGTTTAACCGTACCGGAGCGGTAATAGCGCCCACCACATCGACTACACCAATATATACGGGTCTTGAACGCAGTGGGGGAACGTACAACTCAGGAGGCGGTGTATATTGTTACTTCGCAAAACCGTCTAACAGGACGAACGTGATTCACAATCTCGTCCCAGCAACTGGGAAAGTGTTTGACGGGGCTCAGTTATTTAAAACTTCACGTCAGGGGTTATATTTCTCTGTAAAAGTCATTAATTTGTCCGTCCCGGAAGCGGTGTATAGCCCTGCTGATTTTTATTTGATTGATGGCATATTAAAGATCAATGCCAATGGCGAGAACTGTCTCCAGGACAGAAACACCAGGAACCTTCAGCTGGATATTAGCGTCAGATATTATATTGACAATACTTTTAGCCCGACCCCTGATAACAATGGCGAATACATGTCCGATTTTGAAGTTTCATGGTTACTCCAGCCGATTGGCTATGATCGAACAAGCAATGGGCCTGCAATTGTATTTGAGTCCAGTACCGGACTGGGGGTCTATCTTGCACTCCAGCTATCGACGACGAGTTTTTATGTATCTGGCCCCACCTGTTACAGTACGGTTCTTGTACAGAATGAATATACGGATTTGAACAACAATGTCTGGCTTGGTACTTATACCACTACCGAAGTGAAGAATAATACGACCCGGCAAGTACCTTTTCAGGTTCAATTAAATAACTGCCTGAGTGTTAAAAACATAAAAGTTAAATTAAAAAGTAGCGATGTTTCACTCAACGACGTTACCTTGCTCGGAAATAGTTACGGTTCGGCAAGTGGTGCTGCTCAAGGTGCCGCTGTTGCTGTCTATGCCAAAAGCCCCAGCAATACTATTATAAAATTGAATGCCAATAGCTCTAATACTTATATAGAGAGTGAAACAGACGTTTGGTCGTCCGATTTTATTAATCTTGATGACATTACCAGCGGTACCTCACAAACGATGAACTTCCTGGCGCAGGTTGTTCGTGATGGTCAAGGGGCAACGGTAACAGGGGGGCAGCTCCTCTCTAAAGGGACACTGGTATTTACCTACGAATAGTACTTCTGTAGATAAGGTTATCATTAGCTCCTGTTTATTCATTCTTCTCAAAAATCTTCACCGACCAAAGGACTGGCGGTGAAGATTTAATACCACTAAAACCATTGCCCCCCCTTCACTGCCTGATAGAATGCCAACAGATCTGACATTAGCCATCAGGACACGTTATGAAACCGACGACCATTTCCCTGCTGCAGAAATACAAACAAGAAAAAAAACGCTTCGCCACCATTACTGCTTACGATTACAGCTTCGCTAAACTGTTTGCCGATGAAGGGCTTAACGTGATGCTGGTGGGTGATTCGCTGGGCATGACCGTTCAGGGGCATGACTCCACACTCCCCGTCACCGTTGAAGATATCGCCTACCACACTGCCGCTGTGCGTCGCGGCGCGCCAAACAGCCTGATTCTGGCTGATCTACCGTTTATGGCATATGCCACCCCGGAACAGGCCTTTGAAAACGCCGCAACGGTTATGCGTGCCGGTGCCAATATGGTCAAAATCGAAGGTGGTGCATGGCTGGTGGAAACCGTACAAATGCTGACTGAACGCGCAGTTCCGGTGTGTGGACATTTGGGCTTAACGCCGCAGTCGGTGAATATTTTCGGCGGTTATAAAGTTCAGGGACGCGGCGATGAAGCGGCCGATCAGCTGCTCAGTGATGCATTAGCGTTAGAAGCCGCAGGCGCACAACTGCTGGTGCTGGAATGCGTGCCGGTTGAACTGGCAAAACGTATTACCGAGGCGTTGGCGATCCCGGTTATCGGTATTGGCGCGGGGAATGTTACTGACGGGCAAATCCTCGTGATGCACGACGCGTTCGGCATTACCGGCGGCCATATCCCTAAATTCGCTAAAAATTTCCTCGCTGAAACGGGCGACATCCGCGCGGCTGTGCGGCAGTATATGGCTGAAGTGGAGTCCGGTGTTTACCCGGGCGAAGAACACAGTTTCCATTAAGGAGTGACGTTGTGTTAATTATCGAAACCCTGCCGCTGCTGCGTCAGCAAATTCGCCGCCTGCGTATGGAAGGCAAGCGCGTGGCGCTGGTGCCTACCATGGGTAACCTGCATGATGGCCATATGAAGCTGGTCGAGGAAGCCAAAGCCCGCGCCGATGTGGTCGTCGTCAGTATTTTCGTTAACCCGATGCAGTTTGACCGCCCGGAAGACCTGGTACGCTATCCACGTACCTTGCAGGAAGACTGCGAGAAGCTAAACAAACGTAAAGTGGATCTGGTTTTCGCTCCATCGGTAAAAGAGATCTACCCGAACGGTACAGAAACCCACACCTATGTTGACGTTCCTGGCCTTTCGACCATGCTGGAAGGTGCCAGCCGTCCGGGACATTTCCGTGGCGTTTCGACCATCGTCAGCAAGCTGTTTAACCTTGTCCAGCCAGACATCGCCTGCTTCGGTGAAAAAGATTTTCAGCAACTGGCGCTGATCCGCAAAATGGTTGCCGATATGGGCTTTGATATTGAGATTGTTGGTGTGCCGATTATGCGCGCGAAAGACGGTCTGGCGCTCAGTTCCCGTAACGGTTATCTGACGGCAGAACAACGCAAAATTGCGCCTGGTCTGTACAAGGTTTTAAGTTCGATTGCCGACAAATTGCAGGCTGGAGAGCGGGATCTCGATGAAATTATTGCCATTGCGGGTCAAGAACTGAATGAAAAAGGCTTCCGCGCCGATGATATTCAGATTCGCGATGCCGACACATTGCTGGAAGTCTCTGAAAACAGCAAACGGGCAGTGATTCTGGTAGCCGCCTGGCTTGGCGATGCTCGCCTGATCGACAACAAAATCGTCGAACTGGCGTAATACTTAACTGGCGCTACGGCTGATGGCGCCAGTTATTAATTTGCCCACGTCATGGCGATGACGTCTGTAAGCGATTATTCATATCGCAGATAACTTAGTTAATCAGCTTATCAACCTCTGTAAGAGGTAAATCTGCTATCTCTGCAACGTCTTCCCGAGACATCCCTTTACTCAGAAGACGCTGGGCGAACTCCTGTCTTACTTCCTGTCTTACTTCCTGTCTTACTTCCTCTCTTACTTCCTGTCTTCCCTGCTGAATCCCCTTTTCAATCCCCTTCTCTTCAAACCATTGCGCCAGCGTCATCATAGACTCCCCTCCCGATTCCCTGTCTCTCACCACACCGTAAAACAAATCCGCTTGTTCAGTATGACCGCGTTGCAGCATATAGTTTTGCATGGCAACTAACTGACTTCCGCTAGTGTACCCTTCGTCAATCAGCGTGACCAGTTGCTCCAGCAATAACATTAAGTCCCGTTGGCGAATATGCTTTTGCAGCAGTTCGAGAATTGCAATCCGCCGATGTTGCATAATTTCGTCATCCGGCGTGATGGTAATATCCACCAACGGAAAAGGGCTGTTATAGACACGTCGCGCCAGTTCCGGTGAGTAAAACATATCAAACCAGCACATAGAGAGCGGATAAGGTGTGGCCTCGCCCTGATAAAACAGAATCGGCACCACCAGCGGCAGTTGGTCGTGATCTGCTTCCAGATGTCGGTGCATGGCGGCAATGGAATATCGCATCATGCGAAAGGCCATTTTCTTATCCGGCTTGCTTTGATGCTCAATCACAACATGCAGATAACCGGGATTGCCCTGCATTTGCACGGAATAGAGCACGTCCGTGCTGTGTCCTTTCAAGCTCTCTTCGATGAAACTCCCCGACTCTAAATGAAGCGTGTCGAGGTCACACAGTTCACGTAATTCCACTGGCAAATGTATCTCCAGGAAGTCGCGAGCCGTCTCCGCATGCATTAAAAATTGTTTAAATACCGCGTCATGCGGCGTAGTACTTGGTGCATCCATCTTCCCTGTCTTCCGTGTGGCCCTGTGTGAAGGCAGTATCAAGTCAATGTACGCCGTAGTCAGCCGCCTCTTTGTTGTTTACCGAGCAGCGTTCAGAGAAATTTCAATTGGTTACAGGCGTTGCATGGCGGGCTTCGGCACGGCACGCAAACTGCTGATGTAAATGCCGTCAGATGAGTAGACACTAAACAAAAATCGGGCAATACTGCGTGAGAATTTTCTCAAAGCAGGCACCGCCTGCTTCGCTAATGACAGGGTAGAAAGGTAGAAGTTATGATTCGCACGATGCTGCAGGGCAAACTCCACCGCGTGAAAGTGACTCATGCGGACCTGCACTATGAAGGTTCTTGCGCCATTGACCAGGATTTTCTTGACGCAGCCGGTATTCTCGAAAACGAAGCCATTGATATCTGGAATGTCACCAACGGCAAGCGTTTCTCCACCTATGCCATCGCGGCAGAACGCGGTTCGAGAATTATTTCTGTCAACGGTGCGGCGGCCCACTGCGCCAGCGTCGGCGATATTGTCATCATCGCCAGCTTCGTCACTATGCCAGATGCAGAAGCCCGCACCTGGCGGCCCAACGTCGCCTATTTTGAAGGCGACAACGAAATGAAACGTACCGCGAAAGCGATTCCGGTACAGGTTGCCTGATTGTTATCCCTGCGGCTGGTTACTCACCAGCCGCGACATCGTCTCCAGCGAATCTGTTCTTAAAATATACAGCCGCTTTAATAAATACGGATTATCCCCCGGTTTTACTTTACCTTTCATGGTCGTCACCGCCAGATGAAATCCGGCATCATTTGCCGCCTTTACCGCTTTGTCATTAAATCCGCCAAATGGATATGAAAGATACAAGACATGAGGATTAAATTGGTTTAGCGCCCGACGAGAGCGTTCGAAATCAAACAGAATATTATGCTCACTGCGGCTGAGTAATATGGGTCGGCGATAACCATCAACCCGATGTAAAAAGTGGGTATGTGACTGGAAATCAAAAACATCGCTGACATCACGCAGTTCAGAAACACTCATAAACTGTAATGACTGCGGATTCCATTTCTGTGGATGACGTTTGATGCGAGAGGTAATAATAAATGCCGTCGCCTTCATACCATATTGTTTCAGAATGGGGTACGCATAGCGACTCACCGACTTCAAACCATCATCAAACGTCAGCACCACCGCGCGAGCCGGAAGATTCATCGAATTACGCAGATACCCTTCCAGTTGATACATGGTTAACGTGGTATATCCCCTGTCGCGCAACCAGGTCATCTGGTTATTGAAAGCACGCACCGACGTCGTGGTCGAAGTATGACGAAAGCGGGTGTTCTCTTCATCACGTAGAATATGATGGTAGGTCAATACAGGAATACCGTTATCCTGCTGCGCATCCAGTGCGCTGATATAGGCCAGACGGTCACCGATACGAATTTGATACCAGGTTTGATTCAGGCGATCTTTTAATTTATTAATTATGGGGTAACGCAAATTATCGGCCAGCACGCCAAATGGCGCACTACCTGCATCAGGCGCGTTGTATATCGGAGTATCTTTCCATGTAATAAGATTTTGGTTACTCAGTGGCTTATTGAGATCCCCCAGTCCATCTTCAACTTTTTGCCGCCCTTGTACAGGTTCCAGATGCCCTTTATCGATATATCCCGTAGCAAAACCAAAATTGAATTTATAATAATCGGCTGCGGTTGGGATGACCGAAATAATCTGCCCGGCACGAATGTTGCCTACGGTTACCGTTTTGTCGCCAATTTTTCCCCAGATAGCCGCGTCCTGAGTGGTTTGCATATAACGCGCGGGAAGCGCTGCGCCGACGCCAGATGAAATCAGCAGCAGTAAAAAAATTATCTTTTTAATCATTAGAAAACGACCAGGCGAGAAACAGCGCCGTTAGTGTAGCAAAATCGGGATGCGATTTAATACTCGAACCAATTATGCTTGAGGACAAAGGGTGGATTTTTTTGTTGCTGGTGCCAGAGGCTACTGACATCAGGCCCACCCAGTTCGACAATTCGCTCGCGAAACTCCGCGCTGGATAACGTTTCACGGTATGCCAGCATCTGTTCAATTAACGGTAACGTGACGCCAGAAATCACTTCGCAACGGGAATGTTTGTGGCTTAATAACGACGCAACGCGATAAGGCGCTGCCCCTGCAATATCGGTTAAAAAGATAACTCCATCACCAGAATCTGTCTCATGCAGAGCATCGCACATCATGCGACTTAGCATATTGGAACTTAATCCTCGCCAGAAATTCACCGCCCGGCACTGAAGAAGCGAACCGTATTTTTTCTCCAGCGCATCAAGCATCTCGAGCGCGCGCTCGTCGTGACAGGTAATTACCCAACCTAACATCGCCTTCCTCCTTAGCCGAAAATTAGTCTACCCTGACCATTGTTGATAAAGGGTGATAGTCATCAAAACTCCTCTCCCCCAAATCCAGAGGAGAGGAAATAGCCTTAGCTGCGCAGACCGCGTCCGCGCTGGATCAGCGACCAACAGATCAGATAAAACGCAATAATAAAAATAACCAGTACGCCAAAAGTAGTGACCAGCGGCACATCATTAATGCCAAGGAAGCCGTAGCGGAAACCACTGATCATATAGACTATTGGGTTGAGGTGCGACAGCCCCTGCCAGAACGGTGGCAGCAAGGTCAGTGAGTAAAATACCCCCCCAAGATAGGTCAGCGGCGTCAGTACAAAGGTTGGCACCAGGCTGATGTCATCAAACGTTTTGGCAAACACACCATTAAGCAATCCGGCAAGAGAGAACAACACCGCCGTGAGCACCAGCGTTAAAGCGACAAATACCCACGAATGCACCTGAAACGGCACAAAGAATAGCGAAATTGCTGTCACCAGCATGCCAACAAGCAGTCCGCGCGCCACGCCACCACCAACATATCCAGCAATAATCACGTGAGTCGGTACGGGTGCTACCAGCAGTTCTTCAATATTACGCTGGAACTTAGCGCCAAAAAATGATGAAGCGACGTTGGCGTAGGCATTGGTGATCACCGACATCATGATCAGCCCCGGAACAATGAATTGCATATAGCTGAAGCCATGCATATCGCCAATGCGCGAACCAATCAGGTTACCGAAGATAATAAAATAAAGGGTCATGGTGATGACCGGAGGCACCAGCGTCTGTATCCAGATACGCATAAAGCGATGGATCTCTTTCGCCCAGATGCTTTTTAACGCCACCCAGTAAAGATGCATCATGCGCGATCTCCTTGTTTTTCATTAACCAGTGACACAAACAGCTCTTCCAGACGGTTAGCTTTGTTGCGCATACTTAACACCTGAATGCCCTGCTCACTTAACTGTGTGAATACGCTGTTGATCCCCTGCTCACGCAGCACTTCAACTTCAAGCGTAGCGGTATCCACTAGCCGATACTGGTAACCATCGAGCTTCGGCAACGGGCTTTTCGGCGCAAGGTCGAGAATAAAGGTTTCTGACTTCAGCTTTGCCAACAGTGCCTTCATCGAGGTATTTTCCACCAGCTCACCGTGTTGAATAATGCCGATATTGCGACACAGCATTTCTGCTTCTTCCAGGTAATGCGTGGTGAGAATGATGGTGGTGCCTTTGTCGTTTAAATCCTTCAAAAAGCCCCACATTGAGCGGCGAAGTTCGATATCCACGCCTGCTGTTGGTTCATCCAGAATAAGCAGTTTAGGTTCGTGCATCAGCGCGCGGGCAATCATTAAACGGCGCTTCATCCCGCCCGATAACATACGCGCACGTTCGTTACGCTTTCCCCATAGATCGAGCTGTTTAAGATACTTTTCGCTGCGGATGTACGCTTCTTTGCGCTCTACACCGTAGTACCCCGCCTGATTCACCACAATTTGCTGTACGGTTTCAAACGGGTTGAAGTTAAATTCCTGCGGCACCAGTCCCAACTGACGTTTAGCGTTAACGACATCTTTCTCAAGATCGTAACCAAATACGCTGACCCGCCCGGAGGTTTTATTTACCAGAGAGCTGATAATACCGATAGTGGTCGATTTCCCGGCCCCGTTCGGCCCGAGAAGCGCATAAAAATCACCCGCTTCGACCTGCAAATCTATTCCACGAAGCGCCTGAACGCCGCCTGGATAGGTTTTTTTAAGCTGTTGAAGTTCCAGTGCAATGGTCATAAATTTTTACTTACCTTACGTTCTTACACTTTATCTGTGGTTTAAATCGTCCCGGAGTTGCCCTATATTAGCCAAACGTAATTATTTGGTTACAGGTCGTTAACCTCCATGAAAGACATAGATACACTCATCAGCAATAATGCACTATGGTCAAAAATGCTGGTGGAAGAGGATCCCGGGTTTTTTGAGAAACTGGCACAAGCGCAAAAACCGCGCTTTCTATGGATTGGATGTTCCGACAGTCGCGTTCCTGCTGAACGTTTAACAGGTCTTGAGCCCGGCGAACTTTTTGTTCACCGTAATGTTGCTAACCTGGTCATTCACACCGATCTGAACTGCCTCTCCGTGGTTCAGTATGCAGTGGATGTTCTCGAAGTTGAACACATTATTATCTGTGGCCACTATGGTTGCGGCGGCGTGCAAGCGGCGGTTGAAAACCCGGAACTGGGGCTAATCAACAACTGGCTGCTGCACATCCGCGATATCTGGTTCAAACATAGCTCATTGCTCGGCGAAATGCCGCCGGAACGTCGTCTGGATACCCTGTGCGAACTGAACGTTATGGAACAGGTATATAACCTGGGTCACTCCACCATTATGCAATCAGCGTGGAAACGCGGGCAGAAAGTCACCATTCACGGCTGGGCCTACGGCATTCACGACGGCTTACTGCGTGACCTGGATGTCACAGCCACCAACCGCGAAACCCTTGAGCAACGTTACCGTCACGGGATTTCCAACCTCAAGCTGAAGCACATCAATCACAAATAAATTCGCCATGCCGGATGCAACACATCCGGCAAATCCGCACTTACTCGTCCAGCAGCACCACTTTGCCGATATACGGCAGATGACGGTAACGCTGTGCGTAATCAATACCGTAACCCACCACAAATTCATCCGGGATCGAGAAACCGATAAATTCTACCGGGACGTTCACTTCACGACGGGACGGTTTATCCAGCAGCGTACAAATCGCCAGCGACTTCGGTTCGCGCAGGCTTAAGATTTCACGCACTTTCGACAGTGTATTACCCGAGTCGATGATATCTTCAACAATCAGCACGTCCTTGCCACGGATATCTTCATCCAGATCTTTGAGGATTTTCACATCACGGGTGGTGGACATGCCGCTACCGTAGCTGGAGGCGGTCATAAAGTCGACTTCATGAGATACCTGAACTTCACGGCACAGGTCCGCCATAAACATAAATGAGCCTCGCAGCAGACCTACCAGCACCATATCGCTGCCGCTGTCTTTGTAACGCTCAGTAATCTGACGACCCAGTTCGGCGATACGCGCTTTAATCTCCGCTTCGGGGATCATTACTTCTACAGTATGTTTCATATCTCTAACCATATGATTTAAAAACAAATCACTTCGCACGGGCGGGATTCAGCACCGCAACAAAGCGCAAGACACGCAGTATACCAGCAAAACGATTCATTGGCGGAATCTGTTAATAAAGCTCAAATTGTGATGACGATCACACATGTTAAAACCTATAATTAATTGCTACTAAAATATTAATGAATTGAAATGGTGTCTCTTTATGGCAATTAACAATACCGGCTCGCGACAATTACTCGTGACGCTAACAGCCCTTTTTGCAGCGCTTTGCGGGCTGTATCTTCTCATTGGCGGAGGCTGGCTGGTCGCGATTGGCGGCTCCTGGTACTACCCTATCGCTGGCCTTGTGATGCTTGGCATCGCCTGGATGCTGTGGCGCAGTAAACGCGCCGCGCTTTGGCTGTATGCGGCTCTGCTGCTCGGCACCATGATTTGGGGTGTCTGGGAGGTCGGTTTTGATTTCTGGGCGTTGACTCCGCGCAGCGATATTCTGGTCTTCTTCGGCATCTGGCTGATCCTGCCGTTTGTCTGGCGTCGCCTGGTCATTCCTGCCAGCGGCGCAGTTGCCGCACTGCTAGTCGCACTGTTGATTAGCGGCGGTATCCTCACTTGGGCAGGATTTAACGATCCGCAAGAAATCAACGGCACCTTAAGCGCCGATGCCACGCCAGCAGAAGCCATCTCCCCCGTTGCCGATCAGGACTGGCCTGCCTATGGCCGCAATCAGGAAGGCCAACGCTTTTCGCCGCTGAAGCAAATTAACGCCGATAACGTCCACAACCTGAAAGAAGCATGGGTGTTCCGCACGGGCGATGTCAAACAGCCGAATGATCCGGGCGAAATCACCAATGAAGTGACGCCAATTAAAGTGGGCGACACGCTTTACCTGTGTACCGCTCACCAGCGTCTGTTTGCACTCGATGCTGCCAGCGGAAAAGAAAAATGGCATTACGATCCTGAGCTGAAAACCAACGAGTCATTCCAGCACGTAACCTGTCGCGGCGTCTCTTATCATGAAGCCAAAGCTGAAACTGCCTCGCCGGAAGTGATGGCGGATTGCCCGCGTCGTATCATTCTTCCGGTCAATGATGGTCGCCTGATTGCGATTAACGCTGAAAACGGCAAGCTGTGCGAAACCTTCGCCAATAAAGGCGTGCTCAATCTGCAAAGCAATATGCCGGACACCAAACCGGGCCTGTATGAGCCGACTTCGCCGCCGATTATCACCGATAAAACCATCGTGATGGCTGGTTCAGTCACCGATAACTTCTCAACCCGCGAAACGTCTGGCGTGATTCGTGGTTTTGATGTCAACACCGGAGAGCTGCTGTGGGCCTTTGATCCGGGCGCGAAAGATCCGAACGCGATCCCGTCTGACGAGCACACCTTTACCTTTAACTCGCCAAACTCCTGGGCTCCAGCGGCCTATGACGCGAAGCTGGATCTGGTTTATCTGCCAATGGGCGTGACCACGCCAGATATCTGGGGCGGTAACCGCACAGCGGAACAAGAACGTTTTGCCAGCTCGATTCTGGCGCTGAATGCCACCACCGGGAAACTGGCGTGGAGTTACCAGACCGTTCACCACGACCTGTGGGATATGGATCTTCCGGCACAACCGACGCTTGCAGATATCACCGTTAACGGTCAGAAGGTGCCGGTCATTTACGCTCCGGCGAAAACTGGCAACATTTTTGTGCTCGATCGTCGTAATGGCGAACTGGTGGTTCCGGCCCCGGAAAAACCAGTTCCACAAGGCGCAGCGAAAGGCGATTACGTCACCCCTACCCAACCGTTCTCTGAACTGAGTTTCCGTCCGACGAAAGATTTAAGCGGTGCGGATATGTGGGGCGCCACCATGTTTGACCAGCTGGTGTGCCGCGTGATGTTCCACCAAATGCGCTATGAAGGTATTTTTACCCCGCCATCTGAACAGGGTACGCTGGTATTCCCGGGTAATCTGGGGATGTTCGAATGGGGCGGGATTTCCGTTGATCCGAATCGTGAAGTGGCAATTGCCAACCCAATGGCGCTGCCGTTTGTTTCAAAACTGATCCCACGCGGTCCTGGCAACCCGATGGAACAGCCAAAAGATGCTAAAGGCACGGGTACGGAATCCGGTATTCAGCCACAGTACGGCGTGCCGTATGGCGTCACGCTTAACCCGTTCCTTTCGCCGTTTGGTCTGCCGTGTAAACAGCCAGCATGGGGCTACATCTCGGCGCTGGATCTGAAAACCAACGAAGTGGTGTGGAAGAAACGCATTGGTACGCCGCAGGACAGCATGCCGTTCCCGATGCCCGTTCCGGTGCCGTTCAATATGGGTATGCCAATGCTTGGCGGGCCAATCTCCACGGCAGGTAACGTGTTGTTTATTGCCGCTACGGCAGATAACTACCTGCGCGCTTACAACATGAGCAACGGTGAAAAACTGTGGCAGGGCCGTTTACCAGCGGGCGGTCAGGCAACGCCAATGACCTATGAAGTGAATGGTAAGCAGTATGTGGTGATCTCCGCAGGCGGTCACGGTTCATTTGGCACGAAGATGGGCGACTATATTGTGGCTTATGCGCTGCCGGATGATGTGAATTGACGTACTCCCCGCCCTAAAGCGCGAGGATTCTTGTTTCGCGGAGCCGAACCTAAGCCGCGTTAAGCGGCTTAGGATTTACAGGCTCTCCACAAGCTAACACGGCGAGTCCCGCCGCTTTTATATTACGGGCCGCATTGATATCACGGTCATGATCTGCGCCGCATTCAGGGCAGTGCCATTTCCGCACATCAAGAGGCATTTTTTGCATGGTGAAGCCACAACAGCTACAGCGTTTTGAGGGCGGGAAACACTGGTCGATTGCGACTACTGTCCGCCCGGCCCATTCGCCTTTGTACTGGAGCTGGCGCACCAGTTAGCGCCAGCTCGCGTCTGCTATCGCTTTGGATAGCGACTGGTTGCGGATCATGTTTTTCACCTTAAGAGATTCGACGCAAACAACTTGGTTTTCGTTAATCAGTTTGCGGGTTGCCTTGTGCAAGGCATCCTGTCGGCAATCGGCAATTTTCGAGTGGTGTCGGGCCACCTTTAAGCGGGCTTTGGCGCGGTTTTTCGAGCCTTTGGCCTTTTTGCTTAACTGGCGCTGTAGCAGCGCCAGGCGTGCCGCGTATTTAGCGGTATGGCGGGGATTGCTTTGTTTCATGGGTTTACAAAATACGCTAAAAAATGTAAGCCATTACGTAGTTACCGCGCTTATATCCCCACCCGATTGGGCGAGGCTTTACGCGCAACATCGGTAAGACCGACTCACATTGCTGTCAAAGCGCGCTTTGTTCATGCCGGATGTGACATGAACACCTTATCCAGCCCACAAAAACGTGCAAATTCAATAGATTGCAGAGCTCGCCCAAGACTGATAAGTGTAGCGCATCAGGCAGTTTTGTGCTTTTCATTTACTCATTCGAAAATTTCAGCGACAGGAGTGCATTTTTCATTACTGTCTGATACTGCGTAACGGCATTTTCAGGCATAGAAACCTCCCCGGTGAGCAGCTTACCGTCCCGTGATGTAATCAACCTTAAATTATTGACTTTCCCTGGTATCAAACTATATGAAAGCAACCATACTTTATGCCCATCCACCACCACTTTTTCGGCCTGGGGGGCATAATTTTTCAGGGAGTTAAGCGTTATTTCCTTGAATCTATCCAGGTGTCCGGCAGGCAAAGACTGGTGCCATTGCGTAATATTAAGATGTACCCGTTTTACTTCATCATAATAATTTGCCTGTGGTTCCTGAGACAGTTGTAGTGTCGCTGTCATATCCTCTGACATAACATGAAGATTTTTGGGGAGCGCGATACTCAATTTAAGGTTCGGGATAGACTGGCTTTCCAGCTTTATATCGGCGTTAGCACTCGCAACCATAAACGAAAGCAGAAACGTCAGAATCAGATTTCGAAATGTAATCATAAATTTCCTTTTTTAATTATTGGGGTTGTGCCTGCAAGGTATTACGACACAAAACACGTAATCAGGTGCTCCTGCACTCCATTGTGTTCGCCCAATTTATACCTTTCTGACTTATAACCACTGACCAGAGACTATTTTTAAGAATTTCGCCCGTATTAAAAATACGTGCAGTATGAATTACGCGGAGGTAAACCCTAACATCATCCCCGTATCTTCATGCTCCAGCAAATGGCAGTGCGCCATATAAGCATGTTCTTTCGGTGCGTCGTGATTAAACTTCACCAGCACTTCGCTGACATTACCTTCTACCTTAACAGTATCTTTCCAGCCTGCGCGATGCGCCGCTGGCGGTTTGCCATTTTCCGACAGGATACGGAACTGGGTGCCGTGAATATGGAACGGATGCAGCATCATGTCGCCAACGCCAGAGATAACCCAACGTTCGTACTGCCCTTTCGTCGCCGCAAACATCGGCTTATTCATATCAAAGGCCTGACCGTTGATTTTATTAGCATGATGGAAATCGAACTTCCCGCCGTGGTTCATATGATTCATATTGCCGTGGCCCATATGGCCCATCATCTGGCCGTGATCCATCCCGGCCATAGCCTGATCGCCATATTTCTCCATTAACATCTGCATCCCCATCATGTCGAGCATCGGGTCCATAGAGAGTTGCAGTTTGCGTGTCGTTAATCCGTCCAGCGAAGGTAACGCAGGCAGGCTACTTAATGTGTCTGGCAAAGCACCGGAGGCACTGATGGCAATCGGCTGAATACGCATTACCGGATGCGGCTTATCAAACGGCGCAATTGCCATTCCCATCTGGCTGACAGGCAGCGTGACCAAATCAAACGGTTTGTTGTCGTTAACCTCCACCAGCACTTCAAAACGCTCACCCATCAGCACCGGAAGCTCACTCACCTTCACCGGTTCAGGCAGCAGACCACCATCGCTGGCAATCACATACAACGGGCGATTGTCGCTGGTGGCGAAATTGAGCGAGCGGGCGTTACAGCCATTGAGCAAACGCAGGCGCAGCCAGCCACGTGGTGCAGCGTGTTGCGGGTAGATAGCGCCATTGGTCAGTAGCGTATCGCCAAACCAGCCAACCGCAGCGGTCATCACATCCAGTTGATAATCAATTTGTCCGTCGGCGCTAAACTTTTTATCCTGAACGATCACCGGAACATCATCGATACCCCACTGTTTTGGCAGCATTAATTTCAGGATATCGTCATCTTCAATCACCACCAGACCAGCCAACCCCATCGCCACCTGACGCCCGGTTTTGCCGTGCTGATGTGGATGGAACCAGCAGGTAGCGGCAGGTTGATCGACGTTCAGCGTCACCGTACGTTGACCGCCAGGCGGAATAATCCCCTGCGGGCCGCCGTCCACTTCTCCCGGCACTTCAAGCCCGTGCCAATGCAACGTCGTCTCTTCCGCCAGTTGGTTATAGATATCAACCGTCACGGCTTTACCGCGCTGTAATTTCACCGCCGGCCCTAACAGATTACCGTTATAGCCCCAGGTAGTCGCCGTTTTTCCGGCAAAGGTGGACTGACCTGGCATGATCGATAATCTTATGCGACCACGAACATCAGAAGTGAGGAGATCGGGGATCGGCAGTGTAGGACGTTCAGCGGCAAAAACAGACCGACTCCACAATGGCAAAGCCGAAGCCACGCCCAGCGCGACGGAATATTTTAAGAAATCACGGCGTTGCATAGTTATTTCCTTATTCTCAAGCAGGCGAAACAAAATCAAACGTTGAGCATAGTCCTTACCCTTACGGGAAGGTCAAGCCGCAGACACAATTTAATCGACAATAATGGTCGTCGCCTCGCTCACAGTGTGCTAACGTTTATCTTCTTTAAGCCCTGGTAGAAGCAATGAAGACGTTTTTCAGAACAGTGTTATTCGGCAGCCTGATGGCCGTTTGCGCAAACAGTTACGCGCTCAGCGAGTCTGAAGCCGAAGATATGGCCGATTTAACGGCAGTTTTTGTTTTTCTGAAGAACGATTGTGGTTACCAGAACTTACCTAACGGGCAAATTCGTCGCGCACTGGTCTTTTTCGCCCAGCAAAACCAGTGGGATCTCAGTAACTACGACACCTTCGACATGAAATCCCTCGGTGAAGACAGCTACCGCGATCTAAGCGGTATCGGCATTCCCGTCGCTAACAAGTGCAAAGCCCTGGCCCGCGATTCCTTAAGCCTGCTTGCCTACGTTAAATAATCACTGCTCCTTTTTGTAGAAATATTGACCGTGCAACTACGGTCAATGTTAGCTATTATGTTGCGCTCTTTTTTTACGAGTGTTAACAAAGGAGGTATCAACCCATGGCCGAAAATAAACTGTGGCATGAAACGCTACACGACCAGTTTGGGCAGTACTTTGCTGTAGATAACGTTCTGTATCATGAAAAGACCGATCACCAGGATCTGATCATTTTTGAGAACGCTGCATTTGGTCGCGTAATGGCGCTGGATGGCGTAGTACAAACTACCGAGCGTGACGAGTTTATCTATCATGAGATGATGACCCACGTTCCGCTGCTGGCCCACGGTCACGCGAAACATGTGCTGATCATCGGCGGCGGCGACGGTGCCATGCTGCGTGAAGTGACCCGACATAAAAACGTTGAGTCAATCACGATGGTGGAAATCGACGCGGGCGTGGTGTCATTCTGTCGTCAGTATTTGCCCAACCATAACGCAGGTAGCTACGACGATCCCCGTTTTAAACTGGTGATCGACGATGGCGTCAATTTCGTGAATCAAACCAGCCAGACCTTTGATGTGATCATCTCCGACTGCACCGATCCCATCGGTCCCGGCGAAAGTCTGTTCACGTCTGCATTTTATGAAGGTTGCAAGCGCTGCCTGAATCCTGGCGGCATTTTCGTTGCGCAGAACGGCGTCTGCTTTTTACAGCAGGAAGAGGCCATCGACAGCCATCGCAAACTCAGCCATTACTTCAGTGATGTTGGCTTTTATCAGGCGGCGATCCCAACCTATTACGGCGGCATCATGACCTTTGCATGGGCGACAGATAACGACGCCTTACGTCATCTCTCTACCGAAATTATTCAGGCGCGTTTTCTCGCCTCTGGCCTGAAATGCCGTTATTACAACCCGGCAGTCCATACGGCAGCTTTTGCCTTACCTCAGTATCTGCAAGACGCACTGGCTTCACAGCCGTCCTAAGGAGAAGATAAGAAATTGAAAAAACTGAAACTGCATGGCTTTAATAATCTGACCAAAAGTCTGAGTTTTTGTATTTACGATATCTGCTATGCCAAAACTGCCGAAGAGCGCGATGGTTATATTGCTTATATCGATGAACTCTATAATGCCAACCGTCTGACCGAAATCCTGTCAGAAACCTGTTCCATTATCGGGGCCAATATTCTTAACATCGCCCGCCAGGATTACGAACCACAGGGTGCCAGCGTCACTATTCTGATGAGCGAAGAACCGGTCGACCCGAAACTTATCGACAAAACAGAACACCCCGGCCCGCTGCCTGAAGCCGTGGTT
Source organism: Escherichia sp. B1147 (assembly GCF_001660175.1). Taxonomy (NCBI): domain Bacteria; kingdom Pseudomonadati; phylum Pseudomonadota; class Gammaproteobacteria; order Enterobacterales; family Enterobacteriaceae; genus Escherichia; species Escherichia sp. B1147. Next base: position 88,767 of record NZ_LFHY01000002.1, read on the forward strand.
GCCCATCTCGATAAAAGTCATATTTGCGTACATACCTACCCGGAAAGCCATCCTGAAGGCGGTTTATGTACCTTCCGCGCCGATATTGAAGTCTCTACCTGCGGCGTGATTTCCCCGCTGAAGGCGCTGAATTACCTGATCCACCAACTTGAGTCCGATATCGTGACCATTGATTATCGCGTGCGCGGTTTTACCCGCGACATTAACGGTATGAAACACTTTATCGACCATGAGATTAATTCGATTCAGAACTTTATGTCCGAAGATATAAAGGCGCTGTATGACATGGTGGATGTGAACGTCTATCAGGAAAATATCTTCCATACCAAAATGTTGCTTAAAGAGTTCGACCTTAAGCACTACATGTTCCACACCAAACCGGAAGATCTAACCGACTGCGAGCGCAAAGAAATTACCGCTGCGCTGTGGAAGGAAATGCGCGAGATTTATTACGGGCGCAATATGCCAGCTGTTTAACGGCTCTGGCGGAGCACGTAGGCTCCGCCAGATTTATTTACTTCTGCTGCACGAAATTACGGTAAGCCGCCACCACTTGCAGAAAATCCTCAACGCCGCACAGCGACAGACTTTCTTCGTCGTAGTAGTTCATCCCTTCTTCCATTTCGTCACCCGCAAATTCCAGTTGATTGGCGCGGATCATTACCTCCTCGCCATCCATCCATAGGGTATATTCATGCCCTGCTCGCTGCCAGGAACGTTCGCTACCTTTTAGCGTGCGCGCGGCGTCTTCCACTTCATCAAGCAAGGCCAGGTTTTCTTTCACCTCTTCATTAAACCAGTGCCCGACCACTTCATGCCCCATGGACATGCGCACCTTTACCACTCCGGTAATATCGCGCAGAAATTCGTAATCCATAGTGTGTTCCTCTGCTCCCGGCAATGCGCCGAAATCGCATTGCGCCATTGATGTAATTATCGCAGCCTTACCGGAGAAAAACAGCGGAACGACGATGGTTTAGGAATAAAAAAATGCCCGGGAAGCACATTCACCGGGCATTGTCTCGTTTATGCGCAGCAAGTGCGCTGACTTATTAAACCGCAGTCTGGAAAATCACCCCATCGGCTTTTTCGGTGTACTGAGAAAGCTGGTTGAAGTTCAGGTAACGGTAAGTATCAACGGCAGTTTTATCCACCTGCGCAACGTAGGTCTGGTACTCTTCCGGCGTTGGCAGTTTGCCAAGAAGTGCCGCGACAGCGGCCAGTTCCGCAGAAGCCAGGAAGACATTCGCGCCAGTACCCAGACGGTTCGGGAAGTTACGGGTAGAGGTGGAAACCACCGTCGCACCGTCTGCCACACGCGCCTGGTTGCCCATACACAGGGAACAGCCTGGGATCTCGATACGCGCACCACTCTTACCGAAGACGCTGTAGTAGCCTTCTTCGGTCAGCTGTGCGGCGTCCATACGGGTTGGCGGTGCCACCCACAGGCGGGTCGGCAACTGGCCTTTGTGCGCATCCAGCAGTTTACCTGCGGCACGGAAGTGACCGATGTTGGTCATGCAGGAACCGATAAACACTTCGTCGATCTTCTCGCCCTGTACCGCAGACAGCGGACGTGCGTCATCCGGATCATTCGGCGCACAAAGGATTGGCTCTTTGATATCAGCCAGATCGATGTCGATCACTGCCGCATATTCCGCATCCGCATCGGCTTCCAGCAGCTCAGGATTCGCCAGCCATTTTTCCATGCCCTGAATACGACGTTCCAGAGTACGACGATCGCCGTAACCTTCCGCGATCATCCACTTCAGCAGGACAATGTTGGAGTTCAGGTACTCGATGATCGGCTCTTTATTCAGCTTGATGGTACAACCGGCAGCGGAACGTTCAGCGGACGCATCGGTCAGCTCAAATGCCTGCTCAACTTTCAGATCCGGCAGACCTTCAATTTCCAGGATGCGACCAGAGAAGATGTTTTTCTTGCCTTTCTTCTCAACGGTCAGCAGACCTTGTTTGATCGCATACAGCGGAATGGCATGTACCAGATCGCGCAGGGTGATGCCCGGCTGCATCTTGCCTTTGAAGCGCACCAGAACAGATTCCGGCATATCCAGTGGCATTACACCTGTTGCGGCAGCAAACGCCACCAGACCAGAACCCGCCGGGAAGGAGATACCGATCGGGAAACGGGTATGGGAGTCACCGCCAGTACCGACGGTATCCGGCAGCAGCATACGATTCAGCCAGGAGTGGATCACGCCGTCACCCGGACGCAGCGACACTCCGCCACGGTTCATAATGAAGTCCGGCAGCGTGTGGTGTGTGTTAACGTCAACCGGCTTCGGATAAGCCGCAGTGTGACAGAAAGACTGCATCACCAGGTCAGCCGAGAAGCCCAGGCACGCCAGGTCTTTCAGTTCATCACGGGTCATTGGACCAGTAGTGTCCTGAGAACCGACAGAAGTCATTTTCGGTTCGCAGTAAGCGCCCGGACGAATGCCTTTCACGCCACAGGCACGGCCAACCATTTTCTGCGCCAGCGAGTAGCCACGGTCGCTTTCCGCCACGTCTTTCGCCTGACGGAAAACATCGCTCTGCGGCAGGCCAAGTGCTTCACGCGCTTTGGTGGTCAGGCCACGGCCGATAATCAATGGAATACGACCGCCCGCACGCACTTCATCAATCAGTACGTCGGTTTTCAGTTCAAAGGTCGCCAGCAGCTCGTTGGTTTCGTGATTACGCACTTCGCCTTTGTAAGGGTAAACGTCAATCACGTCACCCATATTCAGGTTAGAAACATCCACTTCAATTGGCAGCGCACCGGCATCTTCCATCGTGTTAAAGAAGATTGGCGCAATTTTGCCGCCGAGGCACAGACCGCCGCCGCGTTTGTTTGGCACATGCGGAATATCATCGCCCATAAACCACAGTACGGAGTTAGTGGCGGATTTACGCGATGAACCAGTACCCACAACATCACCGACGTAAGCCAGCGGGAAACCTTTCTGTTGCAGGGCTTCGATTTGCTTGATCGGGCCAACAACACCCGGCTGATCTGGCTCGATGCCTTCACGGGCGTTCTTCAGCATTGCCAGGGCGTGCAGTGGGATATCCGGACGTGACCACGCATCCGGTGCCGGAGAGAGGTCATCGGTGTTGGTTTCGCCGGTCACTTTGAAGACGGTAACGGTCAGTTTTTCAGCCAGCGCCGGGCGATTCAGGAACCATTCGGCATCCGCCCAGGACTGCATAACCTGCTTCGCGTATTTGTTGCCTGCTTTGGCTTTCTCTTCTACGTCATAGAAGTTATCGAACATCAGCAGCGTATGAGACAGTGCTTTAGCAGCAATCGGTGCCAGTTTGTCATCGTCCAGTGCGTCGATCAGCGGATGAATGTTGTAACCACCCTGCATAGTACCCAGCAGTTCAATGGCTTTTTCTGGAGTCAGCAGTGGGGATTTGGCTTCGCCTTTCGCGACAGCAGCCAGGAAACCAGCTTTTACATAGGCGGCTTCATCGACGCCTGGGGGAACTCGGTTGGTTAACAGATCTAACAGGAATTCTTCTTCGCCCGCGGGCGGGTTTTTCAGCAGCTCTACAAGCGCAGCCATTTGAGTGGCATCCAGGGGTTTGGGCGCAATCCCCTCTGCGGCACGTTCAGCTACGTGCTTACGGTATTCTTCTAGCACGACGGTTCTCCTCGCTCTCATTGTCATAGTGCGGCAGGCGATTCTCTTCACGCTCCTGTGAGACAGCAGTTTGTAGGGTAAATGCCCAGTACCGCAACGGGCAGAATAGCAGGATTTTGACGATGTGTTAATCTGTTTACAAAAAAGCAACATAAAAAAGTGGCTGAATCGTTAAGGATGGTCTAGAGATTGTTTCCCTCCGTAAAAACCTTGTTAATTCGCATGGTGATAATCACCTTTCTCAACGAATCCCAACATTAGTCAAAATTTAAACTACCGCCTCTTTATACTCAGATTCACAGCGCCTGCGGGTGGCAGTTCGCCAACCATTGCGATTTCCTTGAGATCCGAATTATGAAAATGACTTTGCCGTTTAAACCCCATGTGCTGGCGCTGATTTGCAGTGCCGGGCTATGTGCAGCTTCCGGTACGCTGTATGTGAAAAGCCGCACTGTGGAAACGCCCGTACAAACACAACCGGCACAACAGGCTGCGCCTGATATCACCGCAGTTACGCTTCCTGCAACGGTTTCCGCGCCTCCCGTAACGCCTGCCGTCGTCAAATCCGCATTCAGCACTGCACAAATCGATCAATGGGTCGCGCCCGTCGCGCTATATCCCGACGCCCTGCTTTCGCAGGTGCTGATGGCATCGACCTATCCGGCAAATGTCGCCCAGGCCGTGCAGTGGTCGCACGATAACCCACTTAAACAAGGTGATGCCGCTATTGAAGCAGTGTCCGGCCAGCCGTGGGATGCCAGCGTCAAATCGCTGGTGGCTTTTCCGCAATTGATGGCGTTGATGGGTGAAAACCCGCAATGGGTGCAAAATCTTGGCGACGCGTTTCTGGCACAACCGCAGGATGTGATGGACTCGGTACAGCGTTTGCGCCAACTGGCGCAACAAACCGGATCGCTGAAATCATCAACCGAACAGAAAGTTATTACGACAACGAAGAAAACTGTACCGGTAAAACAGGCTGTCACGGCTCCCGTCACACAATCAAATACCGTTTCTACGTCCAGCCCCGTCGTCGCAGAACCTGCACCAACCGTAATAACTATCGAACCAACCAATCCGGATGTGGTTTATATTCCCAACTACAACCCGACCGTGGTTTACGGGAACTGGGCCAATTCCGCGTATCCGCCGGTTTACCTGCCGCCGCCAGCCGGAGAACCATTTGTTGACAGTTTTGTGCGCGGTTTCGGCTACAGCATGGGCGTTGCTACCACGTACGCACTTTTCAGCAGCATCGACTGGGATGACGACGATCATGACCATCATCATGACGATGATGATTATCATCACCACGATGGCGGTCATCGTGACGGTAATGGCTGGCAACACAACGGCGACAACATCAATATCGACGTCAACAATTTCAACCGCATTACTGGTGAACATCTTACTGACAAGAATATGGCATGGCGGCACAATCCAAATTACCGCGATGGTGTGCCTTATCATGATCAGGATATGGCAAAGCGGTTTCATCAAACCAATGTCAGTGGCGGCATGAGCGCCACGCAATTACCTGCGCTATCGCGCGACAGCCAGCGCCAGGCGGCAGCAAGTCAGTTTCAGCAACGAACACACGCCGCACCAGTCACTACGCGCGATCCCCAGCGTCAGGCTGCGGCACAGCGGTTTAATGAAGCTGAACACTATGGAAGCTATGACGACTTCCGCGAATTCAGCCGTCGCCAACCACTGACCCCGCAACAAAAGGACGCCGCTCGTCAGCGTTATCAGTCTGCCTCACCTGAACAGCGCCAGGCGTTCCGCGAGAAAATGCAGACTAACCCGCAAAACCAACAGCAAAGAGAGGCGGCACGTCAGCGTATTCAGTCTGCCTCGCCCGAACAGCGCCAGGCAGCCCGCGAAAAAATGCAGACTAACCCACAGAATCAACAGCAAAGAGAGGCGGCGCGTCAGCGTATTCAATCCGCATCACCAGAGCTGCGTCAGGTATTTAAGGAAAAAGTACAGCAGCGCCCACTGAACCAACAACAACGTGATAATGCCCGCCAGCGTGTTCAATCAGCATCTCCTGAACAACGTCAGGTTTTTCGAGAGAAAGTTCAGGAGAGCCGCCCACAACGTCTAAACGACAGTAACCATACTGCCCGACTGAATAACGAGCAGCGTTCAGCGGTACGCGAACGGTTGTCTGAGCGTGGAGCAAGAAGACTCGAAAGGTAAATTGCAGGCGTAAAAAAAGCGGCGTTGTTAGCCGCTTAAGACTGATGGCAAACATCGAATTGCCTGATGCACAAGCTTATCGGGCCTACACGAGTCATGCAATATATTGAATTTGCATGACTTTGTAGGTCGGATAAGGCGTTTACGCCGCATCCGACATCAACAACGAGCACTTTGTCAACAATCTGAAGCGGCCAGGATAGCCGCTTCTTAATTTACCGGATGTTCCGGCACACAAAGAATTACTTCTTCTTCGCTTTCGGGTTAGGCAGGTCGGTGATGCTACCTTCGAATATTTCTGCCGCCAGGCCCACAGACTCGTGCAGAGTCGGGTGCGCGTGGATGGTCAGTGCGATATCTTCTGCGTCACAACCCATTTCGATTGCCAGACCGATTTCACCCAGCAGCTCGCCGCCGTTAGTACCGACAATCGCACCACCGATCACACGGTGAGATTCTTTGTCGAAAATCAGCTTGGTCATACCGTCTGCGCAGTCAGAAGCGATAGCACGACCAGAAGCAGCCCACGGGAAGGTGGCGGTTTCGTAGCTGATGCCTTTCTCTTTCGCTTCTTTCTCAGTCAGACCCACCCATGCAACTTCTGGTTCGGTATAGGCGATAGACGGGATAACTTTCGGATCGAAGTAGTGTTTCTTACCAGCGATAACTTCAGCGGCAACGTGACCTTCGTGAACACCTTTGTGCGCCAGCATCGGCTGACCGACGATATCGCCGATAGCAAAGATGTGCGGTACGTTGGTCCGCAGCTGTTTGTCAACGCGGATGAAACCACGGTCGTCCACTTCCACGCCCGCTTTGCCTGCGTCGAGGTTTTTACCGTTCGGCACACGACCAATCGCTACCAGAACGGCGTCGTAACGCTGCGGTTCAGCCGGTGCTTTTTTACCTTCCATCGTCACATAAATACCGTCTTCTTTTGCTTCAACGGCGGTGACTTTGGTTTCCAGCATCAGGTTGAATTTCTTACTGATACGCTTGGTGAAGACTTTAACGATGTCTTTGTCAGCTGCCGGGATAACCTGGTCGAACATTTCAACCACGTCAATCTGTGAACCCAGCGCGTGGTATACCGTCCCCATTTCCAGACCGATGATACCGCCACCCATTACCAGCAGGCGTTCTGGTACTTCTTTCAGTTCCAGCGCGTCAGTGGAGTCCCAGATACGCGGATCTTCATGCGGAATAAACGGCAGTTGGATCGGGCGAGAACCCGCTGCGATGATCGCGTTGTCGAAGTTGATCACAGTTTTACCGTTCTCGCCTTCAACTTCCAGGGTGTTAGCCCCGGTGAATTTACCCAGACCGTTGACCACTTTGACTTTGCGGCCTTTCGCCATACCAGCCAGACCGCCGGTCAGCTGATTGATAACTTTCTCTTTCCAGGTACGAATCTTGTCGATATCGGTTTTCGGTTCGCCGAAGACGATACCGTGTTCAGCCAAAGCTTTGGCTTCTTCGATAACTTTTGCTACGTGCAACAGTGCTTTAGAAGGGATACAGCCGACGTTCAGGCAAACACCGCCGAGGGTGTTGTAGCGTTCTACGATTACGGTTTCCAGACCTAAATCAGCGCAACGGAAGGCAGCAGAGTAACCTGCGGGGCCTGCCCCAAGTACCACGACCTGAGTTTTGATTTCAGTACTCATCATGACCTCTATTTATTTATCTCCGGCGGTCATACCCGTCGTCTTTCAGGCCGCAGTGGCGTTAGCTTCACGCCCTCACCCCAGTCACTTACTTATGTAAGCTCCTGAGGATTCTGGCGCTTGCTACCTTGCTGCACCCAGAAATCCATAGGGTATGTGAAGTAATACCCTAACCACCACCGGGTCGTTCTATCCGTCGGTATTTTACAAAATTGTTAACAATTTTTAAACAACAAACGGCAACCGATTTGTCTATTCGCTAATAATCTCAATACATTCATGAGATTACCAGAAAAAAGCCGGCCGTTGGGCCGGCTCTTTTATTTACATCACCAGACGGCGAATGTCAGATAGCGTGTTGTTAATGATGGTAATGAAACGCGCACCATCAGCACCGTCGATCACGCGGTGGTCGAAGGAGAGAGAAATCGGCAGCATCAGACGCGGCACGAACTCTTTACCATTCCACACAGGTTCCATCGCGGACTTGGAAACACCGAGGATAGCCACTTCCGGCGCGTTCACAATCGGCGCGAAGTGGGTAGTACCCAGGCCACCGATGCTGGAGATGGTGAAGCAACCGCCCTGCATTTCGCCCGCAGTCAGCTTACCGTCACGCGCTTTCTTAGAAATAGTCATCAGCTCGCGAGACAGTTCGATGATGCCTTTCTTGTTGACGTCTTTGAATACCGGAACAACCAGACCGTTCGGAGTATCCACCGCCACACCAATGTTGATGTATTTCTTCAGGGTCAGACGCTGACCGTCTTCCGACAGCGAACTGTTGAAGCGAGGCATCTGCTCAAGTGCCGCAGCAACGGCTTTCATGATGAAGACAACTGGGGTTATCTTCACATCCAGCTTACGTTTCGCTGCTTCTTCGTTCTGCTGTTTACGGAACGCTTCCAGCTCGGTGATATCCGTTTTGTCGAAGTGAGTAACATGCGGGATCATCACCCAGTTACGGCTCAGGTTAGCACCAGAGATTTTCTGGATACGGCCCAGTTCCACTTCTTCGATTTCACCAAACTTACTGAAGTCCACCTTCGGCCATGGCAGCATGCCAGGGATACCGCCGCCAGTCGCCGCCGGAGCCGCTTCTGCACGTTTGATAGCTTCTTTCACGTAAGCCTGAACGTCTTCGCGCAGGATACGGCCTTTACGGCCAGTGCCTTTCACTTTCGCCAGGTTAACACCAAACTCACGTGCCAGACGGCGGATCAGCGGAGTCGCGTGAACGTAAGCGTCGTTTTCAGCGAATTCAGATTTGCCTTCGGCTTTCGCAGCCGGTGCTGCTGCCGGGGCTTCAGCTTTTGCTGCCGGAGCCGGAGCTGCCGCTTCCTGTTTCGCTGGAGCTGCCGCAGGCGCTGCACCTTCAACTTCGAAGATCATAATCAGCGAGCCAGTTTTCACTTTATCGCCAACGTTGACTTTCAGTTCCTTCACGACGCCAGCAAAAGGAGCCGGAACTTCCATAGAAGCTTTGTCGCCTTCAACGGTAATCAGTGACTGTTCAGCGGCAACTTTATCGCCCACTTTCACCATCACTTCGGTCACTTCAACTTCGTCACCGCCGATATCCGGAACGTTAACTTCTTTCACACCAGCCGCTGGTGCAGGTGCTGCTGCCGGAGCCGCTTCCTGTTTAGCCGCCGGAGCTGCCGCGCCTGCTTCACCTGCTACTTCGAAGACCATAATCAGCGAGCCGGTAGACACTTTGTCACCCACGTTCACTTTGATCTCTTTCACGGTGCCAGCAAACGGTGCAGGAACTTCCATAGAAGCCTTGTCGCCTTCTACGGTGATCAGCGACTGTTCAGCTTCAACTTTGTCGCCCACTTTCACCAGGATTTCGGTCACTTCGACTTCATCGCTGCCGATATCCGGAACGTTTACGTCTTTTGCCGCCGCAGCCGCTGGTGCTGCTGCCGGAGCTGCTTCTTTCTTCTCTTCTGCCTGAGCAGGTGCAGCGTCAGCTGCACCGTCGGCGGAATCGAAAATCATAATAAGTGCACCGGTCTGGGTTTTATCGCCAACAGAGACTTTGATCTCTTTAACGATACCCGCCTGTGGAGACGGAACTTCCATAGAGGCTTTGTCGCCTTCTACGGTGATCAGCGACTGTTCGGCTTCAACTTTGTCGCCCACTTTGACCAGGATCTCGGTGATTTCAACTTCATCAGCCCCGATGTCCGGTACTTTGATTTCGATAGCCATTATTCTTTTACCTCTTACGCCAGACGCGGGTTAACTTTTTCTGCATCGATGTTGAATTTGGCGATTGCGTCAGCAACCACTTTCTTATCGATTTCGCCACGTTTAGCCAGTTCGCCCAGCGCCGCAACCACGACATAGGAAGCATCAACTTCGAAGTGGTGACGCAGGTTCTCACGGCTGTCGGAACGACCGAAGCCATCAGTACCCAGTACGCGGTAGTCGTCGGCCGGTACGTAAGTACGGACCTGTTCAGCGAACAGTTTCATATAGTCGGTAGATGCTACTGCCGGAGCGTCGTTCATCACCTGAGCGATGTACGGAACGCGCGGAGTTTCCAGCGGGTGCAGCATGTTCCAGCGTTCACAATCCTGACCATCACGCGCCAGTTCGGTGAAGGAGGTCACGCTATAAACGTCAGAACCTACGCCGTAGTCTTTCGCCAGGATCTCTGCTGCTTCACGGACGTGACGCAGGATAGAACCGGAGCCCAGCAGCTGAACTTTACCTTTGCTACCTTCAATGGTTTCGAGTTTGTAGATACCTTTACGGATACCTTCCTCAGCACCTTCCGGCATTGCCGGCATGTGGTAGTTTTCGTTCAGCGTGGTGATGTAATAGTAAACGTTCTCTTGTTTTTCACCGTACATACGCTCCAGACCGTCATGCATAATGACAGCAACTTCGTAAGCGTAAGCCGGGTCGTAAGAGATACAGTTCGGGATAGTCAGCGACTGAATGTGGCTGTGACCATCTTCGTGCTGCAGACCTTCGCCGTTCAGGGTGGTACGACCGGAAGTACCGCCGATCAGGAAGCCACGCGCTTGCTGGTCGCCAGCCGCCCAGCACAGATCACCGATACGCTGGAAGCCGAACATCGAGTAATAGATGTAGAACGGGATCATCGGCAGATTGTTGGTGCTGTAAGAGGTCGCCGCTGCCAGCCAGGAACAACCTGCGCCCAGCTCGTTGATCCCTTCCTGCAGAATCTGACCTTTCTCGTCTTCTTTATAGTAAGCAACCTGCTCGCGGTCCTGCGGGGTGTACTGCTGACCGTTCGGGCTGTAAATACCAATCTGACGGAACAAACCTTCCATACCGAAAGTACGCGCTTCGTCGGCGATGATCGGCACCAGGCGGTCTTTGATCGACTTGTTCTTCAGCATCACGTTCAGGGCGCGAACGAAAGCGATAGTGGTAGAGATCTCTTTGCTCTGCTCTTCCAGCAGCGCGCCGAAGTCTTGCAGGCTCGGCAGCTCCAGCTTCTCGGTGAAGTTCGGCTGGCGGCTTGGCAGATAACCGTGCAGTTTCTGACGCTGTGCGTGCAGATAGGTATGCTCTTCAGAACCTTCCGGGAAGGTGATGTACGGCAGTTTTTCGATATCAGCGTCAGACACCGGCACATTGAAACGGTCGCGGATATGACGCACGCCGTCCATGTTCATTTTCTTAACCTGGTGCGCGATGTTTTTACCTTCAGCCGCGTCGCCCATGCCGTAACCTTTAATGGTATGAGCAAGGATTACTGTCGCTTTGCCTTTGGTTTCCTGCGCTTTCTTGAATGCAGCGTAGATTTTCTTCGGATCGTGACCACCGCGGTTCAGAGCCCAGATCTGCTCATCAGTCCAGTCTGCAACCAGTGCTGCGGTTTCCGGATATTTACCGAAGAAGTGTTCACGAACGTACGCACCATCTTTCGATTTGAAGGTCTGGTAGTCGCCGTCAACGGTTTCGTTCATCAGCTGGATCAGTTTACCGCTGGTATCTTTACGCAGCAGTTCATCCCAACGGCTACCCCACATCACTTTGATCACGTTCCAGCCAGCACCTTCGAAGATGCCTTCCAGTTCGTTGATGATCTTGCCGTTACCGGTTACCGGGCCGTCAAGACGCTGCAGGTTACAGTTGATAACGAAGACCAGGTTATCCAGTTTTTCACGGGTAGCGATGGTGATCGCACCTTTGGATTCAGGTTCGTCCATCTCGCCGTCGCCGAGGAAAGCGTAAACGGTCTGTTTAGAGGTATCTTTCAGGCCACGGTGTTCCAGATATTTCAGGAACTTAGCCTGGTAAATAGCACCAATCGGACCCAGCCCCATAGATACGGTCGGGAACTGCCAGAATTCCGGCATCAGTTTCGGGTGCGGGTAGGAAGAGAGGCCATTGCCGTGAACTTCCTGACGGAAGTTATCCAGCTGCTCTTGAGTCAGACGACCTTCCAGGAAAGCACGTGCGTAAACGCCCGGGGAGATGTGGCCCTGGAAGTAAACCAGGTCGCCGCCATCCTGCTCGTTGCGTGCACGGAAGAAGTGGTTAAAGCACACATCATAAATGGTTGCGGAAGACTGGAAGGACGCCATGTGGCCGCCCAGTTCGAGGTCTTTTTTCGACGCACGCAAAACCGTCATGATGGCGTTCCAGCGGATAGCTGAACGAATACGGCGTTCCAGTTCCAGATTACCCGGATACTCCGGTTGTTCTTCAACGGGGATGGTGTTGATGTAGTTGCTGACGCCGGTGCCTGCGGCTACGTTGACTCCGCCTTTGCGGGCTTCAGCAAGCAGTTGGTCGATCAGATACTGAGCACGCTCAACACCTTCTTCACGGATGACCGATTCGATCGCCTGGAGCCAGTCGCGAGTTTCGATCGGATCCACGTCATTTGGGAAACGTTCTGACATGGGTTATTCCTTATCTATCTAATAACGTTGAGTTTTCTGGAACCTGTCCCATTGAACTCTCGCCGGAAAGCCCAATAAGACAGGTTCTACGTTTAGTTGCCGCGCTTTATATTTGCGCTTGATTTACAACATCTTCTGGTTAATTTTCACCAGAAAAATCACTAATTCTTTCGTTGCTCCAGACGGCGCAGAGAACGCTCACGGCGACTCTCTTCACGGCTTCTGTCGAGCAAAATTTCTTCGATAAAGGCCAGATGGCGATGCGATGCTTCGCGCGCTTCTTCCGGCTTACCGGCCATAATCGCTTCGAATATGCGGGTGCGGTGACTACTCACCAGCGGCAGCATCTCGCGACGCGAATAGAGCAATTCGAAGTTCTGACGGACATTCTGGGCCAACATCGGCTCCATACACCTTAGCAGATGAAGCAAAACCACATTGTGGGCCGCTTCGGTGACGGCAATCTGATACTGGAGTACGGCGTTTGATTCCGCGTCCAGATCGCCAGACTGCTGCGCCAGCTCTATGGCGTGATGGAGTTCACGGATGCGTTCCTTGTCTTCATCGGTACTACGCAGCGCGGCGTAATAAGCGGCGATACCTTCCAGGGCGTGTCGTGTTTCGAGCAAGTCATACTGTGATTCAGGATGGTCGGAGAGCAGCTCCACCAGCGGATCGCTGAAGCTTTGCCAGAGGCTGCTCTGAACAAACGTGCCGCCACCCTGGCGACGAAGCAACAAGCCCTTCGCTTCGAGGCGTTGAATCGCCTCACGCAAGGAGGGACGGGATACGTCGAACTGTTTCGCCAGTTCGCGTTCCGGTGGGAGTTTTTCGCCCGGGCGGAGAGTGCCTTCGAGGATCAAAAACTCCAGTTGCTGCTCAATCACATCGGAGAGTTTTGGTTGGCGGATTTTGCTGTAGGCCATGAGTTCCTGTCTTAAGCCACTTGCCGAAGTCAATTGGTCTTACCAATTTCATGTCTGTGACGCTAAAGTAACAAAGTATTCACCTTATGTCCATACAGGTTTTGATTGAAATCATGAAACTGTGCACATTTTAACAACTTGACATATATAACGTTTCAAAGTTGTAACTATGCACAAATGTAGGCTTTACGTGCGAAAGGAATTTTTTAACGATTATTAAACTATAAAAATCCAAATTGAACCGATTCACTTACCAATTTTTTGATTTCTAATTCAGTTTAAGTGAATTTATATTCACGCATTGTGATGAAGATAATTTGGTCGGGACTTTACAAACGGTGTCTTTTTAAGCAACCCATCTTCAACCATGCATAAAGCGGGTGCATTCGTTGGCTCATACCATTATTCTTGATCTGACGGAAGTCTTTCTGTAACAATTCAAGCTTCTTTGATGTAAATAAATTAATACAACAAACGGAATTGCAAACTTACACACGCATCATTGCGTAGATCAAAAAAACAACCACCGCACGAGGTTTCATGATGGAAGGTCAACAGCACGGCGAGCAGCTAAAGCGCGGCCTTAAAAACCGCCATATTCAGCTTATCGCGCTGGGTGGCGCGATAGGGACCGGGCTATTCCTGGGAAGCGCCTCCGTAATACAGTCCGCAGGGCCAGGGATTATTCTGGGTTATGCCATTGCAGGTTTTATCGCTTTTCTGATCATGCGTCAGCTAGGTGAAATGGTGGTCGAAGAACCTGTCGCAGGCTCCTTCAGCCACTTTGCTTATAAATACTGGGGCAGCTTTGCCGGATTCGCTTCTGGCTGGAACTATTGGGTACTGTACGTTTTAGTTGCCATGGCAGAACTTACGGCTGTCGGCAAATACATTCAGTTCTGGTATCCGGAAATCCCAACCTGGGCTTCTGCCGCCGTGTTCTTTGTGGTGATCAACGCCATCAACCTGACCAACGTTAAAGTGTTTGGTGAGATGGAGTTCTGGTTTGCCATTATCAAAGTTATTGCGGTAGTGGCGATGATCATCTTCGGCGGCTGGCTGTTGTTCAGCGGCAACGGTGGCCCTCAGGCGAGCGTTCGCAACCTTTGGGAACAGGGCGGCTTCCTGCCGCACGGCTTTACCGGGCTGGTGATGATGATGGCGATTATCATGTTCTCGTTCGGTGGTCTGGAACTGGTAGGGATCACCGCAGCAGAAGCTGATAACCCAGAGCAAAGTATTCCCAAAGCGACTAACCAGGTTATCTACCGCATCCTGATTTTCTACATTGGTTCGTTAGCCGTTCTGCTCTCGCTGATGCCGTGGACACGCGTTACCGCCGATACCAGCCCATTTGTACTGATCTTCCACGAGTTAGGCGATACTTTTGTCGCAAACGCCCTGAACATTGTGGTACTGACGGCGGCACTTTCGGTTTACAACAGTTGCGTCTACTGCAACAGCCGTATGCTGTTTGGTCTGGCTCAACAAGGCAATGCGCCAAAAGCGCTGGCGTCTGTCGATAAACGCGGCGTGCCGGTAAATACCATCCTGGTATCTGCGCTGGTTACAGCATTGTGTGTACTGATTAACTACCTTGCTCCAGAATCTGCGTTCGGCCTGTTAATGGCGTTGGTAGTTTCTGCACTGGTTATTAACTGGGCGATGATAAGTCTTGCGCACATGAAATTCCGTCGCGCCAAACAAGCACAAGGCGTGGCTACCCGCTTCCCTGCTCTGCTCTATCCGCTGGGTAACTGGATCTGCCTGCTGTTTATGGCGGCGGTACTGGTGATTATGCTGATGACGCCAGGAATGGCGATTTCGGTATACCTGATCCCGGTATGGCTGGTGGTGTTAGGCATCGGCTATCTGTTCAAAGAGAAAGCCGCAAAAACCGTAAAAGCGCATTAATTTCTCTACGCCCTCACCCGTTCTGGGTGAGGGTTGTTACCTGCCTCACACTTTTCCCTGTATAGCTATATCCTCCATATCAGTGGCGCTATCCTGCAACGCAATTTCCCCATATCAAGCGAATAATTATCTTCATCACTTGATGGGGAGTCTTCTCTATGAACAGCAGTAAATTATCAGTAAGAGAAAAGATCGGCTATGGGATGGGCGATGCAGGATGCAACATCATCTTTGGTGCTATCATGCTGTTTGTTAACTATTTTTATACGGATATTTTTGGTCTTGCCCCCGCATTGGTTGGCGTATTATTACTTTCGGTACGCGTCATTGATGCCGTAACTGACCCGATTATGGGCGCCATTGCAGACCGGACTCAAAGCAAATATGGTCGTTTTCGCCCCTGGTTGCTGTGGATTGCTTTCCCCTACGCACTGTTTAGCATCCTGATGTTCACCACGCCAGAGTGGAACTACAGCAGCAAAGTTATCTATGCCTTTGCCACTTATTTCCTGCTCTCCCTGACTTACACCGCCATCAACATTCCTTACTGTTCGTTAGGCGGTGTAATCACTAACGATCCACAAGAACGTGTGGCCTGTCAGTCGTACCGTTTTGTAATGGTAGGGATCGCCACACTTCTGCTCTCGCTGACGCTACTGCCGATGGTGGATCTATTTGGCGGCGATAACAAAGCGAAGGGATATCAACTGGCGATGACCGTACTGGCGATAATCGGCATGTGCATGTTTCTATTTTGTTTTGCCACTGTTCGCGAGCGCATTCGTCCGGCGGTACCCACACATGACGACATGAAGAATGATTTTAAAGATGTCTGGAAAAACGATCAGTGGGTGCGCATTTTGCTGCTCACCTTATGTAACGTCTGCCCAGGATTCATCCGCATGGCAGCAACCATGTACTATGTGACCTGGGTAATGGGAGATAGTACACAGTTTGCCACACTCTTTATTAGCCTCGGCGTTGTCGGAATGATGATTGGTAGTATGCTGGCGAAAGTGTTAACCGACCGCTGGTGCAAACTGAAAGTCTTCTTCTGGACCAACATCGCGCTGGCCATTTTTTCCTGCACATTTTACCTCTTCGATCCGCACGCCACGGTGATGATTGTGGTGCTTTACTTCCTCCTCAACATTCTGCATCAGATCCCTTCCCCGCTGCACTGGTCACTGATGGCAGACGTCGACGACTACGGCGAATGGAAGACCGGTAAACGTATCACCGGCATCAGCTTCTCCGGTAACCTTTTCTTCCTGAAACTGGGCCTGGCCATTGCCGGGGCGATGGTGGGCTTTCTGCTCTCATGGTACGGCTACGATGCTGGTGCGAAAGCCCAAAGCGCCACGGCGATTAACGGTATTGTGCTGCTCTTTACCGTCATTCCCGGAGTGGGTTATCTGATTACCGCGGGAGTGGTCCGTTTACTAAAAGTAGACCGCGAACTGATGAAACGCATTCAAAGCGATCTGGAAAAACGTCGTACCAATTACCGCGAACTTAATGATTATCAGGAAATAAACGCTGTAGAAACAGTAAGGAAAGCCTAATGCAAGACTGGCCGAATCCGTTTATCGAGCAACGCGCCGATCCCTTTATCCTGCGCGATGGCAACAACTATTACTTTATCGCCTCGGTGCCGGAGTATGACCGGCTGGAAATTCGCCGGGCAAATTCACTCATCGGACTGCGAAGCGCCACTCCTGTCGTGGTGTGGCGTAAACCGCAAAGCGGTCCCATGAGCGAGCTTATCTGGGCACCGGAGCTGCATCATATTGAAGACCGGTGGTATATCTATTTTGCAGCTACCCACACTCAAGCGCTCGACAAACTGGGAATGTTTCAGCACCGGATGTTTGTCCTCGAATGCCGTGATGCCAATCCGCTCACCGGAACGTGGGTTGAAAAAGGGCAAGTTAAAACACCATTTGATACGTTTGCCCTTGATGCCACCACCTTTCACCATCAGGGAAAACAGTGGTATCTATGGGCGCAAAAAGCGCCGGATATCGCAGGGAACTCAAATATTTATCTGGCAGAAATGGAAAACCCATGGACGATTAAAGGCGAGCCGGTGATGTTGAGCAAACCAGAGTATGACTGGGAATGTCGCGGATTCTGGGTCAATGAAGGTCCGGCTGTTGTGACGCATGGTAACCGACTATTTATTAGTTACTCTGCCAGTGCCACCGATGAGAACTACTGCATGGGGTTATTGTGGATAGACATTGACGCTGACCCGAAAGTGCCAGAGAACTGGCATAAATCGACCCACCCGGTCTTTTCGACCAGCTATGCAAACCAACAGTATGGCCCTGGCCATAATAGCTTTACCCAAACCCCAGACGGTGATGATGTATTGGTCTACCACGCACGTAATTACACCGAAATTGAAGGCGATCCACTTTACGATCCCAACCGTCATACTCGCTTAAAATTAATTCGCT
This sequence comes from Escherichia sp. B1147, assembly GCF_001660175.1. Lineage (NCBI taxonomy): Bacteria > Pseudomonadati > Pseudomonadota > Gammaproteobacteria > Enterobacterales > Enterobacteriaceae > Escherichia > Escherichia sp. B1147. The sequence goes on from NZ_LFHY01000002.1 coordinate 106,486, forward strand.
GGGACGAAAATGGGATGCCTGACTTTGGCATCCCACCTGCGGAAACTTACTGATTACATTGCCCGGTGTATATCGCCGGGCACTACACCAACGCCCCGTAAATCGTCAGCAGCGCAATCACTACCACAACCACGAACGAAGTTTTCTTCGCCATTGAAACCGCTGCTTTCGGCGTCTCCACCTTATCGACATGCGGTTCACGCGCCAGAGAAAACTGCGCCAGACGCGTTAGTACCTGGTATTGCGATGTATGGAAATCGGTCAGTGAAGCAAACCAGGCAGGCAACGCTTTCTCACCGTGACCAATCAAGGCATAAACTACGCCCGCAAGGCGAACTGGCACCCAATCCAGTACATGAAGCACGGCGTCAACTCCCGACTGTAAACGATGATGCGGCGTCTGGTAACGCGCCAGCCAGTATTGCCATGCACGCAAAAACGCATACCCCGTCAGGGTAACGGGCCCCCAGGTTCCCCCCACAATCAGCCAGAACAGCGGCGCAAGGTAAAAACGAAAGTTAATCCACAACAGGGCATTTTGCAGTTCACGCAAAAACTCACGCTCATCGCAGTCTGCGGGGACGCCATGAATCATGGTTAACTCGCCAGCCATCGTGGAACGGGCATGGCTATCGTTACGAGAAGCTGCGGTCAGATAAGCATGATAATGGAGACGAACTTTACCTGCGCCAATACACAGTAAACCAAGCAACAGCCACACCACCAGCGTCGGGACGTTGAACAATAACCCATGCAACGCGCGCAACAGTAAAAAGGTCGCCCCCATCGCAATAATGGTCATTCCTAATGTGCGCCCCAGCGAGAAATGTTTCACCCGCCGAAAGAACGCCTCGAGGCGGTGATCAAGCTGCCAGTGCTCGCCCAGCTTAAACAGGCGCTCGAAAATTAACACCAGTAAGGTTGTGAATAGCGTCATGTTGTCTCCTTGCTGACCAGCGCACGAAACCGTGCCCAATCAAATGCAGGACCAGGATCGGTTTTACGATCCGGCGCAATATCGCAATGCCCCGTCATGTTATTAGCGATATCTGGATAGCGATGAATCAGCGCCCGCGTAACCGCCGCCAGTTGCTGATACTGCGCATCGGTATAAGCCAGCGTATCAGTGCCTTCCAGCTCAATCCCAATAGAAAAATCATTACAGCGCTCGCGACCTTGATACTGAGATACCCCCGCATGCCAGGCGCGTTTATCGAAAGGAACATACTGGACAATTTCACCATCACGGCGAATCAAACAGTGAGCGGAAACGCGTAAATGGGCAATCTCGGCAAAGAAGGGATGTGCCTGCGGATCAATAGTCCCGGTGAATAATGCATCAATCCACGGACCGCCAAACTCGCCTGGCGGCAGGCTAATATTGTGCACCACCAGCAAGGTGGGAGTTTCGTCATCCGGGCGACAATCGTAATGTGGTGAGGGAACGCGGCGCGCGCCGACCAGCCACCCCTGTTCTAACAACATGCAGGATCTCCTTATATGTGGTGCTAATACCCGGTTCAGAGTAGCATGTTTCTACCTTATGATTCGTTAGCTATCTGGAGTTTTAACATGCCGCCTCGCCGCTATAACCCTGACACCCGACGTGACGAGCTGCTGGAACGCATTAATCTCGATATCCCCGGCGCGGTGGCCCAAGCGTTGCGGGAAGATTTAGGCGGAACAGTTGATGCCAACAACGACATTACGGCAAAACTTTTACCGGAAAATTCTCGCTCTCATGCCACGGTGATCACCCGCGAGAATGGCGTATTTTGCGGAAAACGCTGGGTTGAAGAAGTGTTTATTCAACTGGCAGGCGACGATGTCACCATTATCTGGCATGTGGATGACGGTGATGTCATTAACGCCAATCAACTCCTTTTCGAACTCGAAGGCCCATCCCGCGTGTTGTTAACCGGCGAACGTACTGCGCTTAATTTTGTACAAACTCTTTCTGGCGTAGCCAGTAAGGTTCGCCACTATGTTGAATTGCTGGAAGGCACCGACACACAGTTGCTGGATACGCGCAAAACCTTACCAGGCCTGCGTTCTGCATTGAAATATGCGGTACTTTGCGGCGGCGGTGCTAACCACCGTCTGGGGCTTTCTGATGCCTTCCTGATCAAAGAAAACCATATTATTGCCTCCGGCTCAGTGCGCCAGGCGGTCGAAAAAGCGTCCTGGCTGCATCCAGATGCGCCAGTAGAAGTTGAAGTAGAGAATCTGGAAGAACTTGATGAAGCCCTGAAAGCAGGTGCCGATATCATCATGCTGGATAACTTCGACACAGAACAGATGCGCAAAGCAGTTAAACGCACCAACGGCAAGGCGCTGCTGGAAGTGTCTGGCAACGTCACCGACAAAACGCTGCGCGAATTTGCCGAAACGGGCGTGGACTTTATCTCCGTCGGCGCGCTGACCAAGCACGTGCAGGCACTCGACCTTTCAATGCGTTTTCGCTAACTGCTGACAGACTTATCCGCTCTGTAACGGGGCGGATATTCTTCCCTTCCCTCCTTTCTTCGTAACGCCTCGCAAATTTTCTGTCTTTTGCTGCAACGTAATAAAAAACATCTGAAGCCGCCTTCCCGTTTCGTTTTTTGCCCCTCGCCTGTGCTGATGGCGTTTGCCAAAGTAGCGCTAACCAAATCAAGGAGCGAAACAGATGGACAAGCAACGCGGTTTTACACTTATCGAACTGATGGTGGTTATTGGCATCATTGCCATTTTAAGCGCCATTGGCATTCCGGCTTATCAGAACTACCTGCGCAAAGCCGCTCTCACCGACATGCTACAAACCTTTGTGCCTTACCGCACCGCCATAGAGTTATGCGCACTGGAACATGGCGGACTGGACACCTGCGACGGCGGCAGCAATGGCATCCCCTCGCCCACCACTACCCGCTATGTTTCTGCTATGAGCGTGGCAAAGGGAGTAGTGTCGCTGACCGGGCAAGAGAGCCTCAATGGTTTAAGCGTCATCATGACGCCCGGTTGGGATAACGCTAACGGTGTCACCGGCTGGACGCGTAACTGCAATATTCAAAGTGACAGCGCGTTGCAGCAAGCCTGCGAAGACGTCTTCCGCTTTGATGACGCCAACTAAGGAGCGGCAATGAATATTTCACAGCTCACCGCCCTGTGTCTGCGTTACCAGGGGGTCTTACTGGATGCCAGCGAAGAAGTGGTTCATGTTGCGGTGGTCGACGCCCCCTCACATGAGTTGCTGGATGCATTGCATTTCGCTACCACTAAACGTATTGAGATCACCTGCTGGACGCGCCAACAAATGGAAGGTCACGCCAGTCGCTCACAACAGACATTGCCCGTGGCCGTTCACGATAAGCATCAGCCCAAAGCAGAGTTGCTGACTCATACGTTGCAATCTGCACTGGAACAACGTGCATCTGATATTCATATCGAACCAGCGGACAATAGCTATCGCATCCGCTTGCGTATCGACGGCGTGCTGCATCCTTTACCTGATATTTCACTGGATGCCGGGGTCGCTTTAACCGCCAGGTTAAAAGTGCTGGGAAGCCTGGATATTGCAGAACATCGCCTGCCGCAAGACGGGCAATTCACTGTCGAACTGACGGGGAACGCCGTCTCATTTCGCATTGCTACCTTGCCATGTCGCGGCGGTGAAAAGGTAGTATTACGGTTGTTACAGCAGGTGGACCAGGCGCTGGATGTCAACACGCTGGGGATGCAACCGTCACAACTGACGGACTTTACCCACGCCTTGCAGCAACCACAGGGTCTGGTGCTGGTAACAGGCCCAACCGGAAGCGGCAAAACAGTCACGCTGTATAGCGCCCTGCAAACGCTGAATACCGCTGATATTAATATTTGCAGCGTGGAAGATCCGGTTGAGATCCCCATCGCCGGGATAAACCAGACGCAAATCCATCCGCGTGCCGGTCTTACCTTTCAGGGCGTTTTGCGTGCGTTATTGCGCCAGGACCCCGACGTCATCATGATCGGAGAGATCCGCGATGGCGAAACGGCAGAAATCGCCATTAAAGCCGCACAAACGGGTCATCTGGTATTGTCCACGCTACACACCAACTCCACCTGCGAAACACTGGTACGTTTACAGCAAATGGGCGTTGCCCGCTGGATGCTCTCGTCGGCGCTTACGCTGGTAATAGCCCAGCGTCTGGTACGTAAACTTTGCCCGCATTGTCGCCAACGGCAAGAGGAACCGATTCGTCTTCCAGACAATATATGGTCATCTCCGCTGTCCCGCTGGCAGGCACCAGGTTGCGAACATTGCTACCACGGTTTTTATGGTCGTACCGCCCTGTTTGAAGTTCTGCCCATTACGCCAGCCATACGCCAGCTTATTTCCTCTAATGCTGAAGTTGGATCGCTGGAAACACACGCCAGGCGGACAGGTATGCGCACACTTTTTGAAAACGGCTGCCTGGCCGTGGAACAGGGCTTAACCACCTTTGAAGAGTTAATCCGCGTGTTGGGGATGCCGCATGGCGAATAAGCAACTCTGGCGATGGCATGGCATAACTCGTGACGGCAACGCGCAAGATGGGATGCAATGGTCAGAGAGTCGCGCTTTGCTACTTTTGGATCTACAGCAGCAAAGGGTTACCCCACTGCACCTGAAGCGAGTCAATATCAGTTCCGCACAGTGGCGCGGAGATAAAAGCGCGGAAGTCATTCATCAACTGGCGACGCTACTTAAAGCCGGGTTAACGCTTTCTGAAGGGCTGGCACTGCTGGCTGAACAGCATCCAAGTAAGCAATGGCAGGCATTGTTGCAATCGCTGGCTCACGATCTCGAACAGGGCGTGGCCTTTTCCAGTGCCTTATTGCCCTGGTCAGAGGTTTTTCCGCCGCTTTACCAGTCGATGATCCGCACGGGGGAAATGACCGGTAAGCTGGATGAATGCTGCTTTGAACTGGCGCGTCAGCAAAAAGCCCAGCGCCAGTTGGCCGACAAAGTGAAATCAGCGTTGCGTTACCCCATTATCATTTTAACGATGGCGATAATGGTCGTTGTGGCAATGCTGCATTTTGTCCTGCCGGAATTTGCCGCTATCTATAAAACCTTTAACACTCCGCTACCGGCACTAACGCAGGGGATCATGACGCTGGCAGACTTTAGTGGCGAATGGGGCTGGCTGCTGATAGTGCTCGGCTTTCTGTTGGCGATAGCCAACAAGCTGCTGATGCGTCGCCCAACCTGGCTTATTGCGCGGCAGAAATGGTTATTACGCATCCCGATTATGGGAGCCCTGATGCGGGGACAAAGACTCACGCAGATCTTTACGATTCTGGCACTGACACAAAGTGCGGGGATTACTTTTTTGCAGGGGGTTGAGAGCGTCAGAGAGACGATACGCTGCCCGTACTGGGCGCAACTTCTGACACAAATTCAGCATGATATCAGTAACGGTCAGCCCATCTGGCTGGCGCTAAAAAATGCAGGGGAGTTTAGCTCGCTCTGTTTGCAGTTAGTGAGAACAGGAGAGACATCCGGGTCGCTGGATCTCATGCTGGAGAATCTTGCCCATCATCATCGGGATAACACGCTGGCGCTGGCAGATAACCTTGCCGCCTTACTGGAACCAGCGTTGCTGGTCATTACCGGAGGAATTATCGGTACGTTAGTAGTGGCAATGTATCTGCCAATTTTCCATCTGAGCGATGCGATGAGTGGGGTGGGATAATGCTGGCGTGTTGCTCCACGCCAGCATTGGGAGATTACAGGTTATTGAAGATGCGGTTTTCTTGTTCCAGTACGCGGATAAACGTGGTGCGCTTGGTCAACTCTTTCAGGCGTGAAGCCCCAACGTAAGTGCAGGCTGAACGCAGGCCGCCTAAAATATCACGCGCGGTATTTTCAACCGGACCGCGCAGAGGCAGCTTAACGGTTTTACCTTCTGCTGCGCGATATTCCGCAACGCCGCCAACGTGACGTTTCATCGCAGACTCGGAGCTCATACCGTAGAACAGCATAAATTTCTCGCCGTTCTCTTCAACAATACGGCCGCCGCTCTCTTCGTGACCCGCCAGCATTCCGCCCAGCATTACGAAATCGGCACCGCCACCAAAAGCTTTAGCCACATCGCCCGGTGTGGTACAACCGCCATCGCTGACGATCATCCCGCCCAGACCGTGCGCGGCATCGGCACATTCGATCACCGCAGAAAGCTGCGGATAACCGACGCCCGTTTTCACGCGAGTTGTACAAACAGAGCCAGGGCCAATGCCAACTTTAACGATATCGGCACCGGAGAGGATAAGCTCCTCACACATTTCGCCAGTTACCACATTACCTGCACAAATGGTTTTGGTCGGCCACGCTTCACGTGCCTTCGCAACAAACTGCACGAAGTGCTCGGAATATCCATTCGCAACATCAATACAAACGAAGTTTAATGCCGGATTCAGGTCGAGAATTTGTTTAGTTTTTTCGAAATCGGCATCTGACGTGCCAGTAGAAACCATCACATGTTTCAGCACATCAGCGGAAGAATTGTTGATAAACGCTTGCCACTCTTCAACAGAGTAATGTTTATGTACAGCGGTCAGAATATCGAAAGAAGCCAGTGCCGTAGCCATAGTAAAAGTGCCTACGGTGTCCATATTTGCGGCGATAATCGGCACGCCGGACCAGCTTTGACCTGAATGCTTGAAGGTGAATTGACGTTCCAGTTCAACATCGGAACGGCTTTTAAGAGTAGAGCGTTTAGGGCGGATGAGGACGTCTTTAAAACCTAACTTCAGATCTTCTTCGATACGCATGTGCAGATTCCTGGGGTTAATGGCTATAAGGGTAAGAGCGCAACTCCAGTGACGCTATCATACGCACTAATCGATATGGCGCAAGACTGCGAAATTGTCTTTTTTTACGCTACAATCCCATAAATTTACCTGGTAAATAGTGGGCGAACGTTTCATCAATTTCGCTTTCGCGCGCTCTTTATTAACATTTTGATAATCATGATGAATTCCCAGGAATATAGATTATGAGGTATACAGTTGCCTTAACAGGCGGCATTGGCAGTGGCAAGAGTACCGTTGCAAATGCATTTGCTGACCTCGGAATTAATGTCATTGATGCCGATATTATTGCGCGTCAGGTGGTTGAACCAGGTACACCTGCACTGCGTGCCATTGCTGAACACTTTGGCGCTGACATTATTGCTGCTGATGGAACATTGCAACGTCGCACCTTGCGCGAACGGATCTTCGCCCATCCGGAAGAGAAAAACTGGCTTAATGCCCTGCTGCATCCTCTGATTCAGCAGGAGACGCAACGCCAGATCCAGCAATCAACTTCACCTTATGTACTGTGGGTTGTGCCATTGCTGGTAGAAAATTCGCTGCATAAAAAAGCGAATCGTGTACTGGTGGTGGATGTCAGCCCAGAAACTCAGCTTATGCGCACTATGCAACGTGATGATGTCACTCGCGAGCATGTTGAACAAATTCTTGCTGCCCAGGCAACGCGCGAAGCCCGTCTTGCGGTGGCAGATGACGTCATTGATAATAACGGCACACCGAATGCTATTGCATCAGATGTTGCCCGCCTGCACGCACACTATATGCAACTCGCGTCGCCGTTTGTCTCACAGGAAAAACCTTAATGCAGACCCAGGTCCTTTTTGAACATCCGCTAAATGAAAAAATGCGTACATGGCTGCGCATTGAGTTTTTAATTCAACAACTCACCGTAAATTTGCCTATTGCCGACTACGCTGGTGCTCTGCATTTCTTCCGTAATGTTAGTGAATTGCTGGATGTATTCGAGCGTGGAGAAGTTCGTACCGAGCTATTGAAAGAGCTGGAACGTCAACAGCGTAAACTCCAGACCTGGATTGGTGTGCCTGGCGTGGACCAGAGTCGTATTGAAGCATTAATTCAGCAGTTGAAGGCCGCAGGTAGCGTGCTGATTTCCGCGCCGCGTATCGGGCAATTTCTGCGTGAAGACAGGATGATAGCCCTGGTGCGCCAGCGTCTGAGCATTCCCGGCGGTTGTTGCAGCTTTGATTTACCTACGTTGCATATCTGGTTGCATTTACCCCAGTCGCAGCGCGACAGTCAGGTAGAAACCTGGATTGCCAGCCTGAGCCCGCTGACACAGGCACTTACAATGGTGTTGGATTTGATTCGTCAGTCGGCACCGTTCCGCAAACTGACCAGTCTGAACGGTTTTTATCAGGATAATGGCGAAGACGCCGATTTGTTACGCCTAAATCTGGCGCTCGATTCACAGCTTTATCCGCAAATATCCGGTCATAAGAGCCGTTTTGCCATTCGCTTTATGCCGCTGGACAGTGAAAATGGACAAGTACCGGAACGTCTGGATTTCGAACTGGCCTGTTGCTAAGGAGTAAAAATGTCTGAAACTATTACGGTGAGTTGCCCAACCTGCGGGAAAACGGTGGTGTGGGGTGAAGTCAGCCCATTTCGGCCATTTTGTTCCAAACGCTGCCAGTTGATTGACCTCGGAGAATGGGCTGCTGAAGAAAAACGAATCCCCAGCAGTGGCGATCTTTCTGAGAGCGATGACTGGAGCGAAGAGCCAAAGCAGTGACATTTGTCTGATGTCGCATCAGGCATCGTGTGTAAATGTCGGATGCGGCGTAAACGCCTTATCCGACCTACAAAACCCAACTTATCAACAAGTTAGCAAACTACCCAGGCCTTATAAGACGCGCCAGCGTCGCATCAGGCATCGTGTGCAAATGTCGGATGCGGCATAAACGCCTTATCCGACTTAAAGACGTCGAAGCTTCGCAATTACCGGTTCATTGGCTGGCGGAAAATCTTCTGCATTGAGGCTGGCCAGCGCCATCCACTCACCGGGCTGCCCTTCTTTACCCCATGGCTTCCCTTCCCAGCTTTCGACCAGCCAGAACCACAGAGTGATATGCCTGTCCGGGAACTCATATTCCAGTTTTTCAAATAGATAAAAATGTTGTGGGGTAATCCCGACTTCTTCCTGAAGCTCCCGCACCATCGCTTGTTCTGCCGTTTCTCCCGTTTCTATTTTACCGCCCGGAAACTCCAGCTTATTTGCCATGTGCGCATCTGCGGCGCGACGGGTTATAAAGATTTCGTTGTTTTCGTTGCGAATAATACCTACCGCGATTTGCAGTTTTTTCATTGTCTTAAGCCTATAAAAAAGGCGCAGAATCCTGCGCCTTTTATTTCAACAATTAGCTTTTATTGCAGGCGACCATGGCACTGCTTGTATTTTTTACCAGAACCGCACGGGCAAGGATCGTTACGTCCAACTTTACGGTCGCCGGTTTGCGCTGCCAACGCAGCTGCGGCTGCAGCGTCGTCATCCTGATGACTAAGCTGCTGCATTTGCGCTAAACGCTCAGCTTCCATACGACGCTGCTGCTCAAGCTCTTCAACTTCTTCCGGCATGCGTACTTGTACTTTGCTCAACGTGCTGATGACTTCATATTTCAACGATTCCAGCATCGCCGCAAACATGGAGAACGATTCACGTTTGTATTCCTGCTTCGGATCTTTCTGCGCATAGCCACGCAGGTGGATACCCTGACGCAGATAGTCCATCGCCGCCAGATGCTCTTTCCACAGGGAGTCAAGCGTTTGCAGCATCACTCCTTTCTCGAAGTGACGCATCATCTCAGCACCAACCACTTCTTCTTTACGCTGATACACTTCGATGGACTGCTCCAGGATACGCTCACGCAGCGTCTCTTCATGCAGTTCCGGCTCTTTGTCCAGCCACTCGGCAATCGGCAAATCAAGATCGAAGTCGTTTTTCAAACGCTCTTGCAGACCTGGAATGTCCCACATTTCTTCCAGTGACTGTGGCGGAATGTAGGCATCGATGGTCGCTTTGAACACATCTTCACGAATGCTGTTGATGGTTTCGCTCACATCGCTGACATCCAGCAGTTCGTTACGCTGGGAGTAAATGGCGCGACGCTGATCGTTAGCCACGTCATCGTATTCCAGCAGCTGTTTACGAATGTCGAAGTTACGGCTTTCAACTTTACGCTGGGCGTTGGCGATCGCTTTGGTTACCCACGGGTGCTCAATGGCTTCGCCTGGTTTCATACCCAGTTTACGCATCATGCCGGACACGCGGTCAGAGGCAAAAATACGCATCAGCGCATCTTCCATCGACAGGTAAAAACGGGAAGAACCGGCATCCCCCTGACGACCAGAACGGCCGCGCAGCTGGTTATCGATACGACGAGATTCGTGACGCTCAGTACCGATGATATGCAAGCCACCTGCCGCCAGTACCGCGTCGTGACGCACCTGCCAGTCGGCTTTAATTTTTTCAATTTGCTCTGCGGTCGGGTTTTCCAGCGCGGCAACTTCCGCCTGCCAGCTACCACCAAGCACAATGTCAGTACCACGACCCGCCATGTTGGTCGCGATGGTCACCGCAGCCGGATAGCCTGCCTGAGCAACGATTGCCGCTTCGTTGGCGTGGAATTTAGCATTCAGAACGTTGTGTTTGATACCGGCTTTGGTTAGCTCGTTTGATACCAGTTCCGATTTCTCGATAGAAATAGTACCAACCAGCACTGGCTGACCTTTCGCGGTACATTCTTTGATATCTTCAATGATCGCCTGAATTTTTTCCGCTTCGGTCATGTAGACCAGATCTGGCAGATCTTTACGAATCATCGGGCGGTTGGTCGGAACGACTACAGTATCCAGCTTGTAGATGGAACTGAACTCGAAGGCTTCGGTATCAGCAGTACCGGTCATCCCCGCCAGTTTTTCATACAGACGGAAGTAGTTCTGGAAGGTGATCGAAGCCAGCGTTTGGTTTTCGTTCTGGATCTGCACACCTTCTTTCGCTTCCACAGCCTGGTGCAGACCATCGGACCAGCGACGACCCTGCATGGTACGACCGGTGTGTTCGTCAACGATGATAACTTCGCCATCTTTAACGATGTAATCGACGTCGCGGGTAAACAGCGCGTGAGCACGCAGCGCCGCCGTTACGTGGTGCATCAGCATAATATTGGCCGGAGAGTACAGCGACTCACCTTCATCCATAATGCCTTCTTTCACCAGCAGCTCTTCAATAAGTACCAGACCACGTTCGGTCAGGTTCACCTGGCGAGATTTTTCATCCACCGAGAAGTGCCCTTCGCCCTGGAAGGTTTCGGAGTCTTCTTTTTCCTGACGGATCAGGTGCGGAATGATTTTATTTACGCGCTTATACATTTCCGAGCTGTCTTCTGCCGGGCCAGAAATGATCAGCGGTGTACGCGCTTCATCGATCAGGATGGAGTCCACTTCGTCCACCAGCGCATAGTGCAGTTTACGCTGTACACGTTCTTCAGGGCTGAACGCCATGTTGTCGCGAAGGTAGTCAAAGCCGTATTCGTTGTTCGTACCGTAAGTGATGTCAGCCGCGTAAGCTTCACGCTTTGCCGGTGCTGGCATGCCCGGCAGGTTAATGCCGACGGTCAAGCCGAGGAATTCAAACAGCGGACGGTTGTTTTCGGCATCACGTTGCGCCAGGTAATCGTTGACGGTAACAACGTGTACGCCTTTACCGGTTAATGCGTTCAGGTAAGCAGGCAGCGTTGCGGTCAGGGTTTTACCTTCACCAGTACGCATTTCCGCGATGCAACGTTCATTAAGAACCATACCGCCGAGCAACTGTACATCGAAGTGACGCATACCAAAGACGCGCTTACTGGCTTCACGTACGACGGCGAAGGCTTCCGGGATCAAGTTTTCCAGCACTTCGCCTTTTTCCAGACGCGCGCGGAACTCTGCCGTCTTCCCTTTCAGTTCTTCGTCGGAGAGTTTTTCCATCTCCGGTTCCATGGCATTGATAATGTTGACGACTTTGCGCATCCGGCGCAGGGTACGATCGTTACGACTACCGAAAACTTTAGTTAATAATTTGATTAGCATAATAAAATCTCAAACGCCCCGCATTACGGAGTAAATAAAATGAAGTAAAGGTTTCTCGTTGTTAGCAGAGGCGTTGAGGGCCAGCACGGATACCCTGCGCCTGGCTTATCCAGACGGACGTGCTGAAGTTTGCTTGAGGGGTAAAATGCGCATAATCAATGCGATAACCATTTTCAGACGGCTTGCCTTCCTGGGTCAGCAGCGCACTGAGCGTATCCAGTAAAGCAAGATGTTGCGCCTGAAGCGGTATAGATTCTTCGGCAACGGGCAGCGTTTGCGGCGCCATTGCAAAGGAGAGATGGCGGATTACCGTGCGAATAGCATGTTGATGCCAGTAATCAACGGAATAGTTCGAGTTCGGGCGGCGCGTGTTCGCTTCCAGCAAAGCCAACTGACTAAAGTTAACTTTGGCGGAAGGCTCGTGATTGCGCGTTGTCGCTTTTGCGGGCGCGTTTGGCTCGGCGGCGTTACTGAGCGCAGGCAAACCTAAACTCGCCGCGACCATCCCTAATAAGAGATGCGGCCAGAAGTAGCGTCTACCTAACTGTCGCCAGCGCGTCAGTATTCCACTCACGTTATTGCCATCCCGATCGTATTCAACGTTTTTAGCGCACAAATCTTATCATTAAAGCCAGAAGTCCACAGCAGTATTCAAGATAAGTAACACGTAAAAGTGCTTAAGAAAACAGCGTTCGCACCGATTTATTACGGTGCTGTAAAAACTCAAAAAAAAACGACTGGTTCACCTGGCCGGAGAGAGTGCCAGATTTGCCAGTCGAATTTTATACGACAGTATAGATGTCGTTATGCCAGTACGGCTGAAGGCGCTTTGAAGGCCAACGGCAGTTCTGCGTCGTCCTGGAAGGTCACATATTCCCAGGCTTCCTGTTTTGCCAGGACAGCCTGCAACAGTTTGTTATTCAGTGCATGACCGGATTTATAAGCGGTAAATGCACCGATAATGTTGTGACCACACATGAACAAATCACCGATCGCGTCGAGCATTTTGTGACGCACAAACTCGTCTTCAAAACGCAGGCCGTCTTCGTTCAGTACGCGATAATCGTCAACAACGATGGCACAATCGAAGCTGCCGCCCAGGCACAGGCCACGGGACTGCAGATATTCGATATCACGCATGAAACCAAACGTACGCGCACGGCTGATCTGGCGCATAAACGCATCAGCAGAGAAGTTCATCGCATAGCGTTGATTGCTGGAATCGATAGCCGGATGGTTGAAATCGATGGTGAAGTCCAGCGAAAAACCATTGTACGGCTTGAATTCGGCCCACTTATCGCCATCTTCGACGCGAACAGTCTCTTTGATGCGTACAAATTTCTTGGCGCAGTTCAGCTCGTCGATACCAGCATCAAGCAGCAGGTAAACAAACGGAGCGGCACTGCCGTCCATGATTGGGATTTCCGGCGCGTTAACTTCGATAACAATGTTATCGATGCCTAAGCCCGCGAGCGCTGCGTTCAGGTGCTCAACGGTTGAAATCCGTACATCATGCTCGTTGACCAGACACGTACAGAGCATGGTATCACGCACAGATTTGGCATCGGCCGGGAAATCTACCGGTGGATTCAAGTCGGTGCGACGATAGATGACCCCGGTGTTGGCCGGCGCAGGTCGTAAGGTCAGGGTGACTTTCTTGCCGGTATGTAAACCGACACCCGTCGCCTGAACGATACGTTTAAGTGTCCTTTGTTTGATCATCGTATTATCTCGCCAAATTATCTATCCAACCGAAGTGTACTATACATTCGGCAGGCCAGTTTAGCACAAAGAGCCTCGCAACCCAAATTCCAGCTAATTCTTAGTCAGCTTGCTTACGCAGGAATGCCGGGATATCCAGATAATCCGGCTCTTTCACGGTTTGTGGCGTATTGTCGTTCACCACTTTGGCCACAGGCTTCTGCTCTTGCGTCAGCGGCGCCATACCATGCTGCTGGTAGCGATCCATCACTGGCTGTTGAACTTGCTTATTGGTCACCAGGGTAATTTCAGGACGTTTGTCCATGCCAATGCCCGTCGCAACCACAGTTACACGCAGTTCGTCGTTCATATCCGGGTCAAGAGAAGTACCGATAACCACGGTCGCGTTGTCCGAAGCAAATGCACGGATGGTGTTACCTACGGTTTCGAACTCATCCAGACGCAGGTCGAAGCCCGCAGTGATGTTAACCAACACACCGCGCGCGCCAGACAGGTCGATATCTTCCAGCAACGGAGAAGAAATTGCCATTTCAGCCGCTTCTTCCGCACGGTCTTCACCGCTCGCCACGCCAGAACCCATCATTGCGTAGCCCATTTCAGACATCACAGTACGTACGTCTGCAAAGTCCACGTTCATCAGACCCGGGCGAGTAATCAGTTCGGCGATACCCTGAACAGCGCCTTTCAGCACATCGTTAGCTGCGCCAAAAGCGTCCAGCAGAGAGATACCGCGGCCCAGAACTTTCAGCAGTTTATCGTTCGGGATTGTGATCAGTGAGTCCACATGTTTGGACAATTCAGTGATCCCCTGCTCCGCAAATGCCATGCGCTTCTTGCCTTCAAAGTTGAAAGGCTTGGTCACGACAGCTACGGTCAGAATACCTAAATCTTTAGCCACTTCAGCAACAACCGGCGCTGCACCTGTACCGGTGCCACCGCCCATGCCTGCTGCAATAAAGACCATGTCTGCACCTTCCAGCGCCGCACGCAGTGCATCACGATCCTCATCAGCCGCATTACGGCCAACTTCTGGATTAGCGCCAGCTCCCAGTCCTTTGGTGATACCACTACCGATCTGAATCGTCTGCCCAACCGCTGTTTTACGCAGCGCCTGTGCATCGGTATTTACCGCGAAAAATTCAACACCTTCAATGCGCTCACGCACCATGTGTTCAACAGCATTACCGCCGCCGCCGCCGACGCCGATGACTTTAATCACCGCGTCGTTGGTAAGTTCCATTGGTTCAAACATAGTTTCTCTCCGATATGTGCCTGTCGCCTGAGGCCGTAATCACCGCCGGCCTCATAAAAATTAAAATTCTTTTCGCAGCCAACTATTGAGTCGCTTGATCCACGAGCCAACAGATGCTGTAACACGTTTTTCAACTTCCGCTTCACCGTTAAGATGTGACTCTTTCCCGTAATGAAGCAATCCCACCGCCGTTGAATAATACGGCTCCTGAGCGTAATCCGTTAACCCGGTGATATTCAGCGGCGCGCCGATACGCACCTGCGTATGAAACACGCGTTGAGCGCAGGCGGCAAGACCTTCGATCTGCGCCGCGCCACCGGTTAATACAATACCCGCAGCCAGGTGGTGCTTTACGCCTTGTTGGCGAAGCTTTTCCTGCAGCTGCAATATCTCTTCGTTGACCAGGTTGAGCAGCTCGGTATAGCGCGGCTCAATCACCTCCGCCAGCGTCTGACGTTGCAGACTACGCGGCGGACGACCACCTACGCTCGGCACTTCCACGCTCTCGTCTTTACCGACGATGGAACCCAGCGCGCAGCCATGACGAACTTTAATCGCTTCGGCGTCGCTTGGCGGTGTGCCAAAGGCATAAGCGATATCACTGGTCACGACATTGCCAGCATAAGGAATTACCTTGGTGTGACGCAATGCCCCGCCGGTATAAACGGCGATATCCATTGTACCACCACCGATATCGACGACGCAGACGCCCAGTTCACGTTCGTCTTCCGTCAATACCGAATAACTTGATGCCAGTCCGGCAAATATCAGTTGGTCAACTTTCAGGCCACAACGTTCAACGGCTTTCACAATGTTTTTTGCCATATCGTTGTGACATGTGATCAGGTGCACTTTTGCCTGCATCCGCACGCCAGAAAGCCCCACCGGATTTTTGATCCCTTCCTGATAGTCAATCGCATACTCTTGCGGGATCACATGCAGCACACGATGTTCATCACGCACGCGCACCGATTTCGCGGTATGGACGACATTTTCTACATCTTCTTGTGTCACTTCTTCTTCAGAAATAGGCACCATACCAATTTCATTCTGGCAGCTGATGTGCTTACCAGAAAGCGCCAGATATACCGAAGAGATCTGACAATCTGCCATCAATTCTGCCTGGTCAATGGCGCGCTGTACGCACTTGACCACGGATTCGAGGTCGTTCACCCCGCCTTTATCCATACCACGTGACGGGCAGCTGCCCACACCAATGATATTGACCATACCGTCGGGCAGAACTTCCCCTACTAAAGCGGCAACCTTCGCGGTACCAATCTCCAGTCCTACTACCAGTTTTCTGTCCGTCGCCTTGATCATTGTTGTTCTGCCTGTGCCTGATTTTGTTGCTGAGTAGATTCCTCTGGCGGCAAGGGCGCCCAGCCAACTGCCGCACCAGAGTCATAACGCAAATCAACGTAGCTAATCCGTTTGCCATCGGTTTGCGCCTGCTGCTGTAAAACCGGATAAAGTTCTACAAAGCGAGCCAAACGTTTCATCGTATCGCCCCGGCCAAGATTGAGCTTAATATCGTTATTCAGCGTCAACTGCCAGGAACGCCGCGCGGTCATCGCCGCTTCCTTCAGAGTAAATCTGTCCTTTGCCAGCATCTGCCCCATTTCGCGATAGCCCTGCAGCACTTCATTTGCGCTGCCTTCCGGACCATACAACATAGGGAGCACCTGCTTGCTGGTGCGATCTGGCGGCACGCTGAAGGTGTTTCCTTCAGCGTCAACCATATGCTGATCATTCCAACGCGCAATCGGCACATATTCAACCAGATGAATCTTCAATTCATCAGGCCACTGCTTTCTGACGCTCACCTGCTTAATCCACGGCAGGCGTTGTTCAATTTGCGTCTGGATGATGTTTACATCCTGGGTCATAAAGGTACCTGGCTCACCCAATGCCAGGATCGACTGCCGGATATCGTCATTACGCGTGTAATGGCGTTCACCGGTCAACACCAGCTTTGAGAGCGGCAGGCGTTGTGCATCTTCCATCCAGCCCAACACGACCCAGCCGCTCACCAACACTGTCGTTAAAACGGTCAGCAGGAAAAGGATCCCCGCCAGACGCGTTCCATTATTGCGGTGAGAAGAAATCTCTTCTTCACTGTTTCGCGTGTTCAGAGCAGCCTGCGACATATTAGTCCGCCAGTTCCAGAATTCGTACTACCAACTGCGAGAAGCTCATACCCGCCTGACGTGCCGCCATCGGCACCAGACTGTGACTGGTCATACCCGGTGAGGTATTAGCTTCCAGCAGATAAAACTGTCCATCGCTGTCCAGCATGACGTCTATACGCCCCCATCCTTTGCATCCTAAAGTCGTCCATGCTTTCAGCACTAATGCCTGCAAATTTGCCTCTTGAGCCGCTTCTAAACCTGCCGGGCAGAAATACTGTGTCTCATCAGAGAGATACTTCGCCTCATAATCATAGAAGGTTCCAGCGGGTTGAATACGTATTGACGGTAAAATTTCTTCACCGAGTATCGCAACCGTGAACTCCGGCCCACTTAGCCATTTTTCAATCAATACTTCTTCATCGTGCTGAAATGCCAATCTTAATGCATCTTGTAGAGCATTTTCTGCTACTACTTTTGACATTCCAACACTGGAACCTTCGCGGCTCGGCTTGACGATAAGCGGCAAACCTAAGGCAGAAATTTCTGCTAACTGCTTATCACTAAGGCCTTTTTCATACTCTGCGCGGGTTAACGCTACCCACGGCGCTACCGGTAAACCAGCGCCCTGCCAAAGCAGTTTGCTGCGTAGTTTATCCATTGAAAGCGCAGATGCCATCACTCCACTGCCGGTATAAGGCAAGCCCATCAGCTCGAGCATACCCTGCAGCGTACCATCTTCACCACCGCGACCGTGCAGAGCGATAAACACTTTCTGAAATCCCATCGACTTCAGTTGCGTTACGTCGATTTCTTTCGGGTCGACAGGATACGCGTCAATACCGCCTTCACGCAGCCCAGCTAACACTGCCGCGCCAGAATTCAGAGAAACTTCCCGCTCTGCGGAGGTCCCGCCCAACAGGACCGCGATTTTATCAGTCATGTTGCTCTTCCTCCGGAGTTTGCGGCTTCAGTTTGATTTCAGCTAAAGATCGGGCAATTTTTCCGATATTTCCTGCCCCCTGAACGAGGATCAGGTCGTTACCGGTTAATACTGGTGCTAGCATCTCGGCCACCTGCGCCGGGTCCGGCACCAGAATCGGATCAATTTTCCCACGGCCACGGATTGTACGACACAATGAACGACTGTCCGCTCCCGGAATAGGTGCTTCGCCCGCCGGATACACTTCCAGCATCAGCAGGGTATCCACCTGAGTCAGCACATTGGCAAAATCGTCATACAGGTCGCGGGTACGGGTGAAACGGTGCGGCTGAAACAGCATCACCAGGTTTTTATCCGGCCAACCTGCACGCGCCGCTTTAATAGTGGCGTCCACTTCGGTCGGATGGTGACCGTAGTCATCGACCAGCATTGCCGTACCGCTTTTACCGTTCACGGGTTCCAATGGAAATTCACCAAGGAAATCAAAGCGGCGCCCGGTCCCCTGGAAGCTCTCCAGCGCACGCAAAATAGCCTCGTCTTCAATCCCCTCTTCCGTGGCGACCGCAACGGCAGCGGCAGCGTTCAGGGCATTGTGACGACCTGGCGCATTCAGTGTAACGCGCATTGGCTCTTTGTCCTGACGCAGCAGCGTAAAGTGTCCCTGCGGGCCAATCTGCTGATAATCTTCTACGCGCACGTCGGCATCTTCGCTGAAACCGTAAGTAGTGGTCTGACGGCCTACACGCGGTAACAATTCGCGAATTACCGGATCGTCAACACACATCACTGCACGACCGTAAAACGGCAGGTTGTGCAGAAAATTAATAAAGGTCTGTTTTAAATTCTCAAAGTCGCCCTGGTAGGTATCCATATGGTCGGCTTCGATGTTGGTGACAATCGCCACCATCGGTTGCAAATGCAGGAACGACGCATCGCTTTCATCCGCTTCAGCAATCAGGTAACGACCATGTCCTAAACGTGCATGAACGCCCGCCGCTTTTACCAGCCCACCGTTAACGAAGGTTGGATCGAGGCCAGCTTCTGCGTAGATGCTGGAAACCATCGCGGTAGTCGTGGTTTTGCCATGCGTCCCGGCGATGGCGATGCCATGACGAAAACGCATTAACTCAGCCAGCATTTCAGCACGACGAATAACCGGGATACGAGCCTCATGGGCAGCAACAATCTCCGGGTTATCGGCAGAAATCGCGCTGGAAACAACGACCACACTGGCATCACGCACGTTTTCCGGGCGATGGTTGAAGTAAATCGTCGCTCCCAGATTCGTTAACTGTTGCGTGACCGGGTTTGGCGCTAAATCGGAACCACTGATCTGATACCCTTCATTGGCCAGAACTTCGGCAATACCGCCCATACCGGCACCACCGATGCCGACAAAGTGTATGTGCCGAACGCGACGCATTTCAGGCACGATGGAACGCAGTTTTGCCAATTGTTGTGTATTCATTCTTTACGCCATTAACTTCTCAAATTCATACGATGCAAAAGGCATCGCTACAATTACGCCCGGGCAGCCCGGCTCACTTCATTTGCCACTCGCTCGGTGGCATCCGGAATGGATGCAGCTCGGGCGCGTTCTGCCATGGTTAATAAGGTTTCTCGCGGCCACCCGGCCAGGGTGTTGGCGACGGCATCCACAGTAAGCTGCGGCTGCTCGATAATTTTGGCTGCGCCCGCTTTTTCCAGCGGCAGTGCATTCCAGTACTGCTGGCGGTCTTTATGTTGAAACGGCACAAACAACGCCGGTAGCCCTGCCGCAGCAATTTCACTCACCGTCAACGCGCCGGAGCGGCAAACGACGACATCCGCCCACGCATAGGCCGCCGCCATATCATCAATAAATTCCGTCACTTTATGCTGCGGTTGACCCGCTTCGGCATAAGCCTGCTCAACGGTTTGTTGCGAACCTTTGCCGCTCTGATGCCAGATGGTTACTGAATCGCCCAGTTTTGCTGCAACCTGCGGCATTGTCTGGTTAAGGATGCGCGCCCCCTGGGAACCACCTACAACCAGAACGCGAATCGGACCTTCACGACCAACCATACGCTGCTGTGGCAATGGCAGCGCCAGCACATCAGTACGCACCGGGTTACCAACAACTTCGGCATCAGGGAAAGCCCCCGGAAACGCCTGCATCACTTTGGTAGCAATTTTCGCCAGCCATTTATTGGTCAAGCCTGCAATGCCGTTTTGTTCGTGAAGTACGACCGGAATGCCCAACGACCATGCCGCCAAACCACCTGGCCCGGAAACATAGCCGCCCATACCGAGCACCACATCGGGCTTGTAAGCTTTCATAATCGCCCGCGCCTGACGCCAGGCATTAAAGATCCGCAGCGGAGCCGCGAGCAACGCTTTAATACCCTTGCCGCGCAGACCAGAAATACGAATAAAGTCGATCTCGATACCGTGCTTCGGCACTAAGTCCGCTTCCATACGATCGGCAGTACCCAGCCAGCGAACTTGCCACCCCTGGGCCATTAAATGGTGCGCAACAGCCAGTCCAGGGAACACGTGTCCGCCTGTACCACCTGCCATCACCATTAATCGCTTCCCTTTACCACTCATCGAGAACCTCGTACAAACGCCTGCGCTTTCTCCAGACGTGTTTCATAATCAATACGTAACAGCATCATGATAGCTGTCGACATAATCAGTAAGCTCGAACCACCGTAACTTATCAGCGGTAATGTCAGGCCTTTGGTTGGCAACATCCCCGCCGCCGCGCCTACGTTAACCAGTGCCTGGAAGCTAAACCAGATACCAATTGAACAGGCGAGAAAACCGGAAAAACGGTGGTCAATTTCTAACGCTTTACGGCCAATCGACATTGCGCGAAAAGCGACGAAGAATACCATTAAAAGCGCCAGCACCACACCGATATACCCCAGTTCTTCGCCGATAATGGCGAAAATAAAGTCAGTGTGCGCTTCTGGCAGATACTCTAGTTTTTGTACCGAATTGCCTAAACCTTGCCCCCACAGCTCGCCACGACCAAACGCCATCAATGATTGCGTTAACTGATAGCCGCTACCGAAGGGATCTTCCCACGGGTTCCAGAACGCAGTAACACGGCGGATACGGTACGGTTCGGCGAGGATCAGCAACACGACCGCTGAAATCCCCATGCCAATAATGGCAATGAACTGCCACAATTTTGCCCCTGCCAGGAACAGCATCGCCAGTGTGGTTACGAACAACACGACTACTGTACCAAGGTCAGGCTGCGCCAGCAGCAACACTGCCAGCACCAGAATCACGCCCATCGGTTTCAGGAAGCCGCGCAGGTTGTTACGTACTTCGTCGCCTTTGCGCACCAGATAGTTGGCGATGTAACAAAACAGCGACAGCTTGGTCAGCTCCGCAGGCTGAATACGCAGCAGGCCGAGATCGATCCAACGTGATGCCCCTTTAACTGAGCTACCTACCACCAGCACGATCATCAGCAGGATGATTGATCCAAGCAGCATCGTGGCGCTGTAACGTTGCCAGAACTCCATCGGCAGACGCAGTGTAATGATCGCCAGAATGAACGCCAGGATCAGATAAACGCCATCACGCTTCGCGAAGAAAAATGGATCGTTGGTTAAGCGCTGCCCAATGGGCATTGACGCCGAAGTCACCATGATAAAGCCGATCGCCGCGAGGCCGAAGGTCAGCCACAGCAAGGTGCGATCGTACATGATCAGGCTGTCGGTATCTTTTTCCCGCGAGCCCATCACCCAGCCCTTTAGCGCCGTGGAGATCCAGACCAGGATACTGATTCCGGGCAAGCGCGGCATTTTCAGGCGAGGGAGAGATAAACGCATCAACCTAACTCCTTCGCCAGACGGGCGAACTCATTGCCCCGTTGTTCAAAGTTCTTGAACTGATCGAGGCTGGCACAGGCTGGTGACAACAGCACCATATCTCCTGGCTGCACGCGTGGCGCCAGCAAGCGCATCGCCTGCTCCATGGTTTCGGTTTGCTCTGCCACTTCCGGGCGCAGCGCCGCTAACTGTGCGCCATCACGGCCAAAACAGTATAAACGCACGTTGTCGCCATTCAGATAGCGCGCCAGTGGACTGAAGTCCGCCGATTTGCCATTACCGCCCAGCAACAAATGCAGCGTACCGTCTACCTGCAAGCCGTTCAGCGCCGCTTCTGTACTGCCGACGTTGGTGGCTTTCGAATCGTTAATCCAACGCACGCCGTTGTGCTCCAGCACCACTTCAAAACGATGCGGCAGACCAGCGAACGTGGTTAACGCTTTCAGGCTGCTGGCGCGCGGTAAACCTGCGGCATCAGCCAGTGCCAGCGCCGCCAGCGCATTGGTATAGTTATGTTGCCCGGAAAGTTTCATCTCTTTCACGTTCAACACTTTCTCGCCTTTCACCCGCAGCCAGGTTTCGCCCTGCTGATGATTCAGGTGATAGTCACCCATGTTGACGCCAAAGCTGACGCAGCGTTCATCCGCACCGCGAATCGGCATCGTTAAGGCATCATCGGCATTGACGACACAAACTTTCGCATTTTCGTAAATACGCAGCTTTGCCGCACGATATTGCTGCAATCCAAACGGATATCTGTCCATATGATCTTCGGTCACGTTCAGAATGCTCGCCGCCACCGCCTGTAAGCTGGAGGTGGTTTCCAGCTGGAAGCTCGACAGTTCCAGCACGTACAGTTCACACTCAGCATCCAGCAACATCAACGCTGGCAGGCCAATGTTGCCACCCACGCCGACGTTAACACCTGCCGCTTTTGCCATTTCGCCCACTAAGGTGGTGACGGTGCTTTTGCCATTAGAACCGGTGATCGCCACAATCGGTGCCTGCGCTTCGCGGCAGAACAGTTCGATATCGCCAACAATTTCAATTCCGGCATCGGCAGCGGCGCTTAACGATGGATGCGCCAGCGCAATGCCGGGGCTGGCGACGATCAGATCGGCTGCCATCAGCCACTCGTCATTAAGACCGCCAGTGTGACGTTCCACCGTTTCGGGTAATTTATCCAGGCCAGGCGGTGTCATACGTGTATCCATAACGCGCGGCGTCACGCCACGAGCAAGGAAAAAGTCCACGCAGGAAAGCCCGGTGAGGCCCAGGCCGATAATAACGACATTTTTACCCTGGTAATCAGCCATGATTAACGTACCTTCAGCGTTGCCAGACCAATCAGGACCAGCATCAGCGAAATAATCCAGAAGCGCACAATGACGCGCGGTTCCGGCCAACCTTTCAGTTCATAGTGGTGATGAATCGGCGCCATGCGGAAAATACGTTGCCCGCGCAGTTTAAAGGAGCCGACCTGCAAAATAACCGACAGGGTTTCAACCACAAACACACCGCCCATAATCACCAACAGGAATTCCTGACGCAGCAGCACAGCGATAATGCCCAGCGCGCCGCCTAATGCCAGCGAACCGACATCACCCATAAAGACCTGCGCCGGATAGGTGTTAAACCACAGGAAGCCCAGCCCTGCCCCGACTATCGCGGTACAGACAATAACCAGTTCCCCGGCGTGCCGCAGATACGGTATATGCAAGTAGCTGGCAAAGTTCATGTTGCCGGTTGCCCAGGCCACCAGCGCAAAACCACCAGCGACAAATACGGTCGGCATAATCGCCAGTCCGTCGAGGCCATCGGTCAGGTTTACCGCGTTGCCGGTACCCACAATGACAAAGTAAGCCAGCAGGATGTAGAACAGCCCCAGTTGCGGCATCACATCTTTAAAGAACGGCACCACTAGTTGTGTTGCTGGTGTGTCTTTCCCGACAAGATACAGTGCAAAGGCCACCCCCAGCGCGATCACCGACATCCAGAAATACTTCCAGCGCGCAATCAGACCCTTGGTGTCTTTACGCACCACTTTGCGATAGTCGTCGACAAAACCAATGATGCCGTACCCCACCAGCACTACGAGTACGCACCAGACGTACGGGTTGGAAGGGTAAGCCCACAGCAGTACGGAGATCACAATCGCCGTCAGGATCATTATCCCACCCATGGTCGGCGTACCGCGCTTACTGAAGTGCGATTCCGGGCCATCGTTACGAACCACCTGACCAAAGGAGAGTTTTTGCAAATGGGCAATCATACGCGGGCCCATCCACAATGAGATGAACAGCGCGGTCAGCAGGCTGACGATGGCGCGAAACGTCAGATAGGAAAAGACGTTAAAGCCGGAATAATATTTGACCAAATGTTCGGCCAGCCAAACTAGCATGTCCCATTCTCCTGTAAAGCGCGTACCACCTCTTCCATGGCGGCACTACGTGAACCCTTAACTAAAATCGTAATCACCTGTTGCTCTGCAATCAGTGATTTAAGACGCGCAATAAGCGCAGTTTTATCAGCAAAATGTTCGCCAACGCCGCTGGCGGTACTAATGGCATGGCTTTGTTTACCCACGCTTAACACGCGGTCAATACCAGCCGCCTTCGCCGCTTCGCCTACCTGTACATGGCAGGCTTCGCTTTCAGCGCCCAGTTCCGCCATATCGCCAACCACCAGTACACGGTAGCCAGGCATCTCAGCCAGAACCTGTACAGCGGCGGTCATTGAACCGACATTGGCGTTGTAGGAGTCGTCGAGCAGCAACTGGTTTTCCGCCAGTTGAATCGGGAACAGACGCCCGGGAACGGCTTTCAGATTCGCCAGCCCCGCTTTGATAGCATCAAGCGTTGCGCCCACGGACATGGAGAGCGCCGCAGCTGCCAACGCATTAGCAATATTGTGACGCCCCGGCAACGGTAGCAGAACATCTACGCTACCCGTTGGGGTTTGCAGCGTAAATTCAGTGCCGTGCGAGGTCACATGGACATTGGTGGCAGTAAAGTCGCTGTTGGCGGCATTCGGTGAGAAGCGCCACACTTTGCGTGAGCCAATCACGCTTTGCCAGTTCAACCAGTCGTTGTTGTCAGCGTTCATAATGGCGATACCGTTTTCCGGCAGGCCGGTAAAGATTTCGCCTTTCGCTTTCGCAACACCCGCAAGCGAGCCGAAACCTTCCAGATGTGCCGCCGCCAGGTTGTTGACCAGCGCCGCTTCCGGGCGGGTCAGGCTAACGGTCCAGGCAATTTCGCCCTGATGGTTAGCGCCAAGCTCAATTACCGCGTAATCGTATTCTGGCGTTAAGCGCAACAGCGTCATTGGCACGCCGATGTCGTTGTTGAGATTGCCTGCGGTATAAAGCGTATTACCGCACTGGCTCAAAATCGCCGCAGTCATCTCTTTAACGGAGGTTTTACCGGAGGAACCGGTCAGAGCAACCACACGAGCCGGAACTTGCTGGCGAACCCATGCAGCCAGTTCACCAAATGCCAGGCGCGTGTCTTTAACGATTAACTGAGGCAGGTCGATGTCCAGCGGACGGCTGACCAATAGAGCGCCCGCGCCGCCAGCTTTTGCCTGGTCGGCAAAGTCATGGGCATCGAAACGTTCGCCTTTCAGGGCGACAAACAGACAGCCTGGCGTCAGTTTCCGCGTGTCAGTCGTTACGGCATCCAGGGTGACGTCAGCCCCTTTTAGTTCACCGTTGAGAATATCGGTAAGTTGGCTAAGGGTTACGCTAATCATGTGATCACCCCCAGCAGACGCGCCACCGTGACACGATCGGAGTAGTCCAGACGCTGGTTGCCAACAATCTGGTAATCTTCATGGCCTTTACCTGCGACCAGCACCACATCATTCTCTTTAGCCTGCATAACGGCGCAAGTCACCGCTTCGGCGCGGCCTTCCATCACTTTGGCATGTCCGGCGTCTAACATTCCCGCCAGAATATCGTTGATGATGGCACGCGGTTCTTCAGTACGCGGGTTGTCATCCGTTACCACCGCCACGTCGGCAAACTCTTCAGCAATCGCCCCCATCAGTGGACGCTTACCTTTATCACGATCGCCGCCGCAGCCGAAGACGCACCACAGCTTGCCCGCACAGTGCAGACGCGCCGCCTGCAAGGCTTTTTCCAGTGCATCCGGGGTG
Organism: Escherichia sp. B1147; assembly: GCF_001660175.1. NCBI lineage: Bacteria > Pseudomonadati > Pseudomonadota > Gammaproteobacteria > Enterobacterales > Enterobacteriaceae > Escherichia > Escherichia sp. B1147. Next base: position 132,427 of record NZ_LFHY01000002.1, read on the forward strand.
TGAGCATAATCCACAACCACCGTCGGTTTGCCCGGTGCAGTGAAAACTTCCATACGTCCGCAAACCGGTTGCAGACGCGCGGCGGTTTTCAGCAGTTCAGCCAGCGGATACCCCAGTGCCAGCAGCGTCGCCAGCGCTAACAGTAAGTTACTGACGTTGAATGCCCCCATCAGGCGGCTTTCAATTTCGCCATCGCCCCAGCTTGAGCTAAAGCGAATGGTTGCGCCGCTGTCGTGATAGTTCACTTCGGTCGCTTTCAACCAGCGGCCATGAGAGTTCAGGTTGATATGGTCTTCCATCGACACCGCAACTGCATCCGGCAGTTTTGCCAGCCAGCGACGGCCCACTTCGTCATCGGCGTTGACTATCGCCTGACCGCTGTGATGTTCGGAGTAAAGCAGCCATTTTGCGGCTTCGTAATGTTCCATATCACCATGATAATCAAGGTGATCGCGGCTTAAGTTAGTAAAGACTGACGCCGCAAATTTCAATGCCGCCACACGGTGCTGTACCAGCCCGTGGGAGGAAACTTCCATTGCGCAAAAAGTCGCCCCCTGATCCACCAGCCCCGCCAGCTCATGCTGAACGTCGACTGCCGAACCGGTCGTGTTTTCCGTTGGAATAACTTTACCCAGCAGGCCGTTACCTACGGTACCCATCACTGCACTGGTTTCGCCAAGCAGTTGGCTCCACTGCGCCAGCAGCTGAGTAGTGGTGGTTTTGCCGTTGGTACCCGTTACGCCCACGAGACGTAAATTGTCAGAGGGTTCATGGTAAAAGCGGCCCGCCAGCGCTGATAAACGCTCATTGAGCTGGCTGAGATAGATGACCGGTACACCGTGCATTTCACGGATTTCACCGTCGGTCGCCTCATCTTTTGCCTCTGCAATAATGGCAGCCACACCTTGCGCTATCGCCTGCGGGATATATCGACGCCCGTCCGCCTGATGACCTACTACAGCTACAAAAAGATCGCCCGACGCAGCCACACGGCTGTCGAGTGTCATCTCTCGCAGTGCTCGCGAAGGTGCGTCTGGCACCCACGGAGCAAGAAGGTCGCGCAAATTACGATCTGCCACCTGTCCCCTCGCCTTGATTAATCACAAATTCGTTTTTATCACCCGTTGTCAGCGCATCCGGTTCGATGTTCATGGTGCGCAATACGCCGCCCATGATGGCACCAAAGACCGGCGCGGAAACGGCGCCGCCGTAGTATTTACCCGCCTGCGGATCGTTGATAACAACAACCAGCGCGAAGCGCGGCTGACTCGCAGGCGCTACGCCTGCGGTATAAGCAATATATTTATTGATGTAGCGACCGTCCGGCCCGACCTTTTTCGCGGTACCGGTTTTAATGGCGATACGATAGCCTTTAATCGCCGCCTTCACGCCGCCGCCGCCCGGTAGCGCCACGCTTTCCATCATATGCACCACAGTGCGCACAATGGATTCCGGGAAGACGCGTTCGCCGGGAACCGGGGGGTCAACCTTGGTAATCGACAGTGGGCGATAGATGCCATAGCTGCCAATGGTTGCGTAGACTCGCGCTAACTGTAACGGTGTTACCATTAGCCCGTAGCCGAAAGAGAAGGTGGCCCTCTCTATGTCAGACCACCGTTGCTTTTGAGGATATAAGCCACTGCGTTCTCCGACCAACCCCAAATTGGTCGCTTTTCCCAGTCCAAAACGTGAGTAAGTATCTACTAACGCTGAGGACGGCATCGCTAACGCCAGCTTGGAAACACCGACGTTACTCGACTTCTGTAATACCCCGGTCAGGGTTAATTCGCTATAGCGCGCCACGTCTTTAATTTCGTGGCCGTTAATTCGATAAGGAACGGTATTCAGCACCGAGTTTTCCCGCACCACACCACGTTGCAACGCGGTCATCACCACCATCGGTTTGACAGTAGAGCCCGGTTCAAACACGTCGGTAATGGTACGGTTACGCATCGCCTCTTTTGGCGTGCCACTCAGATTGTTGGGGTTGTAAGACGGGCTATTGGCCATCGCCAGCACTTCGCCGGTGTTGACATCCACCAGCACGGCGCTGCCGGATTCAGCCTTGTTAAAGGCCACGGCGTTGTTCAGTTCGCGATAAACCAGCGCCTGCAGGCGTTCATCAATACTCAACGCCAGGTTGTGCGCCGCCTGGCTGTCGGTAGAAGAAATATCTTCAATTACGCGACCGTAACGGTCTTTACGCACAATACGTTCACCCGGTTGCCCGGTAAGCCATTTATCAAAACTTTTCTCGACGCCCTCAATCCCCTGGCTATCGACGTTGGTAAAGCCAATGAGGTGAGCGGTCACTTCGCCAGACGGATAGTAACGACGAGATTCTTCACGCAGATGAATCCCCGGCAGTTTCAGTTTTTTGATGTAGTCTGCCATGTCAGGGTTAACCTGACGTGCCAGATAGATAAAACGTCCTTTCGGGTTGGCGTTAATGCGGGCGGAAAGTTGATCCAGCGGAATATTGAGCGCGTTAGCCAGCGCCTTCCAGCGGTCACCGACGCTAATGCCGCCGGCTTCATGCACTTCTTTCGGGTCAGCCCAGATCGCTTTTACCGGCACACTCACTGCTAACGGGCGACCAGAACGGTCGGTAATCATGCCGCGGGAGGTGGAGACTTGCTGAACGCGAAGAGAGCGCATGTCGCCCTCTTTCACCAGCATATCCGGGGAGATTACCTGCAACCAGGCAACGCGCCCCAGCAGGAAAGCCAGTGCCAATAAAATACAGCCGCATAACAACGCAAAACGCCAACTGATAAAGTTGGCATGTTCTTCCTGACGTTTTGGTTTCTGCGTTTTCGCCGCTGCTTTCATGCGTCGCGTTTATCCTTATTTTTGCACTACGATATTTTCTTGTGATGGATCAACATGCTGCATTTGCAGCTTCTCTGTGGCGATCCTTTCCACCCGGCTATGGTCGCCGAGCGCATTCTCTTCAAGAATGAGGTTGCGCCATTCAATGTCTAAAGCGTCTCGCTCCAGCACCAGTTGTTCGCGCTGTGCGGTCAGCAAACGGGTATGGTGCGCCGTGGTCACCACCGTCACCGCCGTCAAAATAATGCAAATGAACAGGCAGAGCGGCAGCTTCCCAAACCGCAAAAGATCGTCACCGATAACGCCAGGCAAGGCATGGCGCTCGTGGCTTCCCATCGATCCTTTAACTTTGCTTAGGGCTTCTGTCACTCTGCTGATCATGCGTTCGTCCTCTCTGCAATACGCAGAACTGAACTACGGGCACGAGGGTTCTCTGCCACCTCTTCTTCGCCCGGCATCAACTTACCTAGTGCTCGCAACTGACGGCCACCCAGTTTTTTGAGCTGCTCTTCAGTCATCGGTAATCCTGCCGGAACTTGTGGACCGCGACTGTTTTCACGCATAAAGCGTTTCACAATACGATCTTCCAGCGAATGAAAACTGATGATCGAAAGCCGCCCGCCTGGGGCCAGCACGTTAAGCGAGCTTTTTAGCGCCTGCTCTATCTCCTCCAGTTCACTGTTCACCCAAATGCGCACCGCCTGGAAGGTACGGGTCGCGGGATGTTTGAATTTGTCTTTCACCGGCGTTGCCGCAGCCACCACTTCCGCCAGTTCTTTAGTGCGGGTCATTGGCTGCTCACGGTTACGTTCGACGATGGCGCGCGCAATACGTTTAGCAAAACGCTCTTCGCCATACGTTTTTAATACCCAGGCAATATCGGACTCTTCCGCGGTTTGTAGCCATTCGGCGGCGGACTGGCCGCGCGTCGGGTCCATACGCATGTCCAACGGGCCATCGCGCATAAAAGAAAAACCGCGTTCAGCATCATCGAGTTGCGGTGAAGAGACGCCAAGATCGAGCAGAATGCCGTCGATCTTGCCGATAAGATCGCGCTCGGCGACATATTCGCCCAGCGCAGAGAAAGGTCCATGAATGATGGAGAAGCGCGGATCATCAATAGTCTTCGCGACGGCAATAGCCTGCGGGTCGCGATCGATTGCCAGCAAGCGTCCCGTTTCGCCAAGTTGCGAAAGAATCAGACGTGAGTGACCACCGCGACCAAAAGTTCCATCAATGTAGATACCGTCAGGACGGATATTGAGGCCATTTACGGCTTCGTCCAGCAGTACCGTGGTATGTTTATAGTTTTCCATCATTTTATAGAGACAAGTCCTGCAGTCGCTCCGACAAGTTTTCGGTAACAGACTGTTCAGCGTCGATATCTTCCCTGACCTGTTGATGCCAGGTCGTTTCATCCCACAGTTCGAACTTATTGAACTGCCCGACCAACATCACTTCTTTCGTCAGCCCGGCATGCTGCCGCAACACAGGGGCGATTAATAATCGACCTGCGCTATCCAGCTGACACTCACTGGCATGCCCTAACAGAAGACGTTGAACACGACGTTCAACAGGGTTCATGCTCGAAAGACGCGATAATTTGTGCTCGATAATTTCCCATTCAGGAAGGGGGTAAAGCAGCAGGCACGGGTGATGAATGTCAATGGTACACACCATTTGACCGGCAGCACTCCCGAGCAGTTCTTCCCGATAACGGGTAGGCACCGATAAGCGCCCTTTACTGTCGAGATTGACTAACGTTGCTCCCCGGAACATGCCAGTCTCCCCCCGATTACCACTTTATCCCACAAATTCCCACTAAAAGGAGTTTACGGAGCGGAGGAAAAGCTTGTCAAGCCAGGAACATTCCTTACCGAAGCAAAAAACCCAATGTTTACGGCTAATATCTGCATTGTTTAAAAATCGCACAACAAACGAAGCAAATTAACGTCATGAATAGTTGTAAGAAAAAATCCCATTCATCATTACCGTTTTAAAAACGACTCAATTTTCCTTAATGGAAATATAAAGTGTCAGTTTGCGACGCGAGCGGCATTTTAGGACATATCTCCCCCGGATAACAGTCCCTGTTGCACGTGCGCCATGCCTGATGCCAGCGACTTTGGACAAAAGTTTAGAAAAGTGTTTGTTTAATCGGCAATTGCCGATTTGCTTGTAACAAAATAATGCAATTGCAATCTACCGTTACGACTTAATTATCATTCAGCGCAGCGATTGGAGTTAATTGGCGGGATATTCAGGAGGGCTTATGGATAATTGTCCAGAATAGTCTTATTTACATTATGGATATCGATGTCCAATTACGTACTCAATGCGCCAGAGGTAAAATCCACTGGCGCATCTTTTTCGTAATGTTTATCTGCGGCTTAGTACACCACGACGATAGAGATTACGTTTAATGCGTGTTAAGCCTGGTTTTGGTTTGCGCGGCTCGTCCAGACTGGCGAGCACAATCTCCAGTACGCGTTCCGCAACGTCGCGATGACGCTGGGCTACCGCCAATACCGGACACTGTAAGAAGTCGAGCAATTCGTTGTCGCCAAAGGTCGCAATTGCCAAATCAGAAGGCAATTTGCCATCGCGGCGCAGCGTGACATCCATAACTCCTTGCAACAACGCAAATGAGGTGGTGAACAGCGCCTGCGGCATCGGATGCGTTTCCAGCCATTTTTCGAACAACTGGGCAGCGGTTTCCCGCTCATAACTGTTGGCGTAAAGGAAATGCACTTCGCGCGGATCATCTTTCCAGGCAGTACGGAAGCCCTGCTCGCGCAGGAAGCTGACAGAAAGCTCCGGCAACGCACCAAGATAAAGCACCGTCTCGGCAGGAAACTTACGTAACTCTTCGGCCAGCATTTCTGCATCATCCTGGTCGGCACCAACAACGCTGGTGAAGTGTTCACGATCGAGGGCGCGGTCCAGCGCGACTATCGGGAACGGGTCGTTAGCCCAGCGTTGATAAAAAGGATGCTCCGGCGGCAGCGACGTCGAAACAATGATGGCATCGACCTGACGCTGCAAAAGATGCTCAATACAGCGCATTTCGTTGTCTGGCTGATCTTCGGAACACGCGATCAGTAGTTGATAACCACGTTGTCGCGCCTGACGTTCAAGATAATTAGCGATACGGGTGTAACTTGTGTTCTCCAGATCGGGGATCACAAGGCCAATCGAACGTGTGCGTCCAGCACGAAGCCCAGCAGCCACGGCATTCGGGTGGTAATTGTGCTCACGCACCACTGCCATGACTTTTTCAACGGTTTTGTCGCTCACACGGTATTGCTTCGCTTTGCCGTTAATAACATAGCTTGCAGTGGTCCGCGACACTCCCGCCAGCCGAGCGATTTCATCCAGTTTCACAATTGCCCCTTGAGTAAAATGTAAAAACCATACCCATTGTACTGGCATGGGTTAAATTCATTAACATCTAAGCGCAGAAAATTAACTGCGGCAACTGCTTTTATTCCAGGTTCCCACTGAATTCGCAAAAAAAGCCCAACGTGAGATGTTGGGCTGTAAATTACGCATTGAGATCATTCTCAACGCATTATTTTATCGCCGCGCGAAAGTCCGACTACGCCGGAGCGAGCAACCTCCACAATTTTCGCCACATCGCGAATCGATGCTAAAAATGCATCAAGCTTATCGCTGGTTCCCGCTAATTGAACGGTATAAAGCGACGGCGTGACATCAATGATTTGCCCACGGAATATTTCCGTATTGCGCTTCACTTCGTCACGTCCGTAGCCACTGGCCTGAATTTTCACCAGCATGATTTCCCGCTCAACATGCGCCCCCTGCCCCAGTTCGCTAACGCGCAGCACATCGACCAGCTTGTGTAGTTGTTTTTCAATCTGCTCCAACACTTTTTCATCGCCCACGGTCTGGATAGTCATACGCGATAATGTCGGATCGTCGGTGGGCGCAACGGTCAGGCTTTCAATGTTATAGCCACGCTGGGCAAAAAGGCCGATCACACGGGATAACGCACCTGATTCATTTTCGAGTAAGACTGATAATATCCGGCGCATAATCAGGTTCTCTCCGTTTTGCTTAACCACATTTCATCCATTCCGCCGCCACGAATCTGCATCGGGTAGACGTGCTCGCTGCCATCAACGGTGACATCAACAAACACCAGGCGATTATTGCGTACCTGTTCCAGCGCCTCGCCAAGTTTACTTTCCAGCTCATCCGGGCGCGAAATCTGGATCCCAACATGGCCATAGGCTTCCGCCAGACGAACGAAATCTGGTAGCGACTGCATATAAGATTGTGAATGGCGGCCGGAGTAGATCATGTCCTGCCACTGTTTCACCATCCCCAGATAGCGGTTATTGAGATTCACCACCAGCACCGGCAGTTCATATTGCAAAGCGGTGGACAGTTCCTGAATGTTCATCTGAATGCTGCCGTCGCCAGTAACGCAGACCACGGTTTCCTCCGGCAAGGCCATTTTGACACCCAGCGCCGCAGGCAAACCAAAGCCCATAGTGCCGAGACCACCGGAGTTGATCCAGCGGCGCGGTTTGTCGAAAGGATAATAAAGCGCAGCGAACATCTGGTGCTGCCCGACGTCGGACGTGACATATGCATCACCTTTCGTCAGCCGCCAGAGTGTCTCAATCACCGCTTGCGGTTTAATCTTTTCGCTCTGAGTGTCATATTTAAGGCACTGGCGAGCGCGCCACTGTTCAATCTGCTGCCACCAGTCACGGATGTCATCCAACGGTTGGTGAGCCGTTTCTTGTGCCAGCAGCTCCAGCATTTGATCCAGCACCAACCGCGCATCGCCAACGATCGGGATGTCGGCGGTAACGGTTTTTGAGATCGACGTCGGATCAATATCAATATGTAAAACCGTTGCATTCGGGCAGTACTTGGCCAGATTGTTAGTGGTGCGATCGTCAAAGCGCACGCCGACGGCAAAAATAACATCGGCATTATGCATGGTCATATTGGCTTCGTAGGTACCGTGCATTCCCAGCATCCCCAGCGCCTGACGATGCGTTGCCGGAAATGCCCCCAGCCCCATTAATGAAGAGACGACGGGAAGATTAAGTTGCTCAATAATCTGTTTGAGTTGTTGATGGCAACTCGCCGTCACTGCGCCGCCGCCAACGTAAACGACCGGTTTTTTTGCTGCCACCAGCGTCTGCAATGCGCGTTTAATCTGCCCCTTATGACCCAGTGTTGTCGGGTTATAAGAGCGCATACTGACCGACTCCGGCCAGACGTAGGGTAATTTGTTCGCCGGATTAAGAATATCTTTCGGTAAATCAACCACTACAGGCCCTGGACGACCACTTGCCGCCAGCCAGAATGCTTTTTTCAGCACCTGGGGAATGTCTTCCGTTTGCTTAACCAGGAAACTGTGTTTTACCACCGGGCGGGAAATTCCCACCATGTCGCACTCCTGAAAGGCGTCGTAGCCTATCAGCGAGGTCGCTACCTGACCGGAAAGGACAACCAAGGGAATGGAGTCCATATAAGCAGTAGCGATACCGGTAATCGCGTTAGTCGCCCCAGGACCCGACGTCACCAACACGACCCCCACTTCCCCGGTTGCGCGTGCCAGGCCATCGGCCATATGCACCGCCGCTTGCTCATGACGAACCAATACGTGATCGATCCCCCCCACGGTATGCAATGCATCGTAAATATCAAGGACCGCGCCTCCGGGATAACCGAATACTTGTTTAACGCCCTGATCGATAAGCGATCGGACGACCATCTCGGCTCCAGACAACATCTCCATGGCCTGCCTCACTGTTTGGCGGAAAAATGTGTAAAACACATTAACCGTCCGATCTTGCTTAAGCAATTGGCAGGCAGAGTCACAAACGTGAAGAAATAAGAATAAACAGGAGGAAAGGAGAAAAGAAACGATAAAATACTCCAGAATAAAGGAGTAAATTGAGAATAAATTGGCTAAATTCGACTACTTACAGCAATTTCTCTATTTTTTAAATTATTCATGAAATCTGGCGAACATGCATTTAGAACAAAATTCTACATTTAATAAAAAAAGCAGAATAAACCAGAAAGGAATACCTGATTTATTCTGCTTATGTTTAACGTTTACATATAGAGACTAATTGCTCTTCCATCCACTGATGGCCTTTATCGCGCCCGGCAGCTTCATGCCAGGAGAGATAACAGGTTCTGCTATTCTGTTTTAATGGCAGCGGTAAGACCTGCAACTCTAAAGATTCAGCAAACTCCTCTGCCAACCAACGAGGTGCAATGGCAACCAGTTGCGTTTGAGAAACCACGCTAAGGACGCTCATCATTGCCATTCCCTGATAAGCAATACTCGCTTGTTTATCTACTGTGTCATACCACGGCTGACTAAATGAGGCGAAACGATCGAGCGAAACCGCCGCATGTTGCTCGTTATAAACATCATGTTTCAGTAATGGACCTTTGATATGCGGATGGTTCTTACTGGCTACCAGCACCATTTCATCTTTAAATAACGGCACACTGGTAAATTCAGGGCGGTGGAAATCTTCATAACTAATAACGAACTCCGTTTCCTGATAGCGCAACTGATGTTCGGTGTTCTGATTTAATGAAGACTTGAACATAACATGTATATTTGGCGCAATCTTCTCAATGTGATTATAAATCTGCGAGGTCAGAATGCTGTCTAACGGGCTGCAAACACAGAGATGGAATACCCGCTCGCTACTGGCAGGCTCAAAACCTGAACCTGGTAATTCGTTTTGCACTAATTGCAGCGCCTGACGCACAGAACCAAAAAGTTGAAATGCGCGAGCGGTCGGCTGGATACCACGGCCATAACGAACAAACAATTCGTCATTAAACATCACCTTCAGGCGTGCAACAGCGTTACTGACTGCAGGCTGTGACATTCCCAGAACATGCGCGGCACGAGTTATGTTCTGCTCCTGCATCACTGCATCAAAAACGGTTAATAAATTCAAATCGACCATACGCAGCTGTGGCTTGCTTAACTCTGCAATCTCTGGCTGTTCTGTTTTTACCTCTGACATACTTAACTCCACTGTCACACTTAACTCCCTTTCCCTTATTGGAATGCAGAGAAATAATCCTGAATAATATGATTTACCATGCATATAAAATAAGAAAAAGGAAAATGCGTAAAATTAGGAAAACATAAAGATACGGGTTCTGATAAAAACAGAATCCACTGCCGTACGGAGAGTTATTCACCACAGCATAATAATCCATAATGTTTTTGTTGCGTAAACAATCTAATCATAACTATAGCGAATACTCAATCATCCGCAAAATGGATTAAACGTGCTAATTTAATCATTGTTTTATATGTTTAATGCGTTAATTCTTAACATCAATTACATATTAATATTCAGCAGATAAATATAAAATATTCATAAAACGAATAACTCAAAACAAATCATCAGGATAAGAACGTTTTCGCCCACGCTTTACCCTCTTTTGGTTCGTTGATTAAATGCAATAATCTATGCGGAAATATGTCCATCTATGAAAAATGTATGTCGTTAAGTAGAAATTAATATCGACTGTTATAGATTACACAGCACAATTAGCTAATTTGGCACGAGAAAAATCACGGCTGAAAGGTCGCTTTTCTTACTACAGGGTTGACATCCGTTTTTGTATCCAGTAACTCTAAAAGCATATCGCATTCATCTGGAGCTGATTTAATGACTCACATCGTTCGCTTTATCGGTCTACTACTACTAAACGCATCTTCTTTGCGCGGTAGACGAGTGAGCGGCATCCAGCATTAAGCCAGCACGCAGTCAAACAAAAAACCCGCGCCATTGCGCGGGTTTTTTTATGCCCGAAGCGAGGCGCTCTAAAAGAGACAAGGACCTAAACCATGAGCCAGCAAGTCATTATTTTCGATACCACATTGCGCGACGGTGAACAGGCGTTACAGGCAAGCTTGAGTGCGAAAGAAAAACTGCAAATTGCGCTGGCCCTTGAGCGTATGGGTGTTGACGTGATGGAAGTCGGTTTCCCCGTCTCTTCGCCGGGTGATTTCGAATCGGTGCAAACCATCGCCCGCCAGGTCAAAAATAGCCGCGTATGTGCGTTAGCCCGCTGTGTGGAAAAAGATATCGATGTGGCGGCTGAATCTCTGAAAGTCGCCGAAGCCTTCCGTATTCATACCTTTATTGCCACCTCCCCAATGCATATCGCCACCAAGCTGCGCAGCACGCTGGACGACGTGATCGAACGCGCTATCTATATGGTGAAACGCGCACGTAATTACACCGATGACGTTGAATTTTCTTGTGAAGATGCCGGGCGTACACCGATTGCCGACCTGGCGCGAGTGGTTGAAGCGGCAATTAACGCCGGCGCCACCACCATCAACATTCCGGACACCGTGGGCTACACCATGCCGTTTGAGTTCGCCGGAATCATCAGCGGCCTGTATGAACGTGTACCGAACATCGATAAAGCGATCATTTCCGTGCATACCCACGACGATTTAGGCCTGGCGGTAGGCAACTCACTGGCGGCGGTACATGCCGGAGCGCGGCAGGTAGAAGGCGCAATGAACGGGATCGGTGAACGCGCCGGTAACTGTTCACTGGAAGAAGTGATCATGGCGATCAAGGTACGTAAAGATATTCTCAACGTCCACACCGCCATTAATCACCAGGAGATATGGCGCACCAGCCAGTTAGTTAGCCAGATTTGTAATATGCCGATCCCGGCAAACAAAGCCATTGTTGGCAGCGGCGCATTCGCACACTCCTCCGGTATTCACCAGGATGGCGTACTGAAAAACCGCGAAAACTACGAAATCATGACACCAGAATCTATTGGTCTGAACCAAATCCAGCTGAATCTGACCTCCCGTTCGGGCCGTGCGGCGGTAAAACATCGCATGGATGAGATGGGATATAAAGAAAGTGAATATAATTTAGACAACCTGTACGACGCGTTCCTGAAACTGGCAGATAAGAAAGGGCAGGTATTCGATTACGACCTGGAAGCGCTGGCTTTCATCGGTAAGCAGCAAGAAGAACCGGAGCATTTCCGTCTGGATTACTTCAGCGTGCAATCCGGCTCTAATGACATTGCCACCGCCGCCGTCAAACTGGCCTGCGGCGAGGAAGTAAAAGCGGAAGCCGCCAATGGTAACGGCCCGGTCGATGCGGTGTATCAGGCGATTAACCGCATCACTGACTATAACGTCGAACTGGTGAAATACAGCCTGACTGCCAAAGGCCACGGTAAAGATGCGCTGGGTCAGGTGGATATCGTCGCCAACTATAACGGTCGCCGCTTCCACGGCGTCGGCCTGGCTACCGATATTGTCGAATCCTCCGCCAAAGCAATGGTGCACGTACTGAACAATATCTGGCGTGCCGCAGAAGTCGAAAAAGAGTTGCAACGCAAAGCTCAACACAACGAAAACAACAAGGAAACCGTGTGATGTCGAAGAATTACCATATTGCCGTATTGCCCGGAGATGGGATCGGGCCGGAAGTGATGACCCAGGCGCTGAAAGTGCTGGACGCCGTGCGCAACCGCTTTGCGATGCGCATCACCACCAGCCATTACGATGTTGGCGGCGCAGCCATTGATAACCACGGTCAACCGCTGCCGCCTGCAACAGTTGAAGGCTGTGAGCAAGCCGATGCCGTGCTGTTTGGCTCAGTAGGCGGCCCGAAGTGGGAACATTTACCGCCAGACCAGCAACCAGAACGCGGCGCGCTGTTACCTTTGCGTAAACATTTCAAATTATTCAGCAACCTGCGCCCGGCGAAACTGTATCAGGGGCTGGAAGCGTTCTGCCCGCTGCGCGCTGACATTGCCGCTAACGGCTTCGACATCCTGTGCGTGCGCGAACTGACCGGCGGCATCTATTTCGGTCAGCCAAAAGGCCGCGAAGGTAGCGGACAATATGAAAAAGCGTTTGATACCGAGGTGTATCACCGTTTTGAGATCGAGCGCATTGCGCGCATCGCGTTTGAATCTGCTCGCAAGCGTCGCCACAAAGTGACGTCGATCGATAAAGCTAACGTGCTGCAATCCTCTATTTTATGGCGGGAAATCGTCAATGAGATCGCCATTGAATACCCGGATGTCGAACTGGCGCATATGTATATCGACAACGCCACCATGCAGCTGATTAAAGATCCATCACAGTTTGACGTTCTGCTGTGCTCCAACCTGTTTGGCGACATCCTTTCTGACGAATGCGCGATGATCACCGGTTCGATGGGTATGTTGCCGTCCGCCAGCCTGAACGAGCAAGGTTTTGGTCTGTATGAACCGGCGGGCGGCTCGGCACCAGATATCGCAGGCAAAAATATCGCCAACCCGATTGCGCAAATTCTGTCGCTGGCGCTGCTGCTGCGCTACAGCCTGGATGCCGATGATGCGGCTTCCGCCATTGAACGCGCGATTAACCGCGCATTAGAAGCAGGCATTCGCACCGGAGATTTAGCCCGTGGCGCTGCCGCCGTTAGTACCGATGAAATGGGCGATATCATTGCCCGCTATGTGGCAGAAGGGGTGTAATCATGGCTAAGACGTTATACGAAAAATTGTTCGACGCTCACGTAGTGTATGAAGCCGAAAACGAAACCCCGCTGTTATATATCGACCGCCATCTGGTGCATGAAGTGACATCACCGCAGGCGTTTGATGGTCTGCGCGCCCACGGTCGCCCGGTGCGCCAGCCGGGCAAAACCTTCGCCACGATGGATCACAACGTTTCAACTCAGACCAAAGATATTAATGCCTGCGGTGATATGGCGCGCATCCAGATGCAGGAGCTGATCAAAAACTGCAAAGAGTTTGGCGTCGAACTGTATGACCTGAATCACCCGTATCAGGGGATTGTCCACGTGATGGGACCGGAACAAGGCGTCACCTTACCAGGGATGACCATTGTCTGCGGCGACTCGCACACCGCCACCCACGGCGCATTTGGCGCACTGGCGTTTGGCATCGGCACTTCCGAAGTTGAACACGTGCTGGCAACGCAAACCCTGAAACAGGGGCGTGCTAAGACCATGAAAATTGAAGTCCAGGGCAAAGCCGCGCCGGGCATTACCGCAAAAGATATCGTACTGGCGATTATCGGTAAAACGGGCAGCGCAGGCGGCACCAGGCATGTGGTGGAGTTTTGCGGCGAAGCAATCCGTGATTTAAGCATGGAAGGTCGTATGACCCTGTGCAATATGGCAATCGAAATGGGCGCGAAAGCCGGTCTGGTTGCACCTGACGAAACCACCTTTAACTATGTCAAAGGCCGTCTGCATGCGCCGAAAGGCAAAGATTTTGACGATGCCGTCGCCTACTGGAAAACCCTGCAAACCGACGAAGGCGCAACTTTCGATACCGTTGTCACTCTGCAGGCAGAAGAGATCGCCCCGCAGGTGACCTGGGGAACTAACCCAGGCCAGGTGATCTCCGTGAACGACAACATTCCCGATCCCGCTTCATTTGCCGATCCGGTGGAACGTGCGTCGGCAGAAAAAGCACTGGCCTATATGGGACTGAAACCGGGTATTCCGCTGACCGAAGTCGCTATCGATAAAGTGTTTATCGGTTCCTGCACCAACTCACGTATTGAAGATTTACGCGCAGCGGCGGAAATCGCCAAAGGGCGGAAAGTCGCCCCAGGCGTACAGGCGCTGGTGGTTCCCGGTTCCGGTCCGGTAAAAGCCCAGGCGGAAGCGGAAGGTCTGGACAAAATCTTTATCGAAGCCGGTTTTGAATGGCGCTTGCCAGGCTGCTCAATGTGTCTGGCGATGAACAACGACCGTCTGAATCCGGGCGAACGCTGTGCCTCCACCAGCAACCGTAACTTTGAAGGCCGCCAGGGGCGCGGTGGACGTACGCATCTGGTCAGCCCGGCAATGGCTGCCGCCGCTGCCGTTACCGGTCATTTCGCCGACATTCGCAACATCAAATAAGGAAACCATCATGGCAGAGAAATTTATCAAACACACTGGCCTGGTTGTTCCGCTGGATGCCGCCAATGTCGATACCGATGCGATTATCCCGAAACAGTTTTTACAGAAAGTGACGCGTACTGGTTTTGGCGCGCATCTGTTTAACGACTGGCGTTTTCTGGATGGAAAAGGCCAGCAACCAAACCCGGAGTTCGTGCTGAACTTCCCGCAATATCAGGGCGCGTCGATTTTGCTGGCGCGGGAAAACTTCGGCTGTGGCTCCTCACGTGAGCACGCGCCGTGGGCGCTGACCGATTACGGTTTTAAAGTGGTGATTGCGCCCAGTTTCGCCGATATTTTCTATGGCAACAGCTTTAACAACCAACTGCTGCCGGTGAAATTAAGCGATGCCGAAGTGGATGAGCTGTTTGCGCTGGTGCAAGCCAATCCGGGGATTCATTTCGATGTGGATCTGGAAGCTCAGGAAGTGAAAGCGGGTGATAAAACTTATCGCTTTGCTATTGATGCCTTCCGCCGCCACTGCATGATGAACGGTCTGGACAGCATCGGGCTGACCTTGCAGCACGACGACGCCATTGCCATTTATGAAGAGAAGCAACCGGCGTTTATGCGTTAGTTTGTACGCCGTCCGGCTCAATCGCCAAAAAGAAAAAAGCCAGCAGGTATTCACTGCTGGCGTGGCGATTAACACCAATACTCAGTCACACATGATGTCCGCAAATCAGTAGTCAGAATCACTCCCCTCCCACTGCATCAGCTCTTCAAGCATGATTAATCGTTGTGGAACGCTTAACCAACGCAACCAGCACAACGTCGCTGTCGCGGTAAAATAGTGCTGATAAAACTGACGCATGGGACACCTCCTTGCTTCATCGTTAAGAATTATTGACTTAATATAGGGAAAATTAAATTGCTGACTTTTGCGCAGGAGTTCCCCTTTTATGCCTTCTGGTCGTCTGCAACAACAGTTCATCCGCCTGTGGCAATGCTGCGAGGGTAGATCGCAGGACACGACGCTCAACGAACTGGCAGAGTTATTGAGCTGCTCCCGCCGTCATATGCGCACCCTGCTCAACACCATGCAGGATCGCGGCTGGTTAACATGGGAAGCGGAAGTCGGGCGCGGTAAACGCTCGCGTCTGACATTCCTCTACACCGGGCTGGCGCTTCAGCAACAACGGGCGGAAGACCTGCTGGAGCAGGATCGCATTGACCAGTTGGTGCAGCTAGTCGGTGACAAAACTGCCGTGCGGCAAATGCTGATTTCTCATCTGGGACGCAGCTTCCGCCAGGGTCGGCACATCCTGCGTGTCCTCTACTATCGTCCGTTGCGCAACCTGCTACCCGGCAGCGCATTGCGCCGTTCTGAAACCCATATCGCCCGGCAAATCTTCAGTTCGCTCACGCGCGTAAATGAGGAAAATGGGGAACTGGAGGCAGATATAGCCCACCACTGGCAGCAAATTTCCCCACTCCACTGGCGCTTCTTTTTGCGCCCAGGGGTCCATTTTCATCATGGCCGTGAACTTGAAATGGACGATGTGATCGCCTCATTGAAACGGATCAATACGCTGCCGCTCTATTCCCACATTGCTGAAATTGTGTCGCCGACGCCCTGGACGCTGGATATCCATCTCACGCAGCCGGACCGCTGGTTGCCGTTATTGCTGGGGCAAGTTCCGGCGATGATCCTGCCACGTGAATGGGAAACCATCAGTAACTTTGCCAGCCATCCCATCGGCACCGGTCCATATGCGGTAATGCGTAACAGCAGCAATCAACTGAAAATTCAGGCATTCGACGATTTCTTCGGTTATCGGGCGCTAATCGACGAAGTTAACGTCTGGGTCTTGCCGGAAATTGCCGACGAGCCAGCCGGAGGGCTGATGCTGAAAGGACCACAGGGCGAGGAAAAAGAGATTGAAAGTCGCCTGGAGGAAGGCTGCTATTATTTACTGTTCGACAGTCGGACTCATCGCGGGGCGAATCAGCAAGTCAGAGACTGGATAAGCTATGTGCTTTCGCCGACCAATCTGGTTTATTTCGCCGAGGAACAGTACCAGCAACTGTGGTTTCCGGCCTATGGGCTGCTCCCCCGCTGGCACCATGCCCGCCCCACGCATTGCGAAAAGCCTGCCGGGCTGGAACATCTCACCCTGACATTTTATCAGGATCATATTGAACATCGGGTCATTGCCGGGATCATGCAGCAGATTCTGGCGAGTCATCAGGTTACGCTGGAAATCAAAGAGATCAGCTACGATCAGTGGCACGAAGGTGAGTTCGAAAGCGACATCTGGCTTAACAGCGCCAACTTTACGCTGCCGCTGGATTTTTCACTGTTCGCGCACTTGTGCGAAGTGCCGCTGCTGCAACACTGTATTCCTCTCGACTGGCAAGCCGACGCCGCCCGCTGGCGTAATGGTGAGATGAATCTGGCGAACTGGTGCCAACAGTTGGTCACCAGCAAAGCGATGGTGCCGCTTATCCATCACTGGTTGATCATTCAGGGGCAACGCAGTATGCGCGGCCTGCGTATGAATACCCTCGGCTGGTTCGATTTTAAATCAGCGTGGTTTGCGCCGCCGGATCCATGATTGCTGGTTGATAACAAAATCACTACACTAACGCCGTTCTCAACGGGGTGCCACGCAGACGCGTGCGCTGAGAAAATACCCGTCGAACCTGATCCGGATAACGCCGGCGAAGGGATTTGAGGCTCCTTCTCAAGTCCTTTGCCACTCTTTTTTGAGGTGCAAAGTGTTAAAAAAATGTCTTCCCCTGCTGTTGCTGTGCACAGCGCCCGTTTTCGCTAAACCCGTTCTGACTGTTTATACCTACGACTCCTTCGCTGCCGACTGGGGGCCAGGTCCGGTAGTCAAAAAAGCCTTTGAAGCCGACTGTAATTGCGAACTGAAACTGGTGGCGCTGGAAGATGGCGTCTCACTGCTCAACCGTCTGCGGATGGAAGGCAAAAACAGCAAAGCTGATGTGGTGCTGGGGCTGGATAACAATTTGTTAGATGCAGCCAGCAAAACCGGACTGTTCGCCAAAAGTGGCGTGCCAGCGGATGCCGTTAACGTTCCCGGCGGCTGGAATAATGACACTTTCGTACCATTTGATTACGGCTACTTCGCCTTCGTCTATGACAAGAACAAACTGAAAAATCCGCCGCAAAGCCTGAAAGAACTGGTTGAGAGCGATCAGAACTGGCGGGTGATTTATCAGGATCCACGCACCAGTACGCCGGGCCTGGGTCTGCTGCTGTGGATGCAAAAAGTCTATGGCGATGACGCCCCACAAGCCTGGCAGAAGCTGGCGAAGAAAACCGTCACAGTCACCAAAGGCTGGAGCGAAGCCTACGGCCTGTTTTTAAAAGGCGAAAGCGATCTGGTATTGAGCTACACCACTTCTCCGGCTTATCACATTCTCGAAGAGAAAAAAGATAACTACGCCGCCGCGAACTTTAGCGAAGGCCACTATCTGCAAGTGGAAGTTGCCGCCCGCACCGCTGCCAGCAAGCAGCCGGAGCTGGCGCAAAAATTCCTTCAGTTTATGGTTTCTCCGGCTTTCCAGAATGCGATCCCAACCGGCAACTGGATGTATCCGGTGGCAAACGTCGCGCTACCTGCCGGATTTGAACAACTGACCAAACCGGCCACCACGCTGGAGTTCACGCCCGCCGAAGTGGCGGCACAACGTCAGACATGGATTAGCGAATGGCAACGCGCCGTCACCCGTTAATTCCCGGCTGGTTAATTCCAGGTGTAAGCGCCGCCACGCTGGTGGTGGCGGTTGCGCTGGCGGCCTTTCTCGCCCTGTGGTGGAACGCGCCGCAGGGTGACTGGTCGGCCATCTGGCAGGATAGCTACCTGTGGCATGTGGTGCGCTTCTCCTTCTGGCAGGCGTTTCTCTCGGCGCTGCTATCTGTCGTACCGGCGATATTCCTTGCCCGCGCCCTCTATCGCAGGCGCTTTCCTGGACGCCTGGCGATGTTGCGTCTGTGCGCAATGACCTTGATCCTCCCGGTGCTGGTTGCCGTTTTCGGCATTCTTAGCGTCTATGGCCGCCATGGCTGGCTGGCATCGCTCTGGCAATCGCTTGGTCTGGAGTGGACCTTTTCGCCCTACGGCCTGCAAGGCATTTTGCTGGCGCACGTATTTTTTAATCTGCCGATGGCGAGCCGTTTATTACTTCAGGCACTGGAAAACATTCCCGGCGAACAACGTCAACTTGCCGCCCAGCTTGGGATGCGCGGCTGGCATTTTTTCCGCTTCGTTGAATGGCCGTGGTTACGGCGACAAATCCCGCCGGTTGCTGCGCTTATCTTTATGCTCTGTTTCGCCAGCTTCGCCACCGTGCTGTCGCTGGGGGGCGGTCCACAGGCGACCACTATCGAACTGGCAATCTATCAGGCGCTGAGTTACGACTACGATCCCGCCCGCGCGGCGATGCTGGCATTGATCCAGATGGTGTGCTGCCTTGGGCTGGTGCTGCTGAGTCAGCGATTAAGTAAGGCCATTGCGCCCGGCACCACGTTGCTGCAAGGCTGGCGCGACCCGGACGATCGTCTGCATAGTCGCATTTGCGACACTGTGTTGATCGTACTTGCGCTGCTGTTGTTGCTGCCGCCGTTACTGGCGGTGATTGTCGATGGTGTAAATCGCCAATTGCCGGAAGTGCTGGCGCAACCCGTGCTGTGGCAGGCGCTGTGGACCTCGTTGCGTATTGCACTGGCGGCAGGCGTATTGTGCGTGGTGCTGACCATGATGCTGCTATGGAGCAGTCGCGAACTGCGGGCGCGGCAAAAAATGCTGGCGGGTCAGACGCTGGAAATGAGCGGCATGTTGATCCTCGCTATGCCGGGCATTGTGCTGGCAACGGGCTTCTTTTTACTGCTCAACAACACTATTGGCCTGCCACAATCTGCTGACGGCATTGTGATTTTCACCAATGCGTTAATGGCGATCCCTTATGCGCTGAAGGTGCTGGAAAATCCGATGCGCGATATTACCGCCCGCTACAGCATGTTGTGTCAGTCACTGGGTATTGAAGGATGGTCGCGCCTAAAAGTGGTGGAACTGCGCGCGCTGAAACGCCCGCTGGCGCAGGCGCTGGCCTTTGCCTGTGTGCTGTCGATTGGTGATTTTGGCGTGGTGGCATTGTTCGGTAATGATGACTTCCGCACTTTGCCGTTTTATCTCTACCAGCAAATTGGCTCTTACCGCAGCCAGGACGGCGCGGTTACCGCGTTAATTCTGCTGCTGCTCTGTTTTCTGCTCTTTACCGTGATTGAAAAACTACCGGTGCGAAATGTTAAAACTGACTGATATCACCTGGCTTTATCACCATTTGCCGATGCGTTTTAGCTTAACGGTGGAACGCGGCGAGCAGGTGGCGATCCTCGGACCAAGCGGCGCAGGTAAAAGTACTCTGCTGAATTTGATCGCCGGTTTTCTGACGCCAGCCAGCGGTTCGCTGACTATCGACGGCGTAGATCACACAACTATGCCGCCATCACACCGTCCGGTATCGATGCTGTTTCAGGAGAACAACCTGTTCAGTCACCTGACGGTCGCGCAAAACATCGGGCTGGGGCTTAATCCGGGCTTGAAGCTGAACGCGGTACAGCAAGAGAAAATGCACGCTATCGCCCGTCAGATGGGGATTGATAATTTAATGGCACGGTTGCCGGGCGAGCTTTCTGGCGGTCAGCGTCAGCGAGTGGCGTTAGCGCGTTGTCTGGTACGCGAACAGCCGATTTTATTGCTCGATGAACCGTTCTCCGCGCTCGATCCGGCGCTACGCCAGGAGATGCTGACGCTGGTGAGCACGAGCTGCCAGCAGCAAAAAATGACGCTATTGATGGTGTCGCACAGTGTGGAAGATGCGGCAAGGATTGCCACGCGCTCGGTGGTGGTCGCCGACGGACGCATCGCCTGGCAGGGGAAAACCGATGAGCTGTTGAGCGGTAAGGCAAGTGCTTCGGCGCTGTTGGGAATTATGGCTTAAAATGCTGTCGGATGCGGCGTGAACGCCTTATCCGACCTACGGATAGTGCGTTTTGTAGGCCTGATAAGACGCAGCAAGCGTCGCATCAGGCGCCCCGCACAAGACTATGCCCTATCCCCCAACAACTTTACGTAATATATCGATATACACCGGCATTAACGGATGGCGAATTAACACCACCAGCGCCACTACCCCGACACCAGAAATTAGCGGCGTCAGCCACAGCAGATGACCACGCGACAAATAATGACTTAAACGATCGGTTACCTTGCCGCTGCGCCATAATCGCCAGCACAGCCAGCCGCCAACCCACAAAAACACCGCCGTCGCCAACAGCAACCACTTAAACTCACCGCTCTGCATCCCGGCAGGGATATCGATCGCCGCGCCCGCCAGAATCCCCGGCAGGAAGTAAAACGGTGGCCATAGCAGGCAGCCGATAATATTCGGCGTGATAAATTTCGCCACGGGCAAATCCAGCATCCCCGCCACCATTGGCACTAGCGGGCGCGTCGGGCCGACAAAACGACCAACCAGAATGGTAAACATGCTGTGTTGATGCAGCGCATGTTCGGTTTTATCGAGCAGTGCTTTGTTTTTCTTGAGAAAGGACCAGCGATGCAGCGGCTTTTTAAACCGCCAGCCCAGCCAGAAAGAGATCCAGTCGCCCATCAGGCAGCCAACAATCCCCGCCAGCCAGGCGTGCCAGAAACTTAACTCGCCGCTGCCAATCAGCGCTCCCAGCCCCGCCATCAGCACCGTACCGGGCAGAATCAAACCGACCAGCGCCAGTGACTCCAGAAAGGCCACCAACACCACCGCCATCAATGAATACACAGTGGATTGGGTAATAAAGTGTTCCAGCAATGCTTGCATAATGTGCCTGTCAAAGGGACGAAGCAGGGATTCTGCAAACCCAGTGCTACTCCGTCAAGCCGTCAATCGTCTGATTCGTTACCAATTATGACAACCTGAGAGCTACATCATTCACTTTTTCTTCACAACCGGCACGGAACTCGCTCGGGCTGGCCCCGGTACATTTTTTAAATACCCGCGAGAAATAGAGCTGGTCATCAAAGCCAACATTGCGCCCGACGGTGGCGATAGGCATACGAGTCGTGCTCAATAGCAGCTTCGCCTGACTGATGCGTTGGTCCTCGCGCCAGCTTAAGACGCTAATCCCTAATTGCTGACGGAACAGATGCGACAGACGCGACGGAGACAGGCAAACATGCTGCGCGACGCTGGCGATATCAAAATTGCTGTCCGCAAGGTGATCGCTGATGTACTGGCAAGCCTCGCGTACCCGATTATCCATTGGCGGATGTAGCGACTCATTAATGGCTTCCATGCGCCGCAGTAACAATTGCTCAAGAAGATTTATCGCCAGCAATTCCGAATAGCGCCCTTCCCCTTGTCCGGCATTGATAATTTGCCCGAACAAATCGCTGAAATGCGGCTGATGCGCTTCATCCGGGCGAAAGAAACCGGTATTGGCAAATATCGACGGCCAGTTAAGCCATTCGTGCCAGTATGCGCGGGGACGAAAGTAAACCCACTGGTGATACCATTCGCGGGCCTCCGGATGACGACCGTAGTGATGAATTTCTCCCGGCGGAAATAGCAAAATATCGCCTGGTCGGCAGACAAATTCTCGCCCCTGGTTTTTCACTACGCCCTGTCCGCGAATGGTGAGATTGAGAATATAGCCTTTCATTCCCAGCGGTCGGTCGATAAAAAAATCGAGATAACCGTTGGCTTCAATCGGCGTTAACCCCGCCACCAGATGGGCGTTGAACGAGTAACCCGGCAGCAGGGGATCATTTTGCGCTTCAGCCATACTTTTCATACTCCCGCCATTCAGAGAAGAAACCAATTGTCCATATTGCATCAGACATTACCGTCACTGCGTCTTTTACTGGCTCTTCTCGCTAATCCAACCGGCAACCCCGCTTGTGAAAAGCACTTTGTAACAAAGGGAGCCGAAAGCCATAACAAAACGCGTAACAAAAGTGTCTATAATCACGGCAGAAAAGTCCACATTGATTATTTGCACGGCGTCACACTTTGCTATGCCATAGCATTTTTATCCATAAGATTAGCGGATCCTGCCTGACGCTTTTTATCGCAACTCTCTACTGTTTCTCCATACCCGTTTTTTTGGATGGAGTGAAACGATGGCGATTGCAATTGGCCTCGATTTTGGCAGTGATTCTGTGCGAGCTTTGGCGGTGGACTGCACCACCGGTGAAGAGATCGCCACCAGCGTAGAGTGGTATCCCCGTTGGCAGGAAGGGCAATTTTGTGATGCCCCGAATAACCAGTTCCGTCATCATCCACGTGACTACATCGAGTCAATGGAAGCTGCCTTGAAAACCGTGCTGGCAGCACTTAGTGCCGAACAACGCGCAGACGTGGTCGGCATTGGCGTCGACAGTACCGGCTCCACTCCTGCGCCAATCGACGCCGACGGCAACGTGCTGGCGCTACGTCCGGAGTTTGCCGAAAACCCGAACGCGATGTTCGTTTTGTGGAAAGACCACACGGCGGTTGAAGAAGCAGAAGAGATCACCCGCTTGTGTCATACACCGGGCAAAACTGACTACTCCCGCTATATTGGCGGTATTTATTCCAGCGAATGGTTCTGGGCTAAAATCCTGCATGTGACTCGCCAGGATAGCGCCGTGGCGCAATCTGCCGCATCCTGGATTGAACTGTGCGACTGGGTGCCAGCCCTGCTCTCCGGCACCACTCGTCCGCAGGATATCCGTCGCGGACGTTGCAGCGCCGGGCATAAATCTCTGTGGCACGAAAGCTGGGGCGGTTTACCGCCAGCCAGCTTCTTTGACGAACTGGACCCGCTCCTCAATCGCCATTTGCCTTCCCCGCTGTTCACTGACACCTGGACTGCCGATATTCCGGTTGGCACTTTATGCCCGGAATGGGCGCAGCGTCTCGGCCTGCCTGAAAGCGTGGTGATTTCCGGCGGCGCGTTTGACTGCCATATGGGCGCGGTCGGCGCGGGCGCACAGCCTAACGCACTGGTAAAAGTTATCGGTACTTCCACCTGCGACATTCTGATTGCCGACAAGCAAAGCGTTGGCGAGCGTGCAGTGAAAGGCATTTGCGGTCAGGTTGATGGCAGCGTGGTTCCTGGATTTATCGGTCTGGAAGCCGGTCAATCAGCATTTGGTGATATCTACGCCTGGTTTGGTCGCGTACTTGGCTGGCCGCTGGAACAGCTCGCCGCCCAGCATCCGGAACTGAAAGAGCAAATCAAAGCCAGCCAGAAACAACTGCTTCCGGCGCTGACCGAAGCATGGGCCAAAAATCCGTCTCTGGATCACCTGCCGGTAGTGCTCGACTGGTTTAACGGTCGTCGCACGCCAAACGCTAACCAGCGCCTGAAAGGGGTGATTACCGACCTGAACCTCGCTACCGACGCTCCGCTGCTGTTCGGCGGTTTAATTGCCGCTACCGCTTTTGGCGCGCGCGCAATTCAGGAGTGCTTCACCAACCAGGGGATCGCCGTAAATAACGTGATGGCGCTGGGCGGCATCGCGCGCAAAAACCAGGTGATTATGCAAGCCTGCTGCGACGTGCTGAATCGCCCGCTGCAAATTGTTGCCTCTGATCAGTGCTGCGCGCTTGGTGCTGCGATTTTCGCTGCCGTCGCTGCGAAAGTGCATGCCGACATCCCAACAGCACAGCAAAAAATGGCCAGTGCGGTAGAGAAAACCCTGCAACCGCGCAGCGAACAGGCACAACGCTTTGAACAGCTTTATCGCCGCTATCAGCAATGGGCGGTAAGCGCCGAACAACACTATCTTCCAACTTCCGCCCCGGCACAGGCTGCCCAGGCCGTTCCGACTCTATAAGGACACGACAATGACGATTTTTGATAATTATGAAGTGTGGTTTGTAATTGGTAGCCAGCATCTGTATGGCCCGGAAACCCTGCGTCAGGTCACTCAACATGCCGAACATGTCGTTAATGCGCTGAATACGGAAGCGAAACTGCCCTGCAAACTGGTGCTGAAACCGCTGGGTACCACGCCAGACGAAATCACCGCAATTTGCCGCGACGCCAATTACGACGATCGTTGTGCAGGTCTGGTCGTATGGCTGCACACCTTCTCCCCGGCCAAAATGTGGATCAACGGCCTGACCATGCTCAACAAACCGTTGCTGCAATTCCACACCCAGTTCAACGCGGCGCTGCCGTGGGGCAGCATCGACATGGACTTTATGAACCTGAACCAGACCGCGCACGGCGGTCGCGAGTTCGGTTTCATCGGCGCGCGTATGCGTCAGCAACATGCCGTCGTTACAGGTCACTGGCAGGATAAACAAGCACATGAGCGTATCGGCTCCTGGATGCGTCAGGCGGTATCTAAACAGGATACCCGTCATCTGAAAGTTTGCCGCTTTGGCGATAACATGCGTGAAGTGGCGGTCACTGACGGCGATAAAGTTGCCGCACAGATTAAGTTCGGTTTCTCCGTCAATACCTGGGCGGTTGGCGATCTGGTGCAAGTGGTGAACTCCATCAGCGATGGCGATGTTAACGCGCTGGTCGATGAGTATGAAAGCAGCTACACCATGACACCTGCCACTCAAATTCACAGCGAGAAACGGCAGAACGTACTGGAAGCGGCGCGTATTGAGCTGGGGATGAAGCGTTTCCTGGAACAAGGTGGCTTCCACGCTTTCACCACGACTTTTGAAGATTTACACGGTCTGAAACAGCTTCCTGGTCTGGCCGTACAGCGTCTGATGCAGCAGGGCTACGGCTTTGCGGGCGAAGGCGACTGGAAAACTGCCGCCCTGCTTCGCATCATGAAGGTGATGTCAACCGGTCTGCAGGGCGGCACCTCCTTTATGGAGGACTACACCTATCACTTCGAGAAAGGTAATGACCTGGTGCTTGGCTCCCACATGCTGGAAGTCTGCCCGTCGATCGCTGCAGAAGAGAAACCAATCCTCGACGTTCAGCACCTCGGTATTGGCGGTAAAGACGACCCGGCCCGCCTGATCTTCAATACCCAAACCGGCCCCGCGATTGTCGCCAGCCTGATTGATCTCGGCGATCGTTATCGTCTGCTGGTTAATTGCATCGACACGGTGAAAACACCGCACTCCCTGCCGAAACTGCCGGTGGCGAATGCGCTGTGGAAAGCGCAACCAGATCTGCCAACCGCTTCAGAAGCGTGGATCCTTGCCGGTGGCGCGCACCATACCGTCTTCAGCCATGCGCTGAACCTGAACGATATGCGCCAGTTTGCCGAGATGCACGACATTGAAATCACGGTGATTGATAACGATACCCGCCTGCCAGCGTTTAAAGACGCGCTGCGCTGGAACGAAGTGTATTACGGATTTCGTCGCTAATTAGCCGCATCCGGCATTCAACGCCTGATGCGACGCTAGCGCGTCTTATCAGGCCTACGATTGCGAGCCGGAGGCTGATTTGTAGGCCGGATAAGCAAAGCGCATCCGGCACGAAGGAGTTAACATGTTAGAAGATCTCAAACGTCAGGTTTTAGAAGCCAATCTGGCGCTCCCAAAACACAACCTGGTCACGCTGACCTGGGGCAACGTCAGCGCCGTTGATCGCGAGCACGGCGTCTTTGTGATCAAACCATCCGGCGTCGATTACAGCATCATGACCGCCGACGATATGGTCGTAGTCAGCATCGAAACCGGTGAAGTTGTTGAAGGTACGAAAAAGCCCTCCTCCGACACGCCAACTCACCGGCTGCTCTATCAGGCATTTCCTTCGATTGGCGGCATTGTTCACACCCACTCCCGCCACGCCACCATCTGGGCGCAGGCAGGTCAGTCAATTCCGGCTACCGGCACCACTCACGCCGACTATTTCTACGGCACCATTCCCTGCACCCGCAAAATGACCGACGCAGAAATCAACGGCGAATATGAGTGGGAAACTGGTAACGTCATCGTCGAAACCTTCGAAAAACAGGGTATCGACGCGGCGCAAATGCCCGGCGTGCTGGTCCATTCTCACGGCCCATTTGCGTGGGGTAAAAACGCCGAAGATGCAGTGCACAACGCCATCGTGCTGGAAGAAGTCGCTTATATGGGGATTTTCTGCCGCCAGCTAGCCCCGCAGTTGCCGGACATGCAGCAAACCTTGCTGGATAAACACTATCTGCGTAAGCATGGCGCAAAAGCCTATTACGGCCAGTAATGACTGTATAAAACCACAGCCAGCCAAACGAAACCAGGCTATACTCAAGCCTGGTTTTTTATTGGATTTTCAGCGTGGCGCAGGCAGGTTTTATCTTAACCCGACACTGGCGGGATACCCCCCAGGGAACTGAAGTTTCCTTTTGGTTAGCGACGGACAACGGGCCGTTGCAGGTTACGCTTGCGCCGCAAGAGTCCGTGGCGTTTATTCCCGCTGATCAGGTTCCCCGCGCTCAACAAATTTTACGCGGTGAGCAAGGCTTTCGCCTGACGCCTCTGGCATTAAAAGATTTTCACCGCCAACCAGTGTATGGCCTTTACTGTCGCGCCCATCGCCAGTTGATGAATTACGAAAAGCGCCTGCGTGAAGCTGGCGTTACCGTTTACGAGGCTGATGTGCGTCCGCCAGAACGCTATCTGATGGAGCGCTTTATCACCTCTCCGGTGTGGGTCGATGGTGATTTACGTGAGGGCGCTATCGTTAATGCCCGTCTGAAACCGAATCCCAGCTATCGTCCGCCGCTCAAGTGGGTTTCTATTGATATTGAAACCACTCGCCACGGTGAGCTGTATTGCATCGGCCTTGAAGGCTGCGGGCAGCGCATCGTTTATATGTTGGGGCCAGAGAATGGCGACGCCTCCGCGCTCGATTTCGAGCTGGAATACGTCGCCAGCCGCCCGCAGCTGCTGGAAAAACTCAACGCCTGGTTTGCAAATCACGATCCCGATGTGATCATCGGCTGGAACGTGGTGCAGTTTGATCTGCGGATGCTGCAAAAACATGCCGAGCGTTACCGCATTCCGTTGCGTCTGGGGCGCGATAACAGCGAGCTGGAGTGGCGCGAGCACGGCTTTAAAAACGGCGTCTTTTTTGCCCAGGCCAAAGGTCGGCTAATTATCGACGGTATCGAGGCGCTGAAATCTGCATTCTGGAATTTCTCTTCGTTCTCGTTGGAAACCGTTGCCCAGGAACTGTTGGGCGAAGGTAAATCGATTGATAACCCGTGGGATCGAATGGACGAAATCGACCGCCGTTTCGCCGAAGATAAGCCCGCACTGGCGACTTATAATTTGAAAGATTGCGAACTGGTGACGCAGATCTTCCATAAAACTGAAATCATGCCGTTTTTACTCGAACGAGCAACGGTGAACGGTCTGCCGGTAGACCGCCACGGGGGTTCGGTGGCGGCGTTTGGTCATCTCTATTTTCCCCGTATGCACCGCGCTGGTTATGTCGCGCCCAATCTCGGCGAAGTGCCGCCGCACGCCAGCCCTGGAGGCTATGTGATGGATTCACGACCAGGGCTTTATGATTCGGTGTTGGTGCTGGACTACAAAAGCCTGTACCCGTCGATCATCCGCACCTTTCTGATTGATCCCGTCGGGCTGGTGGAAGGAATGGCGCAGCCCGATCCAGAGCACAGTACCGAAGGATTTCTCGATGCCTGGTTCTCGCGGGAGAAACATTGCCTGCCGGAGATTGTGACTAACATCTGGCACGGGCGCGATGAAGCCAAACGTCAGGGTAATAAGCCGCTGTCGCAGGCGCTGAAAATCATTATGAATGCCTTTTATGGCGTACTTGGCACCACCGCCTGTCGATTCTTCGATCCGCGCCTGGCGTCGTCGATCACCATGCGTGGTCATCAGATCATGCGGCAAACCAAAGCGTTGATTGAAGCGCAGGGCTACGACGTGATCTACGGCGATACCGACTCAACGTTTGTCTGGCTGAAAGGCGCACACTCCGAAGAGGAAGCGGCGAAAATCGGTCGTGCACTGGTGCAGCACGTTAACGCATGGTGGGCGGAAACGCTGCAAAAACAACGGCTGACCAGCGCACTGGAACTGGAGTATGAAACCCATTTCTGTCGTTTTCTGATGCCGACCATTCGCGGAGCCGATACCGGCAGCAAGAAGCGATATGCCGGGCTGATTCAGGAGGGCGACAAACAGCGGATGGTGTTTAAAGGGCTGGAAACCGTGCGCACCGACTGGACGCCACTGGCCCAGCAGTTTCAGCAGGAACTCTATCTGCGCATCTTCCGTAATGAACCGTATCAGGAATATATCCGTGAAACCATCGATAAACTGATGGCTGGCGAACTGGATGCGCGACTGGTTTACCGCAAACGACTACGTCGTCCGCTGAGTGAATATCAGCGAAATGTGCCGCCTCACGTACGCGCCGCCCGTCTTGCCGATGAAGAAAACAAAAAGCGCGGTCGCCCCTTGCAATATCAGAACCGCGGCACCATAAAGTACGTATGGACCACCAACGGCCCGGAGCCGCTGGACTATCAACGTTCACCGCTGGATTATGAACACTACCTGACCCGCCAGCTTCAGCCAGTGGCTGAAGGAATACTCCCCTTTACAGAGGATAATTTTGCTACACTAATGACCGGGCAACTTGGGCTATTTTGAGCAAAAAAAAGAGTTCGCCAGATGCCATTTTGATGCGTGACGAATGCTTTGCCATCCAGTACCATAGCGCCCTTTCCATTCCTGGACCTGAATAACACCACTACCGCATAAGTACGGTAGCGGGTGGTTATTGCCTGCAATTAAAGATATAGAGCCGAACACATATGCCTTTTACACTTGGTCAACGCTGGATCAGCGATACAGAAAGCGAATTGGGACTTGGAACCGTTGTCGCGGTGGATGCGCGAACTGTCACTCTGCTTTTCCCATCTACTGGTGAAAACCGTCTGTACGCACGCAGTGATTCCCCCGTGACCCGCGTGATGTTCAACCCTGGTGATACCATTACCAGCCACGACGGCTGGCAGATGCAAGTCGAAGAAGTAAAAGAAGAAAA
Organism: Escherichia sp. B1147; assembly: GCF_001660175.1. Taxonomy (NCBI): domain Bacteria; kingdom Pseudomonadati; phylum Pseudomonadota; class Gammaproteobacteria; order Enterobacterales; family Enterobacteriaceae; genus Escherichia; species Escherichia sp. B1147. The sequence goes on from NZ_LFHY01000002.1 coordinate 162,250, forward strand.
TGGCTTGCTGACCTATATCGGTACTCGCCTGGATACTGAAGAGTCCGGCGTGGCCCTGCGTGAAGTTTTCCTTGATAGCAAACTGGTGTTCAGCAAACCACAGGACCGTCTGTTTGCCGGGCAGATTGACCGTATGGATCGCTTTGCGCTGCGTTATCGCGCACGTAAGTATTCCAGCGAACAGTTCCGTATGCCGTACAGCGGCCTGCGCGGTCAGCGTACCAGTCTGATCCCCCATCAGCTCAACATCGCGCATGATGTCGGTCGCCGTCATGCGCCGCGTGTCCTGCTGGCTGACGAAGTTGGTTTAGGGAAAACCATTGAAGCCGGGATGATCCTGCATCAGCAACTGCTCTCTGGCGCTGCTGAACGTGTGCTGATTATCGTGCCAGAAACTTTGCAGCATCAGTGGCTGGTTGAAATGCTGCGCCGCTTCAACCTGCGTTTTGCCCTGTTTGATGATGAGCGTTATGCCGAAGCCCAGCACGATGCCTACAACCCGTTCGACACCGAACAGCTGGTCATTTGCTCGCTGGATTTTGCCCGTCGCAGCAAACAGCGTCTGGAACACCTCTGTGAAGCCGAGTGGGACCTGCTGGTTGTCGATGAAGCGCATCACCTGGTGTGGAGCGAAGATGCACCAAGCCGTGAATATCAGGCCATTGAACAACTGGCAGAGCATGTGCCTGGCGTTCTGCTGCTGACCGCGACCCCGGAACAACTGGGGATGGAAAGCCACTTCGCCCGTCTGCGTCTGCTGGACCCGAACCGTTTCCACGATTTCGCGCAGTTCGTTGAAGAACAGAAGAATTATCGTCCGGTTGCGGACGCCGTTGCCATGCTGCTGGCAGGTAACAAACTGAGCAATGACGAACTGAACATGCTCGGCGAGATGATCGGCGAGCAGGATATCGAGCCGCTGTTGCAAGCAGCGAACAGCGACAGTGAAGATGCCCAGAGCGCCCGTCAGGAACTGGTTTCCATGCTGATGGATCGCCACGGCACCAGCCGCGTACTGTTCCGTAACACGCGTAACGGCGTGAAAGGCTTCCCGAAACGCGAGCTGCACACCATTAAGCTGCCACTGCCGACGCAGTATCAGACGGCTATTAAAGTCTCCGGCATTATGGGCGCACGTAAAAGTGCGGAAGACCGCGCCCGCGATATGCTCTACCCGGAGCGTATTTATCAGGAATTTGAAGGCGATAACGCTACCTGGTGGAACTTCGACCCGCGCGTAGAATGGCTGATGGGCTACCTGACCAGCCATCGCTCGCAGAAAGTGCTGGTGATCTGCGCCAAAGCTGCCACTGCGCTGCAACTGGAGCAGGTACTGCGTGAACGTGAAGGTATCCGCGCCGCAGTGTTCCACGAAGGCATGTCGATTATCGAACGTGACCGCGCTGCCGCCTGGTTTGCCGAAGAAGACACCGGCGCGCAGGTACTGCTGTGCTCGGAAATCGGTTCTGAAGGCCGCAACTTCCAGTTCGCCAGCCACATGGTGATGTTCGATCTGCCGTTCAACCCGGATCTGCTGGAGCAGCGTATTGGTCGTCTGGATCGTATCGGTCAGGCGCACGATATTCAGATCCATGTGCCTTATCTGGAAAAAACCGCTCAGTCGGTGCTGGTGCGCTGGTATCACGAAGGTCTGGATGCGTTCGAGCACACCTGCCCGACCGGACGCACTATTTACGATAGCGTGTACAACGATCTGATTAACTACCTGGCTTCACCGGATCAAATCGAAGGCTTTGACGATCTGATCAAAAACTGCCGCGAGCAGCATGAAGCCCTGAAAGCACAGCTGGAACAAGGCCGTGACCGCCTGCTGGAGATCCACTCCAACGGCGGTGAAAAAGCCCAGGCACTGGCAGAAAGCATTGAAGAGCAGGATGACGATACCAACCTGATCGCCTTCGCTATGAACCTGTTCGATATTATCGGTATCAATCAGGACGACCGCGGCGACAACATGATCGTGCTGACGCCGTCCGATCATATGCTGGTGCCGGACTTCCCGGGCCTGTCGGAAGACGGTATTACCATCACCTTCGACCGTGAAGTGGCGCTGGCACGTGAAGATGCACAGTTTATTACCTGGGAGCATCCACTGATCCGCAACGGTCTGGATCTGATCCTCTCTGGCGATACCGGTAGCAGCACGATTTCACTGTTGAAAAACAAAGCGTTGCCGGTAGGTACGCTGTTGGTGGAGCTGATTTACGTGGTTGAAGCCCAGGCGCCGAAGCAGTTGCAGCTCAACCGCTTCCTTCCGCCGACGCCGGTACGTATGCTGCTGGATAAAAACGGCAACAACCTGGCGGCACAGGTCGAGTTTGAAACCTTTAACCGTCAGCTTAACGCAGTCAACCGCCACACCGGCAGCAAGCTGGTAAACGCGGTACAGCAGGATGTTCATGCCATCCTCCAGTTGGGTGAAGCGCAGATCGAGAAGTCTGCCCGTGCATTGATTGATGCAGCGCGTAACGAAGCCGACGAAAAACTGTCTGCCGAGCTGTCTCGTCTGGAAGCACTGCGTGCAGTGAACCCGAACATTCGTGACGACGAACTGACCGCTATTGAAAGCAACCGTCAGCAGGTGATGGAAAGCCTGGATCAGGCAGGCTGGCGTCTGGATGCCCTGCGTTTAATCGTTGTGACGCATCAGTAACGGAGCCAATGATGGGGATGGAAAACTACAATCCGCCGCAGGATCCCTGGCTGGTTATCCTGTATCAGGATGATCACATTATGGTGGTCAACAAGCCGAGTGGTTTGTTGTCTGTGCCGGGGCGTCTGGAGGAGCACAAAGACAGCGTGATGACGCGTATTCAGCGTGATTATCCTCAGGCGGAATCGGTGCATCGTCTGGATATGGCCACCAGCGGCGTGATTGTAGTGGCGCTGACCAAAGCCGCGGAACGGGAATTAAAACGCCAGTTCCGCGAGCGCGAGCCGAAAAAGCAGTATGTGGCCCGCGTCTGGGGGCATCCATCCCCTGAAGAAGGTCTGGTGGATCTGCCACTGATTTGCGACTGGCCAAACCGCCCGAAACAGAAAGTCTGTTACGAAACGGGTAAGCCTGCGCAGACGGAATATGAAGTGGTGGAGTATGCGGCGGATAACACGGCAAGAGTGGTGTTAAAGCCGATTACCGGGCGTTCGCATCAGCTACGTGTACATATGCTGGCGCTGGGTCATCCGATTCTCGGCGATCGTTTTTATGCTTCACCAGAAGCAAGAGCAATGGCACCGCGTTTGTTGCTGCATGCCGAGATGCTAACGATTACCCATCCGGCATATGGCAATAGTATGACGTTTAAGGCGCCAGCGGATTTTTAATAGTCACGCAGGCGCAGTTCGGTAAGCCGGATAAGGCGTTTACGCTGCATCAGGCAATTGTGCACCAATTGCCTGATGCGACGCGGGCGCGTCTTATCAGGCCTACAATTTAAATCTTACTTAAATCCCTTCTGCTGCTTAATCAGTTCATACGCCTGCTGAATTTCCTGCGCTTTCTGCTTTGCCATCTCCATCATCTCTGGCGGCAAACCTTTCGCCACCAGCTTATCGGGATGGTGTTCGCTCATCAGCTTACGATAGGCACGTTTAATGGTGGTCGCCTCATCCGTTGGCTTCACGCCCAGCACATTACAGGCATCTTCCAGAGTTGGACCACGCTGCGCTTGCTGCCAGTTACCACCGCCAGACTGCTGTTGATAACCGCCGCCAAACTGCGCGCCGCCCTGCATCATGCGCAGAAACTGATCAAACTGGGCGCGGGAGATCCCCAATTCTTCGGCAATCACATACAGCACAGCCCGTTCATTCGGATGCAACGAACCATCGGCAAATGCCGCCTGAATCTGGATCTCCAGAAACATTCGAATTAAATCAAAACGCCCGAAGCAGACGCTGCGGAACTGACGCATCTTTTCGCGCAGTGGGTAATTGTCTGATTTTCCCACCCGGAACGCATTTTGCGCCGCAGTACGGGAAGCGCCGTGTAAATTCATCCGATCCATGAGCAATGTGGCGACATGGATATCAGCCTCGGTAACGCGACCTTTGGATTTGGTTAAATGCCCCATCACTTCAAAAGTGGTGGCAAAAAACAGCGCCTGACGCTCGCGCTGGTTGGCGAACCACGCCATTTTGCGGCTACGGGCTTTATCAAACATATGGCCAATTAACAGGCCTAACACTACGCCCCAAAAGCCGCCGCCCATCAGTAAGGCCACGGCCACGCCAATAATTTTTCCCCAATACTGCATATATTCCCCAAATCGACACACGGATATCAGGGCTATCTCCCACAATATAAAGGTGCTTTTACCGTTTTTCGGCTGCGGTCAATTGTGGGACATCGCCTATAATTTGCATTATCATACCTGTCATTCAATGCCGTGCCTAACACCACTGACGCTATTCGGACAGGATTAACACTAGCGTAGAGATGACGAGTACGTTAGTCTCTGACCGTTTGTCACGCGCAACGTTACCGATGATGGAACAATAAAATCAACGTATGAAAAAACGTATCCCCACTCTCCTGGCCACCATGATTGCCACCGCCCTTTATAGTCAACAGGGACTGGCAGCCGACCTCGCCTCACAGTGCATGTTGGGCGTGCCAAGCTATGACCGTCCTCTGGTACAGGGCGATACCAATGACTTACCCGTGACGATTAATGCTGACCATGCAAAGGGGAACTACCCCGATGACGCCGTATTTAGCGGCAACGTGGATATCATGCAGGGTAACAGCCGTCTGCAGGCCGATGAAGTACAGCTTCATCAGAAAGAGGCGCCAGGACAACCGGAGCCGATACGTACCGTTGATGCGCTCGGTAATGTCCATTACGACGATAACCAGGTGATCCTCAAAGGGCCAAAAGGCTGGACGAATCTGAACACCAAAGACACCAACGTCTGGGAAGGTGATTATCAGATGGTAGGGCGTCAGGGGCGCGGTAAAGCAGACCTGATGAAACAGCGTGGCGAAAACCGCTACACCATTCTGGATAACGGTACTTTTACCTCCTGTCTGCCAGGTTCTGATACCTGGAGCGTGGTGGGTAGTGAAATTATTCATGACCGCGAAGAACAAGTCGCAGAGATCTGGAACGCTCGTTTTAAAGTGGGTCCGGTTCCGATCTTTTACAGCCCCTATTTACAGTTGCCGGTAGGTGACAAACGCCGTTCTGGTTTCTTAATCCCGAACGCTAAGTACACCACCACCAACTACTTTGAGTTCTACCTGCCGTATTACTGGAACATCGCGCCAAATATGGATGCCACCATCACGCCGCATTATATGCATCGTCGTGGCAACATTATGTGGGAAAACGAATTCCGTTATCTCACCCAGGCTGGCGCAGGCTTGATGGAACTGGACTATCTGCCTTCGGATAAAGTCTATGAAGATGAACATCCGGAAGATAGCAATTCACGCCGTTGGTTGTTCTACTGGCAACACTCCGGAGTGATGGATCAGGTTTGGCGCTTTAACATCGACTACACCAAAGTCAGCGACCCGACCTATTTCAACGATTTTGATAATAAATATGGTTCCAGTACCGATGGTTACGCCACGCAAAAATTCAGCGTCGGCTATGCGGTGCAGAACTTTGACGCCACGCTTTCGACTAAACAATTCCAGGTTTTTGATGATACCAGTGGCAACAGCTATGCCGCTGAACCGCAGTTAGACGTCAACTACTACCATAACGATCTCGGTCCGTTTGATACCCGAATTTATGGTCAGGCAGTGCATTTTGTTAATACAAACAGCAATATGCCAGAGGCCACCCGTGTTCATCTGGAGCCGACGATTAACCTGCCGTTATCTAACACCTGGGGCAGTATCAATACCGAAGCGAAGCTGCTGGCTACCCATTATCAGCAGACCAATCTCGACTGGTATAACAGCAACCCACAAAACAATAAGTTGGCAGATTCTGTTAACCGCGTAATGCCGCAATTTAAAGTTGACGGCAAAATGGTCTTCGAACGTGATATGGAAATGCTCGCGCCGGGTTACACCCAGACGCTGGAGCCGCGCGCGCAATACCTGTATGTGCCGTATCGCGATCAGAGCGACATCTATAACTACGACTCCTCCTTGCTGCAATCGGACTACTCGGGCCTGTTCCGGGACCGGACTTATGGCGGTCTTGACCGTATTGCTTCCGCGAACCAGGTGACGACCGGCATCACAACTCGCGTATATGATGATGCAGCCGTTGAACGTTTTAATATTTCCGTTGGTCAAATCTACTATTTCACGGAGTCTCGCACCGGCGATGACAACATAACATGGGAGAATGACGACAAAACGGGCTCACTGGTATGGGCAGGCGATACCTACTGGCGCATCTCCGAGCGCTGGGGATTGCGTGGCGGCATTCAGTACGATACTCGTCTGGATAACGTAGCCACCAGTAACACCAGCATTGAATACCGTCGGGATGAAGACCGTCTGGTGCAGCTGAACTACCGCTACGCCAGCCCGGAATATATTCAGGCTACGCTGCCTAAATACTATTCGACTGCCGAGCAGTATAAGAATGGCATTTCGCAGGTAGGTGCAGTCGCTAGCTGGCCAATCGCCGATCGTTGGTCGATTGTCGGGGCGTACTACTACGACACCAACGCGAACAAGCAAGCCGACTCAATGTTAGGCGTGCAATACAGCTCCTGCTGCTATGCGATTCGCGTCGGTTATGAGCGTAAGCTGAACGGTTGGGATAACGATAAGCAACATGCGATATATGACAACGCAATCGGCTTTAACATCGAACTTCGCGGCCTGAGTTCCAACTACGGTCTGGGTACGCAAGAGATGCTGCGTTCGAACATTCTGCCGTATCAAAACTCTTTGTGATTTGTTGATTTACCACGTAATCCGCAGTGCGGTTAATTGAAATGGAAAAAGTATGAAGAACTGGAAAACGCTGCTTCTCGGTATCGCCATGATTGCGAATACCAGTTTCGCTGCCCCCCAGGTAGTCGATAAAGTCGCAGCCGTCGTCAATAACGGCGTCGTGCTGGAAAGCGACGTTGATGGATTAATGCAGTCGGTGAAAATGAACGCTGCCCAGGCAAGGCAGCAACTTCCTGATGACGCTACGCTGCGCCACCAAATCATGGAGCGTTTGATCATGGATCAAATCCTCCTGCAGATGGGGCAGAAAATGGGGGTAAAAATCTCCGATGAGCAGCTTGATCAGGCGATTGCAAACATTGCCAAACAGAACAACATGACGCTGGATCAGATGCGCAGCCGTCTGGCTTACGATGGTCTGAACTACAACACCTATCGTAATCAGATCCGCAAAGAGATGATTATCTCGGAAGTGCGCAACAACGAAGTGCGTCGTCGCATCACTATCCTGCCACAGGAAGTTGAAGCTCTGGCGCAGCAAGTTGGTAATCAAAATGATGCCAGCACTGAGCTGAACTTAAGCCATATTCTGATCCCGCTGCCGGAAAACCCGTCTTCTGAACAGGTGAATGAGGCGGAAACTCAGGCGCGCGCCATTGTCGATCAGGCGCGTAACGGTGCAGACTTCGGCAAACTGGCTATCGCTCACTCTGCCGATCAGCAAGCGCTGAACGGCGGTCAAATGGGCTGGGGCCGCATTCAGGAGCTGCCGGGGATCTTCGCCCAGGCATTAAACACCGCGAAGAAAGGCGACATTGTTGGCCCAATTCGTTCCGGCGTTGGCTTCCACATTCTGAAAGTTAACGACCTGCGTGGCGAAAGCAAAAATATCTCGGTGACCGAAGTTCATGCTCGCCATATTCTGCTGAAGCCGTCGCCGATCATGACTGACGAACAGGCCCGCGTGAAACTGGAACAAATTGCTGCAGATATCAAGAGTGGTAAAACCACATTTGCTGCGGCAGCGAAAGAGTTCTCTCAGGATCCGGGCTCTGCAAATCAGGGCGGCGATCTCGGTTGGGCTACGCCAGATATTTTCGATCCAGCCTTCCGTGATGCGTTGACCCGCATGAATAAAGGTCAAATGAGTGCACCGGTTCACTCTTCATTCGGCTGGCATTTAATCGAACTGCTGGACACCCGTAACGTCGATAAAACCGATGCGGCGCAAAAAGATCGTGCATACCGCATGCTGATGAACCGTAAGTTCTCGGAAGAAGCAGCAAGCTGGATGCAGGAACAACGCGCCAGCGCTTATGTGAAAATTTTGAGCAACTAATGGTTAAACCCCAACGTGTTGTGATCACTCCCGGCGAACCCGCCGGGATTGGCCCGGACTTAGTTGTCCAGCTTGCACAACGAGAGTGGCCGGTAGAACTGGTTGTTTGTGCCGATGCCTCTCTCCTTACCGACCGGGCAGCAATGCTCGGTTTGCCGCTCACCCTCCGCCCTTATTCCCCCGACTCCCCTGCGCAACCACAATCTGCGGGAACGCTGACGCTACTTCCTATTGCACTACGCGCACCTGCCACTGCGGGACAATTAGCAGTTCAGAATGGGCATTATGTGGTGGAGACGCTGGCGCGCGCGTGCGACGGTTGCCTGAAAGGTGAATTTGCCGCGCTGATCACCGGGCCTGTGCATAAGGGCGTCATTAACGACGCTGGCATCCCGTTTACCGGTCATACCGAGTTTTTCGAAGAACGCTCGCAGGCGAAAAAAGTGGTGATGATGCTGGCGACCGAAGAACTTCGCGTGGCGCTGGCAACAACGCATTTACCGCTGCGCGATATTGCTGACGCCATCACCCCTGAGCTTCTGCACGAAGTGATTGCTATTTTGCATCACGATTTGCGTAGCAAATTTGGTATTGCCGAACCGCGCATTCTGGTCTGTGGGCTGAATCCGCACGCGGGCGAAGGCGGTCATATGGGTACGGAAGAGATAGACACCATCATTCCCGTTCTCGACGAGTTCCGGGCGCAAGGGATGAAACTCAACGGGCCGTTGCCTGCCGATACCCTGTTTCAGCCGAAATATCTCGACAACGCCGACGCTGTGCTGGCGATGTACCACGATCAGGGTCTTCCCGTGCTAAAATACCAGGGCTTCGGGCGCGGTGTGAACATTACGCTGGGCCTGCCCTTTATTCGCACATCAGTGGACCACGGCACCGCGCTTGAACTGGCGGGACGTGGCAAAGCCGATGTCGGCAGTTTTATTACGGCGCTTAATCTCGCCATCAAAATGATTGTTAATACCCAATGAATAATCGAGTCCACCAGGGCCATTTAGCCCGTAAACGCTTCGGGCAAAACTTTCTCAACGATCAGTTCGTGATCGACAGTATTGTTTCTGCCATTAACCCGCAAAAGGGCCAGGCAATGGTCGAAATCGGCCCCGGTCTGGCTGCTTTAACCGAACCGGTTGGCGAACGACTGGACCAGCTGACAGTCATCGAGCTTGACCGTGACCTGGCAGCGCGCCTGCAAACGCATCCGTTCTTAGGCCCGAAACTGACTATTTATCAGCAGGATGCGATGACCTTCAACTTCGGTGAACTGGCAGAGAAAATGGGCCAGCCGCTGCGTGTTTTCGGCAACCTGCCATATAACATCTCCACGCCGTTGATGTTCCATCTGTTTAGCTATACTGATGCCATTGCCGACATGCACTTCATGTTGCAAAAAGAGGTGGTGAATCGTCTGGTTGCAGGACCGAACAGCAAGGCGTATGGTCGATTAAGCGTCATGGCGCAATACTATTGCAACGTGATCCCGGTGCTGGAAGTGCCGCCATCAGCCTTTACACCACCACCCAAAGTGGATTCCGCCGTCGTACGTCTGGTTCCGCACACGACGATGCCTTATCCGGTTAAAGATATTCGCGTGTTGAGTCGTATCACCACTGAAGCCTTTAACCAGCGTCGTAAAACCATTCGTAACAGCCTCGGCAACTTGTTTAGCGTCGATGCGTTAACGGGAATGGGGATCGACCCGGCGATGCGAGCGGAAAATATCTCTGTCGCGCAATATTGCCAGATGGCGAACTATCTGGCGGAGAACGCGCCTTTGCAGGAGAGTTAACGATGATCAATTCGCCCCGAGTGTGTATTCAGGTTCAAAGTGTTTACATTGAAGCGCAATCTTCACCTGATAATGAACGTTACGTTTTTTCTTATACTGTAACCATACGCAACCTGGGGCGAGCGCCAGTGCAGTTGTTGGGACGTTACTGGCTGATCACCAACGGCAATGGCCGTGAAACCGAAGTCCAGGGCGAAGGTGTGGTGGGCGTCCAGCCGCATATCGCCCCTGGCGAAGAATACCAGTACACCAGCGGTGCGATTATTGAAACGCCGCTGGGCACCATGCAGGGTCACTACGAAATGATCGATGAAAACGGCGTTCCGTTCCGCATCGATATTCCCGTATTCCGACTCTCCGTTCCAATACTCATTCATTAAAATAATATGGCGACATACCTTATTGGCGATGTTCATGGCTGTTACGATGAACTGGCAGCATTGCTACACAAAATAGAATTTACCCCTGGGAAAGATACCCTCTGGCTGACGGGTGACCTGGTCGCGCGCGGCCCTGGTTCGCTGGAGGTCCTGCGCTACGTGAAATCCTTAGGCGATAGCGTGCGTCTGGTACTGGGCAATCACGATTTACATCTTCTGGCGGTATTCGCCGGAATCAGCCGCAACAAACCGAAAGATCGCCTGACTGCGCTACTGGAAGCGCCTGATGCCGATGAGCTGCTTAACTGGCTGCGCCGTCAGCCTTTGCTGCAAATCGATGAAGAAAAAAAACTGGTGATGACCCACGCGGGGATCACGCCGCAGTGGGACTTAGAGACTGCCAAAGAGTGTGCTCACGACGTAGAAGCGGTGTTGTCGAGTGACTCCTATCCTTTCTTCCTTGACGCCATGTACGGCGACATGCCGAATAACTGGACGCCAGAGTTACGTGGTCTGGCGCGACTGCGTTTTATCACCAATGCCTTTACCCGTATGCGCTTTTGCTTTCCGAACGGCCAACTGGATATGTACAGCAAAGAGTCGCCGGAAGAAGCCCCTGCCCCACTGAAACCGTGGTTTGCGATTCCTGGCCCTGTCGCTGAAGAATACAGCATCGCCTTTGGTCACTGGGCATCGCTGGAAGGCAAAGGTACGCCGGAAGGTATTTACGCGCTGGATACCGGCTGCTGCTGGGGTGGGTCATTAACCTGCCTGCGCTGGGAAGATAAGCAGTATTTTGTCCAGCCGTCGAACCGACATAAGGATTTGGGTGAGGGAGAGGCGGTCGCGTCTTAACTAATTACCATTCAGGGAGGAATAATGGCTGACTATTTTGAAATATGTGCTGATTACAATCAGCACACCATCACGGTTTATCAGGCTTACAATGATGCAATCGCTGACGTCGCCGTACGTAACGGGCGATTTGGCGCACCTTTTTCATTCAACCGCATGACCTGGATTAAACCCTCTTTTATGTGGATGATGGAGCGTAGCAACTGGGGACTGAAAAAAGATCAACAACGCATTCTCGCAATCCGAATCAAACGCACCTTCTTTGATACATTGCTGGAACAATCGGTGCTAACCACGCCGGAAGCCCATGTCTATCCACATGCAGGAATTTGGGAAACGTTATTTGCACAAGCAAATGTGTATGTTCAGTGGGATCCAGAACGCAGCATAAATGGTAAAAAACTGGAGCACCGATCATTACAGCTTGGTATTTCTCGTAACTTGATCAGTCAATTTAACGAAGACGCGATTGTTGCCATTGATGATCTGACGCCGCTGGTGCGAAAGTGTCATAACCTTTTGATAAACGGCAAAACAACACAGGCGAAATCCTTCCTGCCGCCAGAAAAAATTTACCCTGTTAGTGCAGCTGCGAGAAAGGCTTTGGGAATGAAAAATTCCTGAGACAAATACGCGCCTATTTAGCGGAAAATATCTAAGTGCGAGAAATCAACAGCGGGCTTAATACCAGAGAAATTATTCTGGCAATGATTGACGAAGCAGATGAACCCCCATTTGCTGAGCAGCGGACCTGGCATCGCAGGCGAATCGCTTTTCTATGTGATTGCATCAGCGTTGCAGTCGACTACGGCTTCTTCTGTTCTGTCTCTCAGCAGTCAATAATGAACATAACCAGGATGGCTGACGATGTATGGATAACAGAAAGTAAAACGACCCAACTCATTGATATTTGGCAACAACTTAAGCAACTTTATCCGCCAGAAACTATTCCCTACGCCCAGAAGTTACCCACTAAAGAATTGCTTGAACTGCTACTTTCGAGTCCTGATGATCTTCGAATAATTGAAATTCCTGACATCATCGGTGATGTTTTTGATGACCAAACTTGGATTCGGTTATTCAAAAAACACTTTGCTGATGTTATTCAACTACGATATGATCTGTAACAATCCAAAATACATCGCCAGACGATAGACCAAAAAGTAAGTATTTAGCAGATACTCAACATTCTGACCTCTTTACAGAAATAGCAGAGTTTAAAAACTTAAAACTTCCGGTACTCATCAGAGAAACATCCTGTTTCTTCTGCAAGTTCATTTAATGCCGAGATGGCATCCTCGTTTACTTCATTCCACTGTAGAGTGGCTTGAGGGTTTAGACCTACGCAATGAGCGCGACTCACAAAATCGCGCTCACTGGTAAAATCAAACGTCTTATCGTTCAATTTGTAGTCCTGGCAAAAACTTACCGCCGCTCCAGAATCTCAAAGCAATAACTATGAGAGTTCTGCGCATCGGCGTCGTGGAATTCGCTGAATACCGATTCCCAGTCATCCGGCTCGTAATCCGGGAAATGGGTGTCGCCTTCCACTTCCGCGTCGATATGCGTCAGATACAGTTTTTGCGCTTTCGGCAGGAACTGCTCATAAACGCGACCGCCACCAATCACCATAATTTCCGGAACATCACCGCATGCCGCGATGGCTTCATCAACTGACGTCACCCACGTTACGCGATCGTCCGTCCCCGGCTGGCTGCTAATGACAATATTCTTGCGTCCAGGTAGCGGGCGGCCGATGGATTCCCAGGTATGGCGGCCCATAATCACAGGTTTATTTAAGGTGTTACGTTTAAACCAGGCGAGATCGGCAGGCAGATTCCAGGGCATGGCGTTTTCCATGCCGATAACGCGATCTACCGCTAGCGCCGCAATCAAACTGATCATTGAAATTTCCCGATATAAAAAATTGTCGTCACTATACGTAAAGCGTAAACCTTCGTCGACTGGCGAGAGGATGATGTTGAGGAAAATTTTTATTTTGCTGGCGAGTCCATAATCTGTTCGTGGACTCGCCGCATTACAATGAAATAAAAACAAATAGTTAGCTGTAAAGCGTGATTTACGTCACTCTTTATTAGGATAAGGGTTTAGTTTACGGTTCATCCGCCATATTACCGGTATGTTTCCCTTCTTCGGTTCCCTGCCAGCCATGCCGTTGAATTAATGACAGATGTTCGCGATCCTCAGTGATGATTTCGCTCAACATCGCGCTGGTGCGTTTATAAACCGCCGCGCGGGCTTTGGTGTCGTTTTCGCCCATCGCCATCTCTTCCACCATCTGAATATTAAAGCGGCGGAACACATCCGCACGTTCTCGCGCTTCATATGGCCCCAGCCCTAAACTTTCCAACGCCAGGCGCCCGGTTTTCAACGCGCCTTCAAAGGTTTCACGCTCCGGCTTTTCAACACCAGCCTGGCGCAAACGGATGTAGTGGTCGACATCGCGGGCGCGGGCAATAATCTGCAAATGCGGGAAATGCTCCTTCACCATCTCGGTCAGTTGCAGGTTAGTTTGCGGATCGTCAATGGCGTTAATCAGCACTTCCGCTTTCGCCGCACCCGCAGATTCCAGTAAATCCATCCGCGTGGCATCGCCGTAAAACACTTTCATGCCAAATTTACGCAAGGTTTCTATATGGTCCGGGTCGTGATCGAGTACCACCATTTTCACCCCGCTGGAGAGCAGTAAACGTCCGGTGATCTGCCCAAAACGCCCGAATCCGGCAATGATTACCCGCGGCTGTTCTTCGTCGATCTCATCGGCTTCGCGCTCCTCTTCAGTAGAAGATTGCTCAAGGCGATTGAGGATCACCAGCAGAATCGGTGTTGCCGCCATCGACAGCGCCACCGCCAGAGTCAGTGATTTCGCCCACTCCGGCTCCAGCACATTCGCCATCTGCGCCGCACCAAATACCACAAAGGCAAACTCACTGCCCTGCCCTAACAACACTGCAAACCAGCGACGCTGTTTATTCGGCACCTGCAACGGTCGGGCAATCAGCCACAACATGGCGATTTTGATGATGAGGAAGCCGAGCAAAAGAATCACAATACGCAACGGATTTTCAATCAGCGTACCAAAGTCTATCGACATGCCAACGCCAATGAAAAACAGTCCCAGCAGCAAGCCCTTGAACGGTTCAATATCGCTTTCCAGTGCATGACGATATTCCGAGCTTGCCAGCAATACGCCCGCCAGAAACGCGCCCATCGCCATCGACAGGCCGACCTCTTCCAGCAGCAAACCAAAGCCAAACACGAGGAATAATGCCACGGCACTGAACACTTCCCGCAAGCCAGAGCGCGCGACAAAGCGCAGCGCCGGACGCGTGACATAACGCCCCAGCAATACCACCAGCACCAGCGCGCCCACCACTTTTAATGCCGACAGGGCAAATGCGCCCAGCGTGGTCGAGGCGCTGCTCGCCGCCAGTAGCGGGATCATCGCCACCAGCGGGATCGCGGCGATATCCTGGAACAGCAGCACCGCAAAGGCACTGCGGCCCATCTGTGTTACCGTCAGGTTGCGCTCATTCATCGCCTGCATGGCAATCGCTGTTGAGGAGAGCGCCAGGGTCATGCCAATCAGTTCCGCTATCTGCCAGCGCATGCCGAGGAACATGCAGAACAGCCCCAGCAGGCCACCGCAAATCAGCATCTGCAATGCGCCACCACCGAACACTGCCGCGCGTAACTTCCACAACCTTTGAGGATCGAGTTCGAGGCCGATAATAAACAGCATCAGCACCACGCCGATTTCGGCAAAGTGGAGGATAGATTCGGCATCAGTCACCAGCCGCAGCCCCCACGGGCCAATAATGCAGCCTGCAATCAGGTAGCCAAGTACCGAGCCAAGCCCAAGGCGTACCGCAATGGGTACAATCAGCGCCGCCGAACCGAGATAAATCAGCGCCTGAATCAGCGTATGGCTATCCATGATGTGCCTCCTGCCATTCCAGCAGACGTTGCTTATAGTGGCGCGCCTGCCCTTCGAGGGTTTCGTCGTCACAAATAAAGGTGCAGTGCATGGCAAACGGTGGTAGCCAGTTCAGCCCGCAGTAAATTGCCGTCGCCTGTAGCGGCTGTGACAGCACATCAAAACCTGGATGCGCGCCAATCTCAAAATGGCTTTCCCCACCGCCGGTCGTCACCGCCCACAGCAAATGTTTGCCATGCAGCGCCGTGCCACCGTGACCGTAAGCCCAGCCATGCGAGAAAACTTTATCGATCCACAATTTGAGGAGCGGTGGAATGCTGTACCACTGCATCGGGTGCTGCCAGACAATCAGATCGGCGCGAGACAGCGCCGCCTGCTCGGCGGCAATATCGATATTGAAGTCAGGATAGAGTTGATAAAGAGAGCGAATTTCGACGCCTTCCAGCGTCCTTGCCTGTTCAAGCATCCGTTTATTCGCATGGGAATGATGCGGATACGGATGCGCATAAATTATTAAGATCATAGTTAGCCTGCGCAATTACGCCTTTGTTTTCCCACAAAGTGTAGTCACATATTCACGCGGCTTATAGTCAATAATATTGATTCAGAAAAGAGAGAAATCTGAATAAATTACCCCGCTCGCTGCCTGCGAATCGTCATATTGCTGGTCTGCGCCAGTGACATCCCACGCGTTTCCGGGGCAAATGCTATAGAAATCAGCAGGCCAAATAGCGAGATACCCGCGCCCATCAGCATCGTGTTACTGATGCCGTAATTATTGATAAAGATCGGCAGTGCCCAGGTCGAAACAATGGTGCCAATACGACTTAAGGACATAATCACGCCCACGGCAGAGGCGCGGATATCCGTCGGGAAGAGTTCATTAGGATAGAGCCACTGCAAATTACCCGGCCCGCCAGAGAAAAAGGCATACACCGCAAAGGCCATCACTACCAGCCAGATCCCCATATCCGGGATCAGCCCCAAAACCGCCAGCGCCAGCGTCATCATGGCAAAGCTGCCAATCAACAATGGACGCCGTCCGGCAGTGTTTAACCACAGCATCGGTGGAATACAGCCGAGCATAAAGAACAGGCTAATCACCACATTCCCTAGTGCCGCGTTTTTGCCAACCCCCAATCCCAACAAACCAACGATTTGCGGGCCAAAGGTGTAGATGGCGAACATCGGGATCACCTGGCAAGTCCAGATGGCGGCAACAAACAGAACAAAAGGAAAATGGCGGCGATTGAACAGATCGCGAAAACGGGTTTGCTGCGGCTGCTCTTCATCGAAAGCCACCGGTTCGCCAAACAGTTTGATCATCATCTCTTCGCACTCTTTTACTCGCCCTTTGCGTAACAACCAGCGGGGAGATTCAGGCAGTTCGAATCGACCAATCAAAATCAACAAACAGGGGATCGCTGCGCTACCCAGCATCCAGCGCCAGCCGCCTTCCACATCATACAGCCAGTAACCGACCAGATCGGCGCAGGTCGCGCCGACATACCACATGGCGGCGATAAAGCTGATGGAAAACGCCCGCTGACGGGTACTGGAGAATTCGGTGATCATTGAGGTGGCGATGGGATAATCCGCACCGATAACAATGCCGATGAGTACCCGCATCACCAGCAGTTCGACGGGGGATGAGACAAACATCGTCGCTACAGAAATCACCCCAATGGCGATGATATCGATGAGAAACATTTTGCGCCGTCCGACTTTATCGGAGATATAGCCAAACAGCGATGTGCCGACGAACAGCCCGGCGAGCGTTCCCGCGCCCAGCAAGCCAATCCAGTCAGCGTCCAGTTTCAGCGCCGGAGTCAGTTGCTCCAGCGCCACGCCAATCATTACCAGTACATAACCATCCAGAAACGGACCACCGCTTCCCCACAGCAAAATGCGGCGGTGAATAGAGGAGAATTTGAGATCGTCAAAGTTTCTGGACGGTTGCATGGGTTATTCCTGTTTTTGCAATGAGAGTCAGTACGGCGTTACTTATCAAACCAACATCAGCCGTAACGAAACTCCACACCAAAGGTGCCGCGCGGGTATTCCCACTGCTCCAGCGCTGACCCCAGTCCCAGAATGCGACAGGTGCCGCACTCCAGACATCCGGCGTAATCGAAGCGCACACTGCCGTCATCCTGCTTCTTGTACAGACCTGCGGGGCACGCTTTCACCAGCAGCTCCAGCACCTGTTTATCGGCATCGGCCTTCACAACAATGTGCGGATGCTCTTCATCGACATTGAATTTATTGACGCCCAGTTTGACGTCCACATTGACGGGAGAAGTCATAAAACGGTCACTCCTTTCATGCCATCCTTGAGCAGATTGATGAAACCTACTTTCTTGCCGTGACGGAGGATTTTCTTGCGCATCAGTTCCGGCGCACTGCCGTCAATGGTGAACAGGTCACGCGCCACGCCCACCGCCAGTTCCGGGTAGCCGCTAAACATGCGTGGGTTATCAAGGAACGCCGGTAGTTTTTGGTACATGCGCATATCGCGCAGCGGGCCACTCTCCAGATGCTGACGATATTCCGCCAGTTTCTGCTTACTGAAATCGTCGCTTTTCATCGCTGAAAGCACGGTTTTTGCTGCCGCTTCCCCGGCAGCAATCGCCAGATCCATACCGCGAATGGTAAAACCGAGATTCATACACATTCCGGCGGCATCACCGGCAATCAATACGCCGTCACCGACCAGTTCCGGCAGCATGTTGATGCCTGCTTCCGGCACGACATGAGCGGAATATTCCACCAGCTTGCCGCCCGCGATCAGCGGTGCAACTGCCGGATGCTGTTTGAAATCTTCCAGCATTTGCGGCACCGATTTTTTCGCGTCATGCAGATGATGCAGACCACAAACCAGCCCCAGCGACAGGGTATTTTCATTGGTATAAAGGAAGCCACCGCCCATCAGGCCATCGGTGGGAGAACCCGCAAACAGGCAAGCCGCGCCCTGATTACCCTGCAACTGAAAACGGTCTTCGATAACTGACTTCGGTAACTCAATCAACTCCTTCACGCCAACCGCCACATCCGTCGGTTTAACGCGTTTTGCCATCCCCAGCTTTTCGGCAAGGATGGAGTTCACCCCATCGGCAAGGATCACCGTTTTCGCTTCAATCACATCGCCATCGGCTTCTACGCCGACAACTTTGCCATCACGCTGCACGAGGTTATCGACGCGAATCCCGGTAATTAACTGCGCGCCCGCTTCTTCGGCCTGCTCCATCAGCCAGCAATCAAATTTACTGCGCAAAACAGAGTAAGAACGCTGGGATGGTGAGGTTTCGTCGCCATTGCAGTAGTCCATGGTCATCGCTGACTTTTCTGTCATAAACGCGAGTTTTTCATGAGTGATCAGGCGTTCAACAGGCGCGCTTTCGGCGAAACCAGGAATAATGTGTTCCAGACTGTGGGCATAGAGACGCCCGCCAGTAACGTTCTTGGCACCTGCGGAATTGCCTCGCTCGATAACTAACACTTGCGCCCCTTCGCGGGCGAGCACCAGTGCGGCAACCGAACCGGCAAGCCCAGCACCGACGATGATGGCGTCAAAGATATCTTCGGACATAAGAGCTCCCTGTCAGCAGCAGGGCCGAAATACAGCCCTGCCAGAGTGGATCAACGCGCTAAAGCTGCGGTCAGCGCCGGAAGGATCTTCACGGCGTCGCCAACAATGCCGTAATCCGCGTACTGGAAGATCGGCGCATTTTTATCTTTATTGATGGCGAAAATGGTTTGCGACGCGTTAGCGCCCACCATGTGCTGGATCTGCCCGGAGATCCCCACCGCCAGGTACAGTTCAGGTTTCAACATCAGGTTGGAGATACCGACATAGCGTTCGTGCTCCATCCATTTTTCGTTTTCCGCCACCGGACGAGAACAGGCCAGCTCCGCGCCTATCGCCTGGCAAAGTTGCTCTGCCAGCGCAATGTTTTCTTTGCAGCCAATACCGCGACCGACGCTGACCACCAGACGGGCTTTGTCGAGATCGACACTGTTGCTCTGGCGCGCCTGTGTTGCCGTGCGGGTAACCGCCACCGCCGGAGCCTGCCACTCAACGGTGTGCGTTTCGCCAGTACGTGATGCATCCGGCTGAGTCGCATCGAACGTGCCGCTACTAATGGTCAGTACCGCATACGGTGTGGCAATCCGCTCTTCGCCAATCGCCAGACCGCCGTAAACCATGTGTTTCACCGTCGCTTTACCATCCTGCACACTGACGGTGCTGGCATCGTTAGAAACCGCCGCTTTAAGGCGATAACCCAGTTTCGCCGCCAGTAATTTGCCACGACGAGTGTTCGGTAGCAGCACCAGGCCGTCCGCGCCGTTCTGGCGAATGGTGTCCGCCATCACTCCTGCGTAATCTTCGATCATCCGATCGTCCGGCTTACCGCTTAATTTCCAGACATGATTAGCGCCGAGCTGGATTGCCAGTGCGCCGTCGGCATCACTCAGGACAAAAGTATTGATTTGATTAGCTAAAGCCTGCGCACCGTTCATCAGTTCCGGCAGACGAAAAGGGGTATCGCTGAATACCCAGACTTGAGAAAACGTGTTCATAGCATCCCCTGTAATTAAATGACTTTGCGAAGATTTTCAGCAAATGCGGCGATCTGTTCTTCGCCGTCGCCTTCAATCACGATGCGCTGACGCTCGCGCTGTTTCGGTGCGGCAACCTGTTGTTCTGACCAGGCTGCCTGCGCGTTAAAACCGATATCCGCCGCCGACCACACCTGGACTGGCTTTTTCGCCGCACCGAGAATGGCTTTCATCGAAGGAATTTGTGGGGAGTTGATATCAGTGGAAACAGCAACAACCGCAGGCAGCGGAATGCTTAAAGTTTCTGTTTCATCTTCCAGTTCGCGCTCAACGGTGAGGGTATCTGCCGTCAGGGCGAGAATTTTGCTGACACCGTTAACTGCTGGAATGTTGAGGATTTCGCCCACCAGCAAACTAACCTGCTGGGCATAAAGGTCAGAAGAACCATCGCCGCAGAGGATCAGATCAAAGCCTGCTTTCTGGGCAGCCGCAGCCAGTGCGGTCGCAGTTTGTTGCGGCAGTGCCTGCTCGAACTGATCATCAATCACTACAATCAGTTCATCCGGGCCGCGCGACAACACATCTTTACGCCCTTTGGCGTTGGTCAGAGCTTTACCGCCCACACTTAAGGCCGTCACCTGCGCCTCTGCCGCCTGCTGTTTTAACTGGCAAGCCGCTTCAATAGCGTTCAGATCGTATTGGCTTATTTTCGCATCGGCTTTGCTGAAGTCTAATGAACCATCAGCATTATTGATCGCAATATCCTGTTCATCAGGCACGCACTTATAGCAAGTAATAATCTTCATTGCATCTCCAGAAATCATGAAGGAAACGTCGTTCATATCGGTGGTGTTAATTACAGATATCACGTCCTTTAATTCGGGAATAAAACTTTAATCACCAATATTGAAAATGTCACACGCAGATAAATTCAACTTTCAATATTGTTAAGTTCCTCACCAATATTGAAAACACGACGTAGCCAAAAGAAATTTTCAATATTGTTTTATGGATCACCAATATTGAAAGTCAGATGCTATTTTTTTACTCAAAAATAGCGATATGCAATTGATTAATAATGAATATTCACATCGATATTCGCTATTTTCAGCCAATAACAAAACGTGATAGGCATCACAGAACACAGCCAACTGAATACCCATTATGAGTTAGCCATTAACGCGTCAACGAGGTTAATAATAATTATATTAAATGTTAACAAAAATAAAACAAACGGGAACGCAAAATAAATATTCGTTTTCACAGTGGAATTAACTCATGAAGAATGAAAAGAGAAAAACGGGAATAGAACCGAAGGTATTCTTTCCGCCGTTAATAATTGTTGGCATACTCTGTTGGCTTACAGTCAGAGATCTGGATGCGGCTAATGTCGTTATTAATGCCGTATTCAGTTACGTCACCAATGTATGGGGATGGGCGTTTGAATGGTATATGGTGGTGATGCTTTTCGGCTGGTTCTGGCTGGTGTTTGGCCCGTATGCCAAAAAGCGTTTAGGTAACGAACCACCCGAGTTCAGCACCGCCAGTTGGATCTTTATGATGTTCGCCTCCTGTACGTCAGCCGCCGTACTGTTCTGGGGATCAATTGAAATCTACTACTACATTTCCACGCCGCCATTTGCTTTAGAACCAAACTCTACTGGTGCAAAAGAACTGGGGCTGGCTTACAGCTTGTTCCACTGGGGACCTCTGCCGTGGGCCACTTACAGCTTCCTTTCAGTCGCCTTCGCTTACTTCTTCTTTGTCCGCAAAATGGATGTGATTCGCCCCAGCTCTACCCTCGTACCACTGGTTGGCGAAAAACACGCCAAAGGGCTGTTTGGTACTATCGTCGATAACTTCTATCTGGTGGCGCTGATCTTCGCAATGGGTACCAGCCTGGGTCTTGCCACACCGCTGGTAACCGAGTGTATGCAGTATCTGTTTGGTATTCCGCATACTCTGCAACTGGACGCCATCATCATTACCTGCTGGATCATCCTCAACGCTATCTGCGTAGCCTGTGGTCTGCAAAAAGGGGTAAAAATCGCCAGCGACGTGCGCAGCTATCTGAGTTTCCTGATGCTCGGCTGGGTATTCATCGTCAGCGGTGCCAGCTTCATCATGAACTACTTCACCGACTCGGTGGGGATGTTGCTGATGTATCTGCCGCGCATGTTGTTCTATACCGATGCCGTTGGCAAAGGTGGCTTCCCGCAGGGTTGGACCGTGTTCTACTGGGCGTGGTGGGTAATTTACGCCATCCAGATGAGTATTTTCCTGGCCCGTATTTCCCGTGGACGTACCGTGCGTGAACTGTGCTTTGGTATGGTGATGGGCCTGACAGCATCCACCTGGATCCTGTGGACCGTGCTCGGCAGTAACACTCTGCTGTTGATGGATAAAAACATCATCAACATTCCAAACCTGATCGAACAGTACGGTGTGGCGCGCGCCATCATCGAAACCTGGGCCGCTCTTCCACTCAGCACCGCCACCATGTGGGGCTTCTTTATTCTCTGCTTTATTGCCACCGTTACCCTGATTAACGCCTGCTCTTACACCCTGGCGATGTCTACCTGTCGCGAAGTGCGCGACGGTGAAGAACCGCCGCTGCTGGTGCGTATCGGCTGGTCAATTCTGGTAGGCATTATCGGCATTGTTCTACTGGCGCTCGGCGGCCTGAAACCGATTCAAACCGCCATTATCGCCGGAGGATGCCCGCTGTTCTTCGTCAACATTATGGTGACGCTCTCCTTTATTAAAGACGCGAAACAGAACTGGAAAGATTAATTAACCCCCAAAATATCAAGAGGTTGAAAGATGGATTTTAATTTGAATGATGAGCAGGAACTGTTTGTCGCCGGTATCCGCGAACTGATGGCCAGCGAAAACTGGGAGGCCTATTTTGCCGAGTGCGACCGTGACAGCGTCTACCCCGAACGTTTTGTCAAAGCACTGGCAGATATGGGTATCGATAGCCTGCTGATCCCGGAAGAGCACGGTGGTCTGGATGCGGGATTCGTCACTCTTGCCGCTGTGTGGATGGAACTGGGTCGTTTGGGGGCGCCAACCTACGTGCTGTACCAGCTGCCGGGCGGGTTTAACACCTTCCTGCGTGAAGGCACCCAAGAGCAGATCGACAAGATTATGGCGTTTCGCGGCACCGGTAAGCAGATGTGGAACTCAGCGATTACCGAACCGGGCGCGGGCTCCGACGTGGGTAGCCTGAAAACGACTTATACCCGTAGAAATGGTAAGATTTACCTCAATGGTAGTAAGTGTTTTATTACCAGTAGCGCCTACACCCCGTACATCGTGGTGATGGCGCGCGACGGGGCTTCTCCGGACAAACCTGTCTACACCGAATGGTTTGTTGATATGAGCAAACCGGGCATCAAAGTGACCAAACTTGAGAAGCTCGGCCTGCGTATGGATAGCTGCTGTGAAATCACCTTTGACGACGTGGAACTGGACGAGAAAGACATGTTCGGTCGGGAAGGTAATGGCTTTAACCGCGTCAAAGAAGAGTTCGACCACGAACGTTTCCTGGTAGCCCTCACCAACTACGGTACTGCGATGTGCGCCTTTGAAGATGCGGCGCGCTACGCCAACCAGCGTGTGCAGTTTGGCGAGGCTATTGGCCGTTTCCAGTTGATTCAGGAAAAATTCGCCCATATGGCGATCAAATTAAACTCCATGAAAAACATGCTGTATGAAGCAGCGTGGAAAGCAGACAACGGCACCATCACCTCTGGCGATGCGGCGATGTGTAAATACTTCTGCGCCAATGCGGCGTTTGAAGTGGTGGACAGCGCAATGCAGGTGTTGGGCGGTGTCGGGATTGCGGGCAACCACCGCATCAGCCGCTTCTGGCGTGACCTGCGTGTAGACCGCGTCTCCGGGGGATCTGACGAAATGCAGATCCTGACGTTGGGTCGCGCGGTGCTGAAGCAATACCGCTAAGTCCGTGCGCTGCCTGATGCGACGCTTGCCGCGTCTTATCAGGCCTACAGGACCATGCGTATTTTCACGCAAGGTGCGGTGTTCGTAGGCCGGATAAGGTGTTTATACCGCATCCGGCAACCGTGCGCCGCTGCCTGATGCGACGCATGCCGCGTCTTATCAGGTCTACAGGACCATGCGTATTTTCACGCAAGGTGCGGTGTTCGTAGGCCGGATAAGGTGTTTATACCGCATCCGGCAACCGTGCGCCGCTGCCTGATGCGACGCTTGCCGCGTCTTATCAGGCCTACAGGGCCATGCGTATTTTCACGCAAGGTGCGGTGTTCGTAGGCCGGATAAGGCGTTTACGCCGCATCCGGCAATCATGCGCTACATAAATTTTTCAGGAGCTAATATGGATCATCTACCGATGCCGAAATTCGGACCGCTGGCTGGATTACGGGTTGTCTTCTCCGGTATTGAAATCGCCGGGCCGTTCGCCGGGCAAATGTTCGCGGAATGGGGCGCGGAAGTTATCTGGATCGAAAACGTCGCCTGGGCCGACACCATTCGTGTTCAACCGAACTACCCGCAGCTCTCCCGCCGCAATTTGCACGCACTGTCGTTAAATATCTTCAAAGATGAAGGCCGCGAAGCGTTTCTGAAACTTATGGAAACCACCGATATCTTCATCGAAGCCAGTAAAGGTCCGGCCTTTGCCCGTCGTGGCATTACCGATGAAGTCCTGTGGCAGCACAACCCGAAACTGGTTATTGCTCACCTGTCCGGTTTTGGTCAGTACGGCACCGAGGAGTACACCAATCTTCCGGCCTATAACACCATCGCCCAGGCCTTTAGTGGTTACCTGATTCAGAACGGTGATGTTGATCAGCCAATGCCAGCTTTCCCGTATACCGCCGATTACTTTTCTGGCCTGACCGCTACCACTGCGGCGCTGGCAGCACTGCATAAAGTGCGTGAAACCGGTAAAGGCGAAAGTATCGACATCGCCATGTACGAAGTGATGTTGCGTATGGGTCAGTACTTCATGATGGATTACTTCAACGGCGGCGAAATGTGTCCGCGCATGACCAAAGGTAAAGATCCCTACTATGCAGGTTGCGGTCTGTACAAATGTGCCGACGGCTACATCGTAATGGAACTGGTGGGCATTACTCAGATTGCAGAGTGCTTTAAAGATATTGGCCTCGCGCATCTGCTTGGTACGCCAGAAATCCCGGAAGGCACCCAGCTTATCCACCGTATCGAATGCCCTTACGGCCCACTGGTAGAAGAGAAACTCGATGCCTGGCTGGCGGTACATACCATCGCAGAAGTAAAAGAACGCTTTGCCGAGCTGAATATCGCCTGCGCCAAAGTGTTGACCGTACCGGAACTGGAAAACAATCCACAGTATGTGGCCCGTGAATCAATCACCCAGTGGCAAACGATGGATGGTCGCACCTGCAAAGGCCCGAACGTGATGCCGAAATTCAAAAATAACCCTGGCCAAATCTGGCGCGGAATGCCGTCGCACGGCATGGACACGGCGGCCATTTTGAAAACCATCGGCTACAGCGAAAACGACATTCAGGAGTTGGTCAGCAAAGGTCTGGCCAAAGTTGAGGACTAAACGCGTGGCGCCAGTCGGCTTGCCTGACTAGCGCCCGCCCAATTACAAACGAACAAAATGGATAGAGGTGCAATGGATATCATTGGCGGACAACATCTACGTCAAATGTGGGACGATCTGGCGGACGTTTACGGTCATAAAACGGCGCTGATTTGTGAATCCAGCGGTGGAGTCGTTAACCAGTACAGTTATCTTGAGCTAAATCAGGAAATTAACCGTACCGCAAACCTGTTTTATGCGCTGGGGATCCGCAAAGGCGACAAGGTCGCGCTACATCTCGACAACTGCCCGGAATTTATCTTTTGCTGGTTCGGGCTGGCGAAAATTGGCGCGATTATGGTGCCGATTAACGCCCGCCTGCTGCGCGAAGAGAGCGCGTGGATCCTGCAAAATAGCCAGGCGTGCCTGCTGGTAACCAGTGCGCAATTTTATTCTATGTATCGACAGATTCAGCAGGAAGATGTCACGCAGCTGCGACATATTTGCCTGACAGATGTGGCGCTTCCCGCTGAAGATGGCACGAGTTCGTTTATTCAACTAAAAGATCAACAACCTGCCACTTTGTGCTATGCACCGCCGCTATCAACCGACGATACGGCGGAAATCCTCTTTACCTCCGGCACCACCTCCCGACCGAAAGGAGTGGTGATTACCCATTACAACCTACGCTTCGCTGGATACTACTCAGCCTGGCAGTGCGCCCTGCGTGACGATGACGTCTACCTGACGGTGATGCCTGCGTTTCATATCGATTGCCAGTGTACCGCGGCGATGGCGGCGTTTTCTGCCGGAGCCACCTTTGTGCTGGTCGAGAAATACAGCGCCCGCGCCTTCTGGGGACAGGTACAGAAGTACCGTGCCACCGTCACCGAATGTATTCCGATGATGATCCGTACGTTGATGGTGCAGCCGCCTTCTGCGAATGATCGACAACACTGCCTGCGGGAAGTGATGTTTTATCTCAACCTGTCGGAGCAGGAAAAAGACGCCTTTTGTGAACGCTTCGGCGTTCGCTTGCTGACATCTTATGGGATGACGGAAACCATTGTGGGCATTATCGGCGATCGCCCCGGCGATAAGCGTCGCTGGCCGTCAATTGGTCGTGCAGGTTTTTGCTACGAAGCGGAGATCCGCGACGATCACAATCGTCCGCTCCCGGCGGGAGAGATCGGCGAAATCTGCATTAAAGGCGAACCAGGGAAAACCATCTTCAAAGAGTACTTTCTCAACCCGCAAGCCACAGCCAGAGTCCTGGAAGCCGATGGCTGGCTGCATACTGGCGATACAGGATACCGCGACGAAGAGGGCTTTTTTTACTTCGTCGATCGTCGCTGCAATATGATTAAACGCGGTGGGGAGAATGTCTCCTGCGTGGAGCTGGAAAATATTATCTCCGCCCATCCGAAAATTCAGGACATTGTGGTTGTTGGTATTAAAGATTCTATTCGCGATGAAGCTATAAAGGCCTTTGTGGTGCTGAATGAAGGTGAAACATTGAGTGAGGAAGAATTTTTCTGCTTCTGTGAACAAAATATGGCGAAATTTAAAGTGCCATCTTATCTGGAGATCAGAAAAGATCTGCCACGTAATTGCTCGGGGAAAATAATCAGAAAGAATCTGAAATAAACATAATGGCAGGGAATTATCCTGTCAGACAATAATCACGCTCTAAAATAATATGCATTTTTTTGCAGGGATGTCGTCGTCCCTGAAAAAGTAAAAATGGAGAAAAGGAATGAGTGAATCATTACATCTGACCCGCAATGGATCAATTCTGGAAATTACCCTTGATCGCCCAAAAGCGAATGCTATTGATGCAAAAACCAGCTTTGAGATGGGCGAAGTATTTCTTAATTTCCGTGACGATCCGCAACTGCGTGTCGCTATTATTACCGGAGCCGGAGAGAAATTCTTCTCTGCCGGCTGGGATTTAAAAGCGGCAGCAGAAGGCGAAGCGCCGGATGCTGACTTTGGGCCTGGCGGTTTTGCAGGATTAACCGAAATTTTCAATCTGGATAAACCAGTCATCGCTGCCGTGAACGGCTACGCCTTTGGCGGCGGCTTTGAACTGGCGCTGGCGGCAGATTTTATTGTCTGTGCGGAGAACGCCAGCTTCGCCCTGCCGGAAGCCAAACTGGGTATTGTCCCGGACAGCGGCGGCGTGCTGCGCCTGCCGAAGATCCTGCCGCCTGCCATTGTCAATGAAATGGTGATGACCGGCAGACGGATGAGCGCAGAAGAGGCGCTGCGCTGGGGGGTAGTCAACCGCGTGGTTAGCCAGGCGGAACTGATGGACAACGCCCGTGAACTGGCGCAGCAGCTGGTTGACAGCGCGCCACTGGCGATCGCGGCGCTGAAAGAGATCTACCGCACCACCAGTGAAATGCCAGTAGAGGAAGCATATCGCTATATTCGCAGCGGCGTGTTGAAACACTATCCATCAGTTCTGCATTCGGAAGATGCCATTGAAGGGCCGCTGGCGTTTGCCGAGAAGCGTAATCCGGTGTGGAAAGGACGTTAATAACCGTGAGCTATTACGCCTTTGAGGGATTAATTCCGGTGGTTCACCCGACGGCGTTTGTCCATCCCAGCGCGGTGTTAATTGGCGATGTGATTGTGGGAGCCGGTGTTTACATCGGTCCCCTCGCCTCACTGCGCGGTGATTACGGACGGTTGATTGTGCAAGCGGGAGCCAATATTCAGGACGGCTGCATCATGCACGGCTACTGCGCCACAGACACCATTGTGGGGGAAAACGGTCATATCGGTCATGGTGCAATCCTGCATGGCTGCGTGATTGGTCGTGATGCATTGGTCGGGATGAACAGCGTGATTATGGATGGCGCGGTCATTGGCGAAGAGAGCATTGTTGCCGCCATGAGCTTTGTCAAAGCGGGCTTTAGTGGCGAGAAACGCCAGTTGTTGATGGGTACGCCAGCCCGCGCGGTGCGCAGTGTTAGTGACGACGAGCTACACTGGAAACGGTTGAATACCAAAGAGTATCAGGATCTAGTTGGGCGCTGCCATACAGCGTTACATGAAACGCAGCCATTGAGGCAAATGGAGGAAAATCGCCCCCGTTTGCAGGGGACGACGGATGTGACGCCAAAGCGATAGCTGTCGGATGCGGCGTAAACGCCTTATCCAACCTGGCTGGAAAACACCCCGTAGGCCGGATAAGATGCGCCAGCATCGCATCCGGCGAACTGGCCGCGCGGTATCAAGGAGATTAAATTAACGACGCATGCTCTTCGACAACATCATCTGCCACTTCTGCTCGCGGTTAAGTTCCGTGAGCGGAACAGCTGGAATACGCGGCGTCTTTCTTACACCGACTAATTTTTCCCGACTGTTATTGCGCAGGCGCGCGTAAATTTGCTCATCGATATCGACCACTTTTACCAGTCGCTGACACTGGCATCCCCGTCCTTCCAGCTTATTAGGGATCATCTTAACTTCGCAGCTTATTTCTGTGACTTCCGACAGAATATAAGTCAGGGTATTAATCGCCTTGCTGTGTTCAATATCGAAATGAATAGAGATCTCTCTTGCTATCACCCAACGATTTTCAGCCATCATCCATTCGGCGATTAACAAATAGAGTGGTTTTTCAACACATCCTTCACACATACGAACTCCAGTTTCACAAATTAAAAGACTGGCTATGACTCGTTTTGAAGCAATTAAACAAAGCCATATTAAAATTGTGGATATATCGATAGTATGCAACCTAACGAAGGATTAGTGTGAGCAAAATCCTGCTTACGCCATCAAAAATATGAATTCCAACAAAGTTTTGCTTTACAGGTAAAAAAAACGGTCCTCTTTCGAGAACCGTATTAGTTATTCGATCAAAATGGCGGATAAAACATATCCGCCATGACACGCTATTATTTGATCTGTGCGTGCATTTCCTGCACCGAAATAACTTTTTCGGTCGCATCGGCATTCAGCGCCATCGCGGTGGCGAAACCGCCGTTCAGGGTGGTGTCGTAATGCACTTTATATTGCAGCGCACTGCGACGAATCACGCGGGAGTCTTCTATCGCGCGGCGACCTGAAGTGGTGTTGATGATGTAGGTGTATTCGCCATTCTTAATACGGTCCTGAATGTGCGGACGACCTTCATGCACTTTGTTTACCAGACGCGGATTGATACCCGCTTCGCCCAGCACAATCGCCGTACCGTGGGTTGCATCCAGCTCGAAGCCCTGTTTCAACAGTTTTGCTGCCAGGTCCACCACGCGCTCTTTGTCGCCTTCACGCACAGAGAGCAGCGCACGGCCCTGTTTCTTCATGGTGGAGTTGCTGCCCAGCTGCGCTTTGGCAAACGCTTCAGCGAAGGTGCGACCGACGCCCATCACTTCCCCGGTGGAGCGCATTTCTGGCCCTAACAGCGGGTCAACGCCCGGGAATTTGTTGAACGGCAGCACCACTTCTTTCACCGAGTAATACGGCGGGATGACTTCTTTGGTCACGCCCTGCTCGGCCAGCGTTTTGCCTGCCATTACGCGCGCTGCCACTTTCGCCAGCGGTACGCCGGTGGCTTTGGAGACGAACGGAACGGTACGCGCCGCACGCGGGTTAACTTCAATCAGGTAGACTTCGTTGTTTTTCACCGCAAACTGCACGTTCATCAGGCCGCGCACCTGCAATTCGAAGGCCAGTTTCTGCACCTGTTGGCGCATCACATCCTGAATTTCCTGACTTAAGGTGTAGGCTGGCAGAGAACATGCAGAGTCACCGGAGTGCACTCCCGCCTGCTCGATGTGTTCCATTATGCCGCCAATCAACACCATTTCGCCGTCGCAGATGGCGTCCACGTCCACTTCTACCGCGTCATCAAGGAAGTGGTCCAGCAGTACCGGAGCATCGTTAGACACGCTCACCGCCGTCTGGAAGTAGCGACGCAGGTCGGCTTCATCGTAGACGATTTCCATCGCCCGACCGCCGAGAACGTAAGACGGGCGCACCACCAGCGGGTAGCCAATCTCTTTCGCCTTCTCTACTGCCATCTCAATAGCGGTAACGGTAGCGTTAGCTGGTTGCTTCAGTTTCAGACGGTCAACCGCATGCTGGAAGCGTTCACGGTCTTCTGCACGGTCGATAGCATCCGGGCTGGTGCCAATAACCGGCACGCCAGCGGCTTCCAGCGCGCGTGCCAGTTTCAGCGGGGTCTGACCGCCGTACTGGACGATAACGCCTTTCGGCTTCTCGATACGCACGATTTCCAGCACATCTTCCAGGGTTACCGGCTCGAAGTAGAGACGGTCTGAAGTGTCGTAGTCGGTAGAAACGGTTTCCGGGTTACAGTTAACCATAATGGTTTCGTAACCGTCTTCACGCAGCGCCAGCGAGGCGTGTACGCAGCAGTAGTCGAATTCGATACCCTGACCGATACGGTTCGGGCCGCCGCCAAGGACCATGATTTTGTCACGGGTGGACGGGTTGGATTCGCACTCATCTTCGTACGTGGAGTACATGTATGCCGTGTCGGTGGCGAATTCTGCCGCACAGGTATCCACACGTTTGTAGACCGGGTGCAGGTTGTACTGGTCACGAAGCTTGCGGATTTCCGCTTCGCGCACGCCCGCCAGTTTAGCCAGACGCGCATCGGCAAAGCCTTTGCGTTTCAACTGACGCAGGAAGTCCGCGTCGAGGCCGTTGATACCAACTTCCGCCACTTTCTCTTCCAGGCGCACCAGTTCTTCAATTTGTACCAGGAACCAGCGGTCAATGTTGGTCAGGTTAAAGACGCCATCGACAGACAGGCCCGCGCGGAAAGCATCGGCGATGTACCAGATACGCTCTGCGCCTGCATCTTTCAGTTCGCGGCGGATTTTGGTCAGGGCTTCCGGATCATCAAGGCTCACTTTCGGATCGAAACCAGTCGCACCGACTTCCAGACCGCGCAGGGCTTTTTGCAGGGATTCCTGTTGCGTGCGACCAATCGCCATCACTTCACCAACCGATTTCATCTGGGTGGTCAGACGGTCGTTCGCACCTGCGAATTTCTCGAAGTTGAAGCGAGGAATTTTGGTCACCACGTAGTCGATGGACGGCTCGAAGGAGGCCGGAGTACGCCCGCCAGTGATGTCGTTCATCAGCTCGTCAAGAGTGTAACCAACCGCCAGTTTCGCCGCCACTTTGGCAATCGGGAAGCCGGTCGCTTTTGAAGCCAGCGCCGAAGAACGCGACACACGCGGGTTCATTTCGATAACAATCAGACGACCGTTTTTCGGGTTAACCGCAAACTGGACGTTGGACCCGCCAGTTTCAACGCCGATTTCACGCAGCACCGCCATCGAGGCGTTACGCATGATTTGATATTCTTTGTCGGTCAGCGTTTGCGCTGGTGCGACAGTGATGGAGTCACCGGTGTGGATGCCCATCGCATCGAAGTTTTCGATAGAGCAGACGATGATGCAGTTATCGTTTTTATCACGCACAACTTCCATCTCGTACTCTTTCCAGCCGATCAGCGACTCATCAATCAGCAGCTCTTTGGTTGGGGAGAGATCCAGACCGCGGGCGCAAATTTCTTCAAATTCTTCGCGGTTATAGGCGATACCGCCACCGCTACCGCCCATGGTAAAGGATGGGCGAATAATGCACGGGAAGCCAACGTCAGCGGCAACCGCCAGGGCTTCTTCCATGGTGTGTGCGATACCAGAACGCGCGGTTTCGAGGCCGATTTTCTTCATCGCAACATCGAAACGGCGGCGATCTTCTGCTTTATCAATCGCGTCGGCGGTAGCACCAATCATGGTGACGCCGAACTCTTCCAGCACCCCCTGACGCTCAAGTTCCAGCGCACAGTTCAGCGCCGTTTGGCCGCCCATCGTCGGCAGCACCGCGTCCGGACGCTCTTTTTCAATAATCTTGCGTACCACTTCCCAGTGAATCGGCTCGATGTAGGTCGCATCGGCCATTTCCGGGTCGGTCATGATGGTCGCAGGGTTGGAGTTCACCAGAATGACGCGGTACCCCTCTTCGCGCAGGGCTTTACATGCTTGTGCGCCAGAGTAGTCAAACTCACACGCCTGACCGATAACAATCGGGCCCGCACCCAGAATCAGGATACTTTTTATATCTGTACGTTTTGGCATGGCTCTTTTACTCCTGATTACTTAGCGGTTTTACGGTACTGCTCAATTAACTCGATAAAGTGGTCGAACAACGGCGCTGCGTCGTGCGGCCCCGGGCTGGCTTCAGGGTGGCCCTGGAAGCTGAACGCCGGTTTATCGGTGCGATGAATCCCCTGTAACGTACCGTCGAACAGGGATTTATGCGTAACACGCAGGTTTGTAGGTAATGTTGCTTCGTCCACCGCAAAACCGTGGTTCTGGGCGGTAATCATCACCACGTTTTTCTCCACATCTTTAACCGGATGGTTGCCGCCGTGGTGACCAAATTTCATTTTGATGGTCTTCGCACCGCTCGCCAGCGCCAGCAGCTGATGACCGAGGCAAATGCCAAATACCGGAATATCGGTTTCGAGGAATTTCTGGATGGCGGTAATAGCGTAATCGCACGGGGCCGGGTCCCCAGGACCGTTGGAGAGGAAGATGCCGTCCGGATTCATTTTCAGCACATCTTCGGCAGAAGTTTGCGCCGGAACGATGGTCAGGCGACAGCCTCTGTCCACCAGCATCCGCAGGATGTTGCGTTTGGCGCCGAAATCATAAGCCACGACGTGGAACGGCAGCTCGTCTTCTTTTTTTGCTTCTGGCAGGCCGCCGGTCAGCGTCCAGCTCCCTTGTGTCCAGCTATAGGTTTCTGCGGTGGTCACTTCTTTTGCCAGATCCATGCCGTTCAGACCTGGGAACGCGCGGGCTTTTTCTAACGCCAGCGCCGCATCCGGGTTATCGCCCGCGATAATGCAGCCATTCTGTGCACCTTTCTCGCGCAGTAAACGCGTCAGCTTACGGGTATCGATATCGGCAATCGCCACGATGTTATGGCGTTTCAGGTAAGAAGAGAGGTCTTCGGTATTACGGAAGTTGCTGGCAATCAGCGGCAGGTCGCGAATCACCAGACCTTGTGCATGTACCTGAGAAGATTCTTCATCAGCGTCATTAGTGCCGACATTGCCAATATGGGGATAAGTAAGAGTAACGATTTGACGAGAATAGGAAGGATCAGTGAGGATTTCTTGATAACCGGTCATTGAAGTATTGAAAACGACTTCCCCAACCGCCGAACCTGTTGCCCCTATGGCCCGACCGTGAAACTGGGTTCCGTCTTCCAGAACCAATAGCGCTGACTTAATCAAAACACCCTCCAGAGAATATTCACTCACTTTATTTGCATATTAATTCACAGTGATGACGTAAATCAATGCAAATCTGCTTACCGACGAATTTCTGGCAAACGGCGGCATTCTGGATATAAGTGCGCTAAAAGTCAACTTAATGGCGGGATTTTTTATGTTATTTTATGGCTCATGCATGTTTTAATCGCATTAACCGACAAAAAGATCAGCTAACTCTGTCTGGAAAACGCTTGCGCAGTGAGAAGAATGTATTCAATAGATGCGGCACGATAAAAAGTGGACCAAATGGTCAAAATTTACATTAAAACAACAAAAACAAACGACAAAATATATATTTTTTACCACTTTTCATTCAAACATGATTAAAACAATCAAAATAAAAGGCCTTAAAAACAAAGGCCTGTAAAATCATAAAATTAAACGAGTTATTTTTGCATCAATAGCAATGTTTAATTGCTACAAATTAGTAAGATTTAGCACATCTCGCATATCAAAAAGACCATTTCGCTTGCCATTCAGCCACAGTGCCGACCTTACTGCGCCGTTAGCAAAGGTCATGCGGCTGGAAGCCTTATGGGTAATCTCCAGCCGTTCGCCAATATCAGCAAACATGGCGGTATGTTCGCCAACGATGTCACCGGCACGGACGGTAGCAAAACCAATGCTGCCTGGCACTCGTTCACCGGTATGGCCTTCACGACTGTAAACGGCGCAATCGTTGAGATCTTTATCCAGCGCATGGGCAATCGCTTCCCCCATCGCCAGCGCGGTGCCTGACGGCGCATCCACTTTATGTCGATGATGTGCTTCGATAATTTCGATGTCAGTGTAGTCACCCATTACCTGAGCGGCTTTCTCCAGCAGCTTAAGCATGACATTGACACCGACGCTAAAGTTAGCGGCAAAGACAATCGCAATATCCTCGGCGGCATCACGAATAGCCTGTTTGCCTGCTTCGTCAAACCCCGTCGTGCCGATCACCATCCCTTTGCCATGCTGGCGACAAAATGCCAGATGATTCAGCGTGCCTTCCGGACGAGTAAAATCGATAAATACGTCGAAATCATCTTTTACCGCATCGAGACTGCTTTGCACGGTAACGCCCGTTTTTCCGACTCCGGCCAGTTCACCGGCGTCGCTGCCCAGTAAAGAAGATCCCTCGCGCTCCAGCGCCGCGCCAAGCTCTACGCCTTCCAGCGCCAGCGCCGCCTGAATCAACTGCCGCCCCATGCGACCACCCGCTCCCGCGATGGCCACGCGAATGTTTGCATTATGCATAGCTATTCTCTCTTGTTAATTTTGCGTAAACCGTTTCAGAGTACCCAGCGTATCGCGACGCTGCCAGCGAAAAACGGCGATAATTAGAATTAAATGTAAAACAGGAGGTGTCATCAGCAAAACCGTTGAAATCAGCGAAAACCGCATGATTCTCTGACCACTAATGCCGGTGGCAAAATGATCCGTTTTGGTGGTTCATCATTACCCTGAATGCGGCTGTAGAGCAGTTCCCCGGCCTTGCGACCAATCTCTTTTGCCGCCACCGAAACGGTGGTAAGCGCTGGCTGTACCAGCGCGGCTTCGGTGATATCGTCAAATCCCACCAGCGCAAAATCCCGCCCTGGTTCCCGCCCCATTTTCCGTAATGCCTGCATGACGCCCAATGCGACAATATCCTGATAGCAAACAGCAGCGGTAATGTGCGGATAGCGCGCCAATAGCGATTCAGCCACTTTTGCACCGTCTGACTGGTTAGCCTGCGCGGCAACAATCCATTGTGGATTAGGTGATATCCCATGTTCCAGTAAGGTGCTGGTAAAACCGCCAATACGTTGCGCACGGCTACCGGAGTGCGGGCTGCCGCCAATAAAGGCAATGTTCTTATGCCCCATTTTCACTAAGTGTGTGGTCGCCATTTGCGTACCGAGAAAATTATCGGTTCCGACAAAGTCAAAATCAGGATCGCTTAACGGGCGCACCACCATAATGGCAGGAATATTGCGCCGCTTTAACGCCTCAAAAAAGGAGGCTGGCGTTTCCCGCGCCGCACACAACACCATGCCACAGGCGTTATTGCGCATCAGAGAATCAACAAACTTTTGCTGCCGCTCGCCAGATTCTTCACTATTCGCCAGAAAGAGCAGCAGATCATGACGCTCCATTTCGTGACTCAGTCCGGCGGTCATTTCGCCGTAAAATGGGTTAGTAATATCGTGCAGCAATAACCCGACCTGATTACTACTGCGATTGCGTAAATTCGCCGCTGTCTGGTTATAGACATAACCGGCATCATCCAGAGCTTTTAATACTCTCTCGCGCGTTGCCTGCGAGATCCGCCCCCGATTACGCAACACCATCGAGACTGTCGCTGTAGAAACTCCCGCTCGCTCTGCAACCTGCGCCAGCGTTACTGTTGTCATCTTTTCTCCTGAACACTATCGAAGGTTAATCGGTTAATCTTTTTGCTCAAATATCCCTGTGACGCTTCTCACATAACAATGCCATTTTCGCTATCTGTTATCGAATATGCCGGGTTAATCGCGTTAACCACGCTGTCATAACAAGGTTAATCGATTAATCTCTGTTTAGAAAACACGGAGGCCGAAAATGCGATCAACCTATAACAAATTCCCGGAAGTTGCCGTTCGGGGATACGACAATCAGGCCTGGAGCGGCTGGGCGTCGATCTGCAACGAAATTAACGACAGGGCTTCGGCATCGGCCAAAACGGTGGTCGTTATTGACTGCTACCCCGGTGTGCAACTGGCTGAACTTGAGCAGCATTTTTTGCCAATACTCAATGCAGTAAAGGTACTGAATGTCGAATCGGCGCGCCGCACGCCGCAGGCGCTGCATGAACTGCTGGCGCGAAATCTTACTGATGATCGCGTGTTCGGCGTGCTTTCCTGCCATCAGCTTGCTGAATTTTATGATGCAGAAAAACTGAAGCAACTGCGCCAGCAAGTTGAAGATATTCAGAACGGCGTAGTCGTTCTCTACGGTTCCGGTGCCGCACTGGCTCATGAAGGCGATGTGTTGATTTATGCCGATATGCCGCGTTGGGAAATTCAGCAACGAATGCGTCACGACGGGCTGGGAAACTGGGGAGCAGAAAACCCGGATGAAGACCTGCTGCGCCGCTATAAACGAGCATTTTTTATTGAGTGGCGCGTGTTCGATAAACACAAAGCCCCACTTCTGAAACGCGCTGATTATCTGCTGGATACCACCATAAAAGCGTCTCCCGCGATGGTTAGCGGTGAAGCGCTACGTTGTGCGTTACAGCACACCACCACGCGACCGTTTCGCGTCGTGCCATTCTTTGATCCCGGCGTGTGGGGCGGTCAATGGATGAAACAACAATTCGATCTCGATCCCTCCGCGCCAAATTACGCATGGTGTTTTGATTGCGTGCCCGAGGAAAACAGCCTGTTACTGCGTTTTGGCAACGTGCGGATCGAGATCCCCTCACAGGATCTGGTGCTTCTCTACCCGCGCCCTTTGCTGGGTGAAAAAGTCCACGCCCGCTTTGGCGCGGAGTTTCCGATTCGTTTTGACTTTCTCGATACCATTGGCGGGCAGAACCTGAGTTTTCAGGTGCATCCGGTGACGGAATACATTCAGCAGCAGTTCGGGATGCACTACACCCAGGATGAAAGTTACTACATTCTGGAAGCAGAACCTGACGCGGTGGTTTATTTAGGAACCAAAACCGGTACACAGCCACAAGAGATGCTGGCCGATCTTCAGGCGGCAGAATGTGGCGAAAAAGCCTTTGATGATGCCCGCTTTGTGAATCAGATCCCGGCATGTAAACACGACCACTTTTTGATTCCCGCCGGAACTGTGCACTGCTCTGGTGCGGGTACGATGGTGCTGGAGATCAGCGCAACGCCCTATATTTTCACCTTCAAGTTGTGGGATTGGGGACGTCTGGGGCTCGATGGATTACCGCGCCCTGTCCATCTGGAACACGGCGAGCAGGTAATTGACTGGCAGCGCGATACGCAGTGGGTGCATGAAAATCTGGTGAATCGGATTGAACCACTCGCCGAAGGTAACGGCTGGCGAGAAGAGCGTACCGGAATGCATGAACGGGAGTTTATCGAAACCCGCCGCCACTGGTTTACCGCGCCAGTGATGCATCACACCTACGGCTGCGTCAACGTGCTGAATCTGGTGGAAGGTGCCGAAGCTATCGTTGAAAGCCCCACCGACGCCTTCGAATCGTTCGTTATCCACTATGCCGAGACGTTTATTATCCCTGCCGCGGTCGGGGAATATCGCATCGCCCCCTTTGGCAAAGGCATCGGGCAACAACTGGCGACCATGAAAGCCTGGGTCAGAGGATAAGCTGATGATTAACCTTATTGT
Source organism: Escherichia sp. B1147 (assembly GCF_001660175.1). Classification (NCBI taxonomy): domain Bacteria; kingdom Pseudomonadati; phylum Pseudomonadota; class Gammaproteobacteria; order Enterobacterales; family Enterobacteriaceae; genus Escherichia; species Escherichia sp. B1147. Next base: position 200,262 of record NZ_LFHY01000002.1, read on the forward strand.
TGCGACCCACGGCCCACTTGCCGGAGCGTTACTGACCAGTAGCCGGATGGTCTACGGTGAGCTACTCCACGTTTTTACCGTCACCTTAAGTGAAGAAGCGGGCATAGAAGGTTTTAAACGTGATTTCGCCCTGACGCTGGAGCACGCCGGACAAGATAGCGACGGCGTTCTGGTGCTGTGTGACCTACAAAGCGGCACACCGTGGAATGTGGCCTGCCAACATGCTTTTTCACCCTCAACCAAACCGCCTGTCGCCGTAGTCGCGGGCGTCAATTTCCCTATGCTCTTACTTAGTGAAGAGATCCGCCATTTAACCGATGTTCACGCCGCCGCCATAGAACTGTTGGCATTGACCGCACCGACGCTTGTCAAAGCCGCCCCGGTGTTATCCGTTCAGCCAGATGATTTTTAAAGGAATATGTTATGAGCATTTCGTTTGTACGCATTGACGATCGCGTGATCCACGGACAACTGGTAACACGCTGGGCAAAAGAACTTCCCTGCGATGGCATTGTTGCCATTGATGATGCCGTTGCCGCCGATGCATTGCTTTCGTCGGTGATGAAAGGCGCAGTTCAGGATACGAAAGTCTGGTTGTTCGATACCGCCACGGCAATTGAAAAACTGCCGAAAGTGATTGCCAGTGAGAAGCGTTATTTCGTGATAGGTAAATCCCCCGTCACCCTGAAACGCATTGAAGAAGCAGGGATCAGCCTGCAAAACGCCAATGGAAAAATTAACGTTGGTCCGATGAGCGCCCGCGCCGACACCACCACCATTGGCCCAAACCAGTCAGTGAATGCCGATGAAATCGCCGCTTTTGACTGGCTGACACAACACGGGCATCTGGTTGAGTTTCGCCTCGTACCGGATGCCAGTTGTTATAGCTGGCAGGATGCACGCCAGAAGCTGAAATAAGGAGCACACCATGATTTTTGAAGCTGCATTGATTGGCATTCTATGTTACCTGGGCGCCCTCAGTAGCCCATGGCTTTTGGGGCTAACGGGCGGATGGTATCTGATCACACGTCCGCTCGTTTCCGGGATGTTAGTTGGGCTGATTCTTGGCGATGTGAAAACAGGGATCATGATTGGTGTCGCCGTGCAGGCCGTGTATATCGCCATGGTCACTCCCGGCGGCTCTATGCCGGCCGATCTGAACTTCGTGGCCTATCCGGCGATTGCTTTAGGCATTCTCTCTGGCCAGGGGCCGGAAGTGGCCGTGGCGCTGGCGGCGACGATTGGTATTGCCGGAACAGTATTATTCAACGCCATGATGGTATTGAACTCTTTCTGGAACCATCGCGCCGATGTGGCGTTAGAGCTCGGTGATGAACGCGGCATATACCTGAATACGGCTATCTGGCCGCAAGTAACTAATTTTATTTTACGTTTTGTACCCACGTTTATTGCTGTCTATTTTGGCGCACAGTACATCAGCGGATTTATGGATAGCCTGCCGAAAATCGTGCTATCGACGATGAACGTGCTGGGCGGGATTTTACCTGCCGTGGGGATCGCTATTCTGCTCAAGCAGATCATCAAAAATTACACCATGTTGATTTATTTCCTTGTTGGCTTTGTTTGCATCGTTTTTCTGAAACTGAACATGGTGGCGTTGGTGATTGTCGGGGCGCTGCTGGCGCTCATTCACTACAACTACAAACCGGAAGCGCCGCAGCCAGCGGCTGCCAGTCGGGCCATTGATGACGAGGATGAATTCTGATGGAAGCGCGTAAACTCGACCGAAAAGATCTACGCCGCTGCTGGCGGGCGTGGATGATGCATAACTTGTCTTCAATGAGCTTTGAGCGACTGCAATCATTTGGCTTCTGTCTGAGTATGCTGCCAGTGGCGAAAAAGCTCTATCCTGACGCCGTACAACGAACCGAAATGCTGCGCCGCCATGCTTCTTTTTATAATACGGAACCTCAGATTGGGGCGATTGTTAATGGCATGGCTCTGGGTCTGGAAGAGAAGAAAGCCAACGGCGAACCGATCGACGGTGAAACCATCAATACCCTGAAAGTGGGTCTGATGGGACCGATTGCCGGTATCGGTGATTCGATGATCCCAGGCATGTTGATCCCTATCCTGCTCAGTATCGGGATGGCGCTGGCGGCTGGCGGTAATATTCTTGGCCCGCTGTTTTATACCGTTGCCTGGCTGGCGATCATTATTCCCGGATCGTGGTTTTTGTTCCTGAAAGGCTACAAGATGGGGTCCGGTTCGGTTGAGATGCTGGTGAGCAGTAAATCAACGAAATTACGCGAAGCCTTGTCGCTGTTAGGAGTGTTTGTGATGGGGGGCGTGGCGGCAAGCTACGTGAAGCTGGGAACCGGGCTGGAATTTATCACCAAAGACGGGGTGAATATTCATGTCCAGCAAATGCTGGACGGTATTTTCCCGCAACTGCTACCGCTGGTTGTGGTGCTCGGCACCTGGTATTTAATGGCCAAACGCGGCGTCTCGCCGGTTAAAGCGATGGTGCTGTTGCTTATCCTCGCGGCAATCGGCGTGGCGAGTGGTTTATTTGCCGGTTAAGCAGAATAGAAATACCGGGGGCAGTCTGCCCCCGGCTTTTTCATGGATGGAAGTTTTGCCACAGTTCAGCGGCTTTTTCTGGTCGCGAAATAAACTGAAAGCGTGCCGGATCGTCAATAAATTGTTGATAAACCGGCGCATCGGTAATGCCAAATTCTGGATATTCCCGCGCCGTGACCACCTGTAAGCGCCCCGGTATATAGCTTGAGTTGTGCTGCCAGATAATATTGTTGCCCTGCAACAACGGATACCACGCCAGACCTTTATGCGCCCGTACCGCCTCATACTCAAAACCATATTCCCGATCGCACCAGGCGCCGAAGGTTAACGGAGTATTGGGATCTGCCGAAATGGTCGCGTGTCCCCAGCCTGGCGGCACTAACACCTTTTCTCCTGGACCTGCAATCACTGCAAAACAGCGGCCTGGGTCGTCGTCAACATACTCCTGCATGTAGATAATCGCTTTGCCCTGCCAAATCTCATAAAGCTCCGGCGGCGACCAGCCGCTGTGCTGGCTGATACGGTGAATATGCCCCTGACTGCGAACAGGTTCCTCTCCCAGTCTGCCCGCCGCGTAGGTGACAACGCCAAACAGCAACATGCGCTTATTCAGTTCTTCGCGATCCTGCATCCGCGCCACATCCATCGCAATGGCATAAACGTCTTCTGGCCCATCACAGTCAGGATCACGCAGAGAAGCACGGATGTCGTTGAGATGACGAATTTCCGGCATCGGCCCGGTAACATCTTCACCATAGCTAAACCCCAGCGGCTGGTGATGAATCGCCATATCCAGGCCGTAGATCTGTCGGGAATCAGCCATTTTGCACCTCTTTCCCCATGATCTCGCCATTTTCCTCAACCACACGTAGCGCAAAGCCCTGCGGTAATGCTGCATAATCATGCCCCGCCACACCTGGCCATACCGCCAGTGCAGAAAGGATTTCATCTCCAGTATTAATTAAGCGATGAGCGGTAAATCCCGGAATAATATGCACTGAACCGGGAAACACCTCTTCCAGACGAGCTTCACCCGCTTCGTTTTGCAATAACAGCAGACCGCGACCGCGCAAGCCAAAGTAAACTTCGCCCTGTTCCCGCCGCGCATGGAAATGGCCTCTGGTCATGAAAAACTCGTTGCCGACTTTTCCCGGATTAAGGTGCGTAACACCGGTATAGAACTCACCTTCAGCGGGAGAGCTATCAATCATTTCAACACAATACACGACCTGGTCGGCAGGTAAGGCATGCCAGGCGCGTTCGTCAGCAAAAATGTCTGGCAGCTCCTGAATACAGGTTGATTTTTGGACAAGAGGAGTCGAGGAAAAAGCGCCGCTTTCCCACAACAACTGCGGTGGTTGGATAAAAGAAGGTTTCATATGTATCTCCGGCCCGAGGAGAACAACACTGAAAGCATAGCAGATTAATCGATTAACCCTATACGATACGACGTTGTTTCGCTGACCTCGTCACAACTTTATGGAACCAATAAATACGTATCGCGTCGCCTGACACGGGCTGACCGTGTCAGGATTAATCAATGAATTTTCTCTGGTTTTGATGGCAAGCAGCAAAGCACAAAAAGAATAATCCCAACATAGGGGAGTAAGACCCCAATAGCAAACCACCAGCCTGGATGCCCGATGTCTTGCATCCGTCTAAAGCCCAATGCCATCGCCGGAACGGCAAAAATCAATGCCAGCAGACCAGAAAGGGGGAGTGCATAAAATATGAAAACACCATAATCACGGTCAATTGTTGTCGCCAACCACCAGCATATAAGCGGCAGCAGGCAGATAGCTGCACTTCCGCTAATAAACGACCAGAACTCAAAACGAGTGGCGACACCTTTATAATCGAAAATGTGTTGCCATCCTTTCAACCACGCCTCTCCATATGTCATTGAGTACATCCCTGTTAAGTCGTTAGTTCGCCAGTGCCAGTACTTCCGCGACCCACTGCTGAAAACCTTTCACATCCAGATCCAGCGCTACCTGCACGTTTGCAGGTTTACTCAGGCAACCATCAATATCAACGACCGTAGTACCTGAAGTAAATTCGCCCTGAGTTTCCACCGCCACAAAACACGGTTTGAGAGTGAACAAGTCCGGACGCACCAGCCAGGCGATGGCACAGAGATCGTGCATACGCAGGCCACTTTGCATACTGCCGCTGCGGTAGTGGCTAAACAAGGCGTGCAGCATTTTTCCGGTACGATTCAACTCCGGCAACGTGGCAAGATAATCAGGAGTTAACACCGCCTGATTGGTGACATCCAGACCGCACATGACGATTTCGATGCCGCTGCGGAAAACACATGCAGCCGCTTCTGGATCGGCAGCAATATTAAACTCGGCGTTTGGCGTGCAGTTGCCGCGCCCGGCAGAACCGCCCATGATCACCAGACGGCGAATATGCGGCTTGCATTCCGGACATTGTGAAAGTAATAACGCAATATTGGTTAAAGGGCCGATGGCTACCAAAGTAACAGGCTCTGGCGCACGCATCAGAGCATCCCGAATAGCCAGAAATGCCGGTTTATCCAGTGGGCTTCTGTTGTGCTCGACAAAGTCGTACCCTGCCATTCCCGATTCACCGTGCACAGATGCCGCATTACGCGGTGCGCGAACCAGTGGCACAGCAGCTCCCTGAGCAAGCGGAATATCGGCATTCCAGAAATGCAGCAGTTGCAGGGCGTTGCGGGTGGTTTTCTCTACCGAGACATTACCTGCAACGGTGGTCATCAGTTGCAGATCGAGTTCGGGGGCAAAAATCGCAGCAGCAATGGCAACGGCATCGTCAATGCCGGGGTCAGTATCGAGGAAAATAGGTAAACGCATGTTTTCTCCATAAAAAATGCCGGTAACAAGACCGGCATTTTCGCATAACTTAGGCTGCTAATGACTTAATCGACTTCACGAATATCGACACGCAGTTCTTTTGGTACTTCAAAAACAATGTTTTCTTCGCGACCTTCCAGCGAGATGGCTTCGCCGCCTCCAAGCTGTTGCAAACGAGCGACGACGTTCTGCACCAGAATATCCGGCGCTGATGCGCCCGCAGTCACACCGACACATTTCGCCTCTTTCACCCACTCTTCCTGGATGTCTGTCGCATCGTCAATTAAAAACGCGCGTTTACCCATACGCTGCGCCAGTTCTGCCAGACGGTTGGAGTTGGAGGAGTTTTTTGACCCGACCACCAGTACGACTTCCGCCTGTTCTGCCAGGGCGCGTACCGCTTCCTGACGGTTGGTGGTGGCGTAACAAATGTCATCTTTGCGCGGACCGACAATTTTCGGGAAGCGTTTACGCAGCGCGTCGATAACATCAGACGTGTCATCCACCGATAGCGTGGTCTGGGTCATAAAGGAGAGTTTCTCTTCATTTTTGACCGTCAGTTTCCACACATCGTCCGGCGATTCGACCAGATACATTCCCCCTTCCGGGTTGCTGTACTGGCCCATCGTGCCTTCCACTTCCGGATGCCCGGCGTGACCGATGAGAATCGACTCTTCGCCACGACGACTGGCGCGGGCGACTTCCATATGCACTTTGGTCACCAGCGGACAGGTCGCGTCGAATACCGTGAGGTCGCGGCTTTTCGCTTCGTTACGTACCGCCTGAGAAACACCATGTGCGGAGAAGATCAGGATCGCGCCGTCTGGCACTTCGCTGATCTGCTCAATAAAAATAGCCCCACGCTCGCGCAGGCTATCGACCACGTAGCGGTTATGCACAACTTCGTGGCGGACATAAATCGGTGCGCCGTAAATGGCCAGCGCGTTTTCAACAATGCTGATAGCGCGGTCTACCCCGGCACAAAAACCACGTGGGTTGGCCAACAGGATCTGCATGTTACGCCTCCAGTGCCGGATCGATTTCCAGCACTTCTATATCAAAATGAACGGTCTGCCCGGCCAGCGGATGGTTGAAATCAACGGTAATCGAATCACCGTTAATTTCGCGGATCACACCAGGCATCTCACTGCCATCCATTGCGGTAAAAAGCATTATTGCGCCAATTTCTGGCTCGCCTGCATCCATAAACTCACGGCGGGAGAAGTACTGAATCAGGTCCGGTGACGGCACGCCAAACGCCGCATCTGGCTCCAGCGAGAAGGTGGTTTTGTCGCCCACTTTCAGCCCGAGCAGGTGTTGCTCCAGCCCTTCTGACAGGGAAGCATCGCCCAGGCGGAACAGCGCCGGTTTACCGTTGTTGCGAGTGGACTCGGCGGTGGTGCCATCGTCGAGTTTTAGCGTGAAGTGCACCAGGACGGCGCTATTGCTCTGTACAGATTCAGACATGCAGGTTTGCTCTTGTATTTTGAGGATTTTTGCCGGATGCGGCCTACGATTTCGCAGTAATCAGTAGGCCGCATCCGGCAGGGTTTATTATTGTTTTTTCGCTTTAGAAGGCAAAAAACCTTCCAGCACAATCAATGCCGCACCGACACAGATAGCAGTATCGGCAAGGTTGAAGGTGGCAAAGTGCCAGTCGCCGACGTAGAAGTCGATCATATCGACAACGAAGCCGTGCCACAGGCGGTCGAACAGGTTGCCCAGCGCACCGCCAATAATCAGCGCGTAAGCGATATTGTTTAGCTTTTGCGAGGCCTTCGAGCGATACATCATCACCACAAGGATCACGCTAATACCAATCGCAATACCGGCAAAGAACCAACGCTGCCAGCCGCCGCTATCGGCAAGGAAACTAAACGCTGCGCCATAGTTACGCGCATAATGCAGATTAAGCGACGGGAACAGCGGTACCGTATCCCCCAGAGCAAAGTTCTGGAGGATCAGGTATTTGCTGCCCAGATCGATAATCAGCACGACTACCACCAGCCACAGCCAGCGTAGCCCTGTTGAACAGATCGATTGACTCATCAGGCAAACTTACGTTTTTCACCGTCACCGGCGACGTTGCTGACACAGCGGCCGCAGATTTCTGCGTGTTCCGCCACCTTGCCGACGTCCTGGGTGTAGTGCCAGCAGCGTGGACACTTCTCACCTTCGGCTTTACTCAACGCGACTTTCAGCCCTTTGACTACTTCGCTCTGCTGGGCATCAGCAGGTGCGTCGTTATAGTCTGCAACGGTAGCGCCGGAGGTCAACAGGACAAATCGTAATTCATCGCCCAGCGCGGTCAGTTTCGCCGCCAGTTCCGGTTCTGCATACAGCGTCACTGCAGCTTCCAGCGAGCCGCCCACTTTCTTGTCGGCACGCGCTTGCTCAATGACTTTGTTCACTTCGCCACGCACTTTCAGCAGCTCGTCCCAGAACGCATCATTCATCGCTTCGCTGTCTGCCAGACCAAACAGGCCTTCGTACCATTCGCCAGTGAAGACGTATTTTTCACGTTCGCCCGGCAGGTAGCCCCACACTTCATCAGCGGTGAAGGAGAGGATTGGTGCCATCCAGCGCACCAGCGCTTCTGCGATGTGATACAGCGCCGTCTGGCAGCTACGACGCGCCCGGCTTTCCGCTTTCGCGGTGTACTGACGGTCTTTGATGATGTCGAGGTAGAAGGAGCCCATCTCAACGGAGCAGAAGCGCATCAGACGCTGTACCACTTCGTGGAAATCGTACGCTTCGTAAGCCTTGAGGATGTCTTCCTGTGCCGCTTTCGCACAACCTACGGCCCAGCGGTCCAGTACCACCATCTCTTCCGGTTTCACCATATCTTTTGCCGGATCGAAACCATTCAGGTTTGCCAGCAGGAAGCGCGCGGTGTTACGGATACGACGATAGCTGTCAGCAGCACGTTTCAGGATCTCGTCAGAAACGGCCATTTCACCGGTGTAGTCGGTTGATGCCACCCACAGACGCAGAATATCCGCGCCAAGTTTGTTCATCACATCCTGCGGCGAAACGGTGTTGCCGATGGATTTAGACATCTTGCGGCCCTGACCATCTACGGTAAAGCCGTGGGTCAGTACCTGACGATACGGCGCTTTGCCTTTCATCGCGGTGGAGATCATCAGAGAAGACATGAACCAGCCACGGTGCTGGTCAGAACCTTCCAGATACATGTCCGCAGCGTGACCGGCAAATTCCGGGCGCACATCAACAACAGAAGAGTGGGTAGAGCCGGAGTCAAACCATACATCCAGCGTATCCGGCACTTTCACGTACTGGTCAGCTTCGTCGCCGAGGAGCTCTTTCGCATCGAGATCCCACCACGCCTGGATACCGTCAACTTCAACGCGTTTTGCCACTTCTTCCATCAGTTCAAGGGTACGCGGATGCAGCTCTTCCGTGTCTTTGTGCACGAACAGTGACATCGGTACGCCCCAGGTGCGCTGACGGGAGATACACCAGTCTGGACGGTTAGCAACCATCGATTCGATACGCGCCTGACCCCAGTCCGGGATCCACTGCACGCCTTTGATCTCTTTCAGCGACTGCGCGCGCAGACCTTTCTGATCCATGCTGACGAACCACTGCGGCGTTGCGCGGAAGATGATCGGCGTTTTGTGACGCCAGCAGCACGGATAGCTGTGCTGCATTTTCTCAACGTGCAGCAGCGCGCCTTTTTCCTGTAGCAGCGCAACGACGATGTCGTTCGCTTTGAAGACGTTAACGCCATCCAGCGTCGGGTAAGTACCCGGCAGATAAGTGCCGTCCGGGCCAACCGGGTTAGCGGTTTCCAGACCGTATTTCTGACCGATCACATAGTCGTCCGGGCCGTGGCCAGGCGCGGTGTGAACGGCACCGGTACCGGCATCCAGCGTAACGTGATCGCCAAGGATTGCCGGGACGTCGAAGCCCATAAACGGATGGGTAAAGCGCAGCAGTTCCAGCTCTGCACCTTTTACCGTGCCGAGGATGGTGTAATCGCTAACGCCGATGCGCTGCATCACGCTTTCAACCAGATCTTTCGCCAGAATCACGGCCTGACCGTCGATCTGTACCAGCGCATAGTCGAAATCAGGTGCAATAGAGATTGCGCGGTTCGCAGGCAGTGTCCACGGCGTGGTAGTCCAGATAACCAGCGAGATTGGGCCGTTAACGTTGCTTACGCCAAATTTCGCTTTCAGCGCATCCTGATCGACCGCCTGGAAAGCGACGTCGATGGACGGAGAAGTTTTGTCGTAATACTCAACTTCCGCTTCTGCCAGTGCAGAACGGCAGTCAACGCACCAGTGCACCGGCTTCGCGCCTTTGTGCAGATGGCCGTTGCCGATGATTTTGCCCAGCGCGCGGATGATGTTGGCTTCAGTTTTGAAGTCCATGGTCAGGTACGGGCGCGACCAGTCGCCCAGCACGCCCAGACGGATAAAGTCTTTGCGCTGGCCGTCAACCTGGGTCGCAGCGTATTCACGGCACTTGGCGCGGAACTCGGCGGCGGTGAATTTCTCACCCGGCTTACCGTATTCTTGCTCTACCTTCAGCTCGATCGGCAGACCGTGGCAGTCCCAGCCAGGCACATACGGCGAGTCATAACCGGAAAGCCCTTTGGACTTCACGATAATGTCTTTCAGAATCTTGTTAACCGAGTGACCAATATGAATGCTGCCATTCGCATAAGGAGGGCCATCATGCAGAATGAAGGTTTTTTTGCCTTTTTTAGCCGCACGAATGATGCCGTACAGGTCATCATCAGTCCAACGCGCCAGCATTCCCGGTTCGCGCTTGGCGAGATCGCCACGCATCGGGAACCCTGTTTCCGGCAAATTCAGGGTTGATTTATAGTCACTCATCAGATTCTCGGTTCCGTATTTCGGTTTGATTACATAACAGGCTTAAGCCGGTTTTGTTAGCCCAAAAAATTCGCGGGCGGTTAATTCATCACGCGCAATCTGCGCTTTCAGTTCGTCCAGCGACGCAAATCGCTGCTCATTGCGTATTTTTTTACGCAGCACTACTTGTATATGGCGACCGTACAGGTCCATTACAACATCTAACAAATGCACTTCCAGCTGCTGGCGAATACCTGCAACCGTTGGGCGTGTTCCGATGTTTGCAACGCCGGGTAACGGCTTTTCACCGAGGCCCAGCACTTCTACCGCATAAACCCCTTTCACCGGGGAAACCTGACGGCGCAGCGGTACATTCGCCGTCGGGAAACCTATAGTGCGCCCTAATTCATCACCGTGGACCACACGCCCGGAGATGGCAAACGGGTGCCCCAGTAAACTTTCTGCCAGAGCCAGATTGTCATCCGCCAGTGCCTGACGCACGGCGGTACTGCTGATACGCACGCCACCTTCGCAAAAAGTTTGCGTACTGGTGATATCGAAGCCGTATTCCGCGCCAGCTTTCTGTAATAACAAGAAATCGCCTTCACGACCAGCGCCAAAGCGGAAATCATCACCCACGGCGAGGAATTTTACCCGCAAATGCTTCACCAGAAGATCACTGATGAAATTTTGCGCGGTTAACGCCGCAAAACGCCTGTCAAAACGCACGCAGAGCACGTAATCTACGCCGCACTCTGCAAGGTAACGCAGTTTTTCCCGCAACCGGGTCAGTCGCGCCGGGGCTTTATCAGTGGCAAACAGTTCCAGCGGTTGAGGCTCGAAAATCATCACCATCACCGGTAAGTTTCGCTTGCGCCCTTCTTCCCGTAAGCCCTGTAACAACGCACGATGACCGCGATGCACGCCGTCGAAATTACCAATAGTCAGCACACACCCTTCTTGCGGGGCCTGGCTGAGATTATGTATGCCGCGTATCAGCTTCATGTCTGGCTCAAAACAGTGAAAATCGTCCGAGTATACCTTGTACAGCGGTCAAGGTTAACCGGCGATTGAGTACCGAAATCAGAAAGAAGTGGCTTTTCATTGCCATGGCGCAAATCACGGGAAGAAACTCACGGCCTGATGCAATTTTTATCGCGGAAAAGCTGTATTCACACCCCGCAAGCTGGTAGAATCCTGCGCCATCACTACGTAACGAGCGCCGGCACATTAACGGCGCTTATTTGCACAAATCCATTGACAAAAGAAGGCTAAAAGGGCATATTCCTCGGCCTTTGAATTGTCCATATAGAACACATTTGGGAGTTGGACCTTGGCTAATATCAAATCAGCTAAGAAGCGCGCCATTCAGTCTGAAAAGGCTCGTAAGCACAACGCAAGCCGTCGCTCTATGATGCGTACTTTCATCAAGAAAGTATACGCAGCTATCGAAGCTGGCGACAAAGCTGCTGCACTGAAAGCATTTAACGAAATGCAACCGATCGTGGACCGTCAGGCTGCTAAAGGTCTGATCCACAAAAACAAAGCTGCACGTCATAAGGCTAACCTGACTGCACAGATCAACAAACTGGCTTAATCGCCTTTTGTTGTCAGCTTTGTAAAAAAGCCCGCGCAAGCGGGTTTTTTTATGCCTGCGCGCCTGAAAGTTTCAAATGAAAGCCATCTCTCTTTTACTTAGTCCTGCCGCCATATATTTCCCCAAGGATAAAACATTTAACATTTCATCATGAAAATGAAAATGTTTTATTCTCTGATAAAACGTGAACTGTATAACAAAATACAGATAAACAAAGCCAAAAACGAATTAACGCAAACTTAAAACGAAAAATTATAATTGTCGCCACCACTCTCCTTAACTAATCTCATCCCCACAACGTTGTTTAAATCATTAATAAATATGCATTAAGGAAAGTCAGTATGTATTTGCTTAGAAAATAAAAGCTGTATTTCTGAGACAGGCATTCTTGTTCTGGAGAGAATATAATGAGTTCCGTCATTGAAACCACTCAATCAACTTCATCCGATTCCTTACCTTTAATACAGCGGATTAGCTACGGCTCACTGGATGTTGCCGGTAATCTGCTCTACTGTTTTGGCTCTACCTACATTCTTTATTTCTACACCGACGTAGCAGGGATTAGCCTGGCGGTTGCAGGCATCATCCTACTGCTGGCGCGTATTGTAGACGGTATCGATGCGCCAGTGTGGGGGATCATTATCGATAAAACCCATTCGCGTTACGGAAAATGCCGTCCATGGTTTTTATGGTTACCATTACCTTTTGCTGTATTTAGTGCGCTTTCTTTCTGGTCGCCCGATATCAGCATGACAGGAAAAGCTGTTTATGCAGCAATATCGTACATGTTAGCCAGCATTCTGTTTACTGGGTTGAATACACCATTAAGCGCCATATTACCGCTGATGACGCTGTCACCAAAAGAACGCCTGGTATTAAACTCATATCGCATGACTGGTGGGCAAATTGGCGTACTATTAATGAATGCGACAGCATTGCCATTGGTCGCATTCCTTGGTAATGGTAACGATAAAGCAGGCTTTATTTATACTGCCATTGTCTTTGCTGTAATATCCTGTGCCTTAACGTTGTTTGCCTTTAAAAATATTCGCGAACTGGATACCGATAAAATACAGCAAGAACCACGACTGCCGATGAAAAAGAGTTTTTCGGCAATGAAAGGGAACTGGCCGTGGATCCTGATGGTAGTGGCGAACCTCATCTTCTGGATTGCCCTACAGCAGCGCAACACCACTATTGTTTACTATTTAACCTACAACCTGGATCGCAAAGACTTAGTCCCGCTGGTCAACAGCCTCGCCACCATTCAGATCCTGTTTATCATTGCCATTCCGTTCTTCAGTCGCTATCTCACCAAAACCTGGATTTGGATTACCGGGCTGCTGGTCGCGATGTCAGGCGGGGGCCTCATGTGGCTGGCCGCCGACAGCATCCCTTTGATGATCGCCGCCTGGGTATTCGCCAATATCGGCAGCGGCATCGCCTGCTCTATGCCTTTCGCGATGCTCGGTTTCGCCGTTGACTTTGGTCGCTGGAAAACCGGCATTAAAGCGACCGGCATTCTGATCGCCTTCGGCAGCACCTTCTGCATCAAGATGGGTAGTGGTATCGGTACAGCTTTCGCTGCCTTGATTATGGACAGCTTTGGTTATATCCCCAACCAACAACAGACGGCTGCGGGGTTGGAAGGTATCAGTCTGGCATTTATCTGGGTCCCCGCACTGCTCTTTGCTCTCGCGGCTGTACCACTGCTCTTCTTTCGCCAGTATGAAGCGATGGAAGGTCGTATCCAACACGATCTGCAAGTCCACAATCGCTGAATTTATCAACATGCCATTTGCTCCTGGGAGGAACAATTATGTCGTTTATTAAGCAAGATCCCCACCGTCTGGTCTGGCAACAAGACGATCGTTATCTCTGGATTGAGGCTTGGGGAGAAAACAGTTTACGCGTGCGAAGCGGCCGCCATTTACCGGTAATGCGCAATGAAAACTGGGCGTTAACTCAGGAGCCTGGCGATGCTGTCGCTCATATCACCTGGGATGAAAAACAGGCAACGCTGAGAAATGGTAAAATCACTGCCATCGTAAATCTTCAGGGGCAGCTCTCTTTCTGGCGTAATGACGATAAATGCCTGCTACAGGAGTTCTGGCGTCTACGTGGCGAAATTGGTGAAGATGAGTCAGCACACGGCCAATATGTGAGCGCTCTTAATCTACAGGCCCGTGAATTCAAGCCTATTCCTGGCGGGAAATTTACGATTAAGGCACGATTTGAAGCCAACGATGGCGAGAAACTGTTTGGCATGGGTCAGTATCAGCAACCAAATCTGGATTTAAAAGGTTGCATGCTGGAACTGGCACAACGTAACTCGCAGGCTTCTGTTCCCTTCCTGCTATCAAATCAGGGTTATGGTTTTCTGTGGAATAACCCAGCAATTGGCCGCGTCACCTTCGCGCAAAACGGCACGGAATGGGTAGCAGAGGTCAGTGAACAACTGGACTACTGGATCACCGCGGGCGATACACCGGCAGAAATCAGTGAAGCCTATGCACGAGTCACCGGTACGCCACCGATGATGCCTGATTACGCAATGGGGTTCTGGCAATGCAAGCTTCGCTATCGTAATCAACAAGAATTGTTAGAGGTCGCACGCGGCTACAAGCAACGCAATCTTCCGATCTCGGTGATTGTCATCGATTTCTTCCATTGGCCTAATCAGGGCGACTGGATGTTCGATCTGCGTGACTGGCCCGATCCCGACGCGATGATCGCCGAATTAAAAGAAATGGGCATCGAACTGATGGTTTCATTCTGGCCTACCGTAGATAACCGTACCGAGAGTTATCGGGAGATGAAAGAAAACGGCTGGCTGGTCCATACCGAGCGTGGTTTGCCGATCAATATGGATTTCCTTGGCAACACCACATTCTTTGATGCGACCCATCCTGGCGCACGGGAATATGTCTGGAACAAAGCCAAACGCAATTATTACGATAAAGGCGTGAAGCTGTTCTGGCTGGATGAAGCCGAGCCGGAGTTCGGTGTTTACGATTACGACAACTATCGTTACTACGCAGGGCCGGTGCTGGAAGTCGGAAATATCTATCCGCGTATGTACGCCAAAACTTTCTTCGATGGCATGCAGGCTGCCGGAGAGAAGCAGGTGATCAACCTGCTACGTTGCGCCTGGGCCGGTAGTCAGAAATATGGTGCTCTGGTGTGGTCAGGCGATATCCACTCCTCCTTCCGATCTCTGCGCAATCAGTTTGCTGCGGGGCTGAACATGGGAATTGCCGGGATCCCGTGGTGGACGACGGATATTGGCGGTTTCCACGGTGGCAACATACATGATCCAAAATTTCATGAACTGCTTATTCGCTGGTTCCAGTGGGGGGTATTCAGCCCAGTAATGCGTTTACATGGCAACCGCGACCCGCAAGTTTTGCCAGAACAAACCTATCGTGATGGCATCGCACAATGTCCGACCGGCGCGCCGAATGAAGTCTGGAGCTACGGTGAAGAAACCGGTGAAATTCTCACTGCCTGCCTGCAGTTGCGTGAGAAGCTGAAACCTTATATCAGTAAAATTATGGCTGAGACGCACGAGAAGAACAGCCCGGTAATGCGCACGATGTTCTTTGAATTTCCTGACCAGGCAGAAAGCTGGAATATTTATGATCAGTACTGCTTTGGCCCGGACCTTCTCATTGCTCCTGTAATGCACGAAGGTGCTCGCTCACGTGATGTCTGGTTGCCAGCCGGAGAAACGTGGATCGATTTTTATACCCATGAACACTACGCGGGTGGGCAAACGCTTCATCAGTGCGCGCCGCTGCACCAGATACCGGTATTCGTTCGTGAGAAAGGGAAATATCGCCAGCTATTACCCGTTTAAAAGACATCGTTTGTTCGTTAGCACGCCCCGTATGTAGCGGGGCGTGGATTCTGATATCTATCGTGAGGCGGGAGAAAACAACGCAGAATAATCCGTATTACAGATACGCTGTACTGCCGGATGCTGAATCATGCGTTCAGCAAAAATGGCATGATACTCTTCCATCACATTCTCAACGCGGCCAATTTCCACGACAGTTTTATCAGCATAAAAATCATATGCATAAAGCGTCGGCGCGACAAAAATAGCATTGTGCATCGCGCCAAAAGCTTTCATCAACGCGGCATCATCAAACTCACCAAGAATCTCGACGTTTAATCCCTGGGAATTAAACCAGTTAAGCAATTTGCGCCCTAACATGGAGCGACGCCCAGGAATCAGTAGCCGCCGTTCTTCCAGACAAGCCGGGAAGGTTTTTTCCGGCGGCGGATTCGTGCACCAGAAGCTCACGCCGCATTCTCCAATCCTCACGGAGAACAGGCCTTCCTGCTGCGTAGAATCTATCGGGCAATCCGAAATAATCATGTCCAGTTTATGCTGACTTAGCTGCTCGAGGAGCATTTCGTGAGTAGACTCAAAGCAACGTAGATGAATCGGCTCCCCTTCTACCACTGCGGCATTCAGTACGCTACTGACCAGACGTTTGGAAAGCGCATCAGCCACGCCAACATCAAACAATAAATTGGACTCTTTGCGATAGTTCACGATATCCAGCATTTCCTGACTTAAAGTGAACATTTTATCGGCATAGCGATAGACCAGTTCACCCAGTTCACTGGGTTCCAGACCACGTCCTTTACGCTTAAATAATTTCCCTTGCAGACGCTCTTCCAGTGCCCTGATCTGCCCGGTAATCGTTTGTGGTGTTAAATAGAGCGCCTCCGCTGCGCCAACCACAGAACCTTCTTTGTAGACATGCCAGAAGTAGTATAAGTGGTTGTAATTGATATGAGACATGCTCATTTCTCTCCCTGATAACAATGAAAAGGGAGCCGTTTATGGCTCCCCGGTAAACCGCCCTGTCAAACTACTGGACGTAAACGAACGCGTAACCAGCTGTATCCAATTACCGCCGAAGAAATTGAACCGACAAGGATGCCTAATTTTGCCCAGTTAATCAGTTCTGGATCTACGCTACCAAACGCCAGGCTGGCAATAAAGATAGACATAGTAAAACCGATACCGCACAGAATACCAACCGCCATAATTTGCTGATAAGTCGTTCCCTCTGGCAAATGCGCCAGTTTCAAACGCAACGCCAACCAGCAGAAAAGACTAATACCCAGTGGCTTGCCAATCAGCAAACCAGCGATGATCCCTAATGGCAGAATGGAGGTCAGGCCATCCAGCGTCACGCCTTGCAGAGATACGCCCGCATTGGCAAACGCAAACAGCGGCAAAATCAGATATGCCACCCACGGATGCAAAACATGCTCCAGACGTTTAGCCGGGGATCGCCCATGCTTCTCTTTTAACGGAATAAAGAAGCCGACAATGACGCCAGCCAGCGTTGCATGGACACCTGATTTCAACACCGCTGTCCACAGCACCACACCAACCAGAATATAAACGCCCGTGCGACGAACTCCACAGATATTCAGTACCGCGAGTACGGCAATCGCTACTGCCGCAACGCCGAGAGAGGCCATCGACAAGTCGTTAGTGTAGAACAAGGCGATGATAATGATGGCTCCAAGGTCATCAATAATAGCCAGAGCCATCAAAAAGATCTTCAGCGCCAAAGGCACACGACTGCCTAACAGGGCCAACACGCCCAGAGCAAACGCAATATCAGTTGCCGCCGGGATCGCCCAGCCTTCGCGAGTGATAGGATCGGCATAGTTAAAAGCCAGATAGAGCAATGCCGGAACAATCATCCCGCCGATTGCGGCAACAACAGGAAATGCCGCCTGGCGCAAACTGGCCAGCGAACCTTGCATCAGCTCGCGTTTAACTTCCAGACCAACCAACAGGAAAAATACCGCCATCAGAGCGTCATTGATCCATAGCAGCATGTTCTTGTTGATCTCAAGTGACCCAACCCGGAGCTGAACCGGTGTCTCAAGAAAGTCGTGATACCATCCACTGGTTGCACCGCTGTTGGCCATAATCATCGCTAATACAGCGGCAATAATGAGAATAATGCCTCCCGAGGCATCACTGCTAAAGAATCGATGCAGATGTTTCACTTTTTATTTCTCTTCAGGTGAATAGATCGTTTTTACGATTTTACCCCGCACGAATCATCGTTAAAATCAGATTATAGTGTAGGAATAGTTCGTTTTTTGCGATCTATTAAAAGAATTGCGCCATCAGCGAGAGATGAGTTTTTGATGCCCGAAAGCGGTGGCTGATGACCTTAAGCCCTATTAATCATAGTCTAAGGTCAAGATTTATGAAGAATTTATTCGGAAAAGTAATAATTAAATCGCTCCATGCTCTAGTGTTTTATTCCACAAATGTTTGAGGATATCTAATGCAGAGACGACATTCGCAGGAGACATTCGGTTCAATGATGCCAGGAAAGGATGGTTCTCCACAAAGTGGATAAAACGCGTCGCACTGTTCAATGTCGCATGCCGCATCTCGCGGACTTTCTTACTGCCAGTGAGATTACATACAGCCATTGAATAATTGCGGTTAGAAAATGCACGCCAGACATTGTTTCGTACCCCACCACTAAGGAATAATCTCGGTGGAAAATCAATCCTGGCTGGTGCCACACCGCGCTCTTTGACAAAGGAAATATGGCATCGGCCTTGATTAATATGCTGCAAATTAGCCATCAGACAGCCGCCCAATATAAAGCATTCGTGATCAAGGTAATGCTGAACGTTGATGGAATGCTCATCGGTCAGTATTCTGACCAGTTCAAAATGACGATATGCCGGAAGAACCGGTTTCACCAGCATTCCTGGATCGTTTTGATGTAAAACTGCCGGGCCGTAATCAATATCAAATAAGGTATCCCGCCGCATAGTGAGTAACTCTTTGCGCTGGACATGATGTGCCAGCGTCCCTGGAGACATACGCTCTTCATAGCTTGATGTGTATTGATAATGTTGCTCTACGGCAGATGGGGAGTAATTGGTTGAGATGGCAACCACCCTACCGCTTTGTTCTTCTGCGGTAACAAGGGCATAAAGATAGTTATTGCTACCATTATACTTGACGCGAAAAGCACGGGTACTCAGAGTAATATCAGTGGCAGAGAAACGCTGTCGGCTTTCTTTATAATTTGCTTCACGCGCTAATTTTAACAGTTCACGGCTAAGTCCAGTGCTGTTAAGAAGTAACGACTTTCTGATATCCGCAAGTGCCTCCCCTTGTTCAATCATCAATGCTAACTGGGCTCCTCGTGGTGTGGTATTTACATGTTCCAGAGTGATAAATGTTTTCTCACAATGATGGCAATACATTCTTCTCTGGCCTTGTGCTGAGTATCCATATTTTTTGAGAGATGTACTTCCGCAAGTTGAACATTGGCAAATTAAACCTCTCCAGGAGTGATTAACAATATTACGATAAATATTGAGCGACTGTTCAGAGATCACTGGAAACAAATAACCACATTCACGGCATAAAATATTTTTCCCCTGAGCAACATAATCCTGGCTATTCAGCAACCCCAGGTTTTTACATCCTGGTGTTTTGCAACAATCAACATTTACGTTGGTAAACATATCCACTCCCTGCGAATAGCCGTATCTTGATATTGTTCAGCGTAAAAAGAACCTGATTCAATGCGTAGCACTGAATCAGGCGGGCATAGCCCTGAATGGCATACATTACATTTATTATGATTATCAGGTTAGCCCCAGGTCACTGCTTCTGGTTTATCGCCTCTGGCTTTCATTAGAGAATCATTATCAATATCAGTTTTATATTTTAAAAACTTACCATACATCTGTTTTTCAATATCTGGTTTTTTACCGATCAGATTAAATGTTTCAAAACGATCAGATTTAAGATTGTAGAGATATTTCGGTTTATTATTGCGATCGATAATCATCTTCCAGTCACCATCACGTATCGCCCATTCGTCGGTTGGATCATCCTGGAATGGCATATCAATCCCGAAAATTAATGGTTTTTCACGCTTCAATGCTTTTTGCTCAAGAACAGGAACCAGCGATTCACCATCGAAAGTACGATCTGTAGGTAATTTGAAATTCATCATTTTCGCCAAAGTAGGCATCCAGTCCAGACCATAAACGGGTGTATCTGAAACCATTCCCTGTGGTAGATGTTTACCATATTTAATAATGGCTGGAACACGAATTCCGCCTTCCCAAAGATTATCCTTGCGACCGCGTAATCCGTCCGTTTCCCCTGCCAGATTCAGCTCATACACTTTGCGCGCTTCACGCGTTACCGGACCGTTATCACTGGTAAAAATAACGATGGTGTTATCTTCTTCACCCATCATTTTGATTTTATCCAGCACTTTTCCAACCTGTGCATCCAGATAGCTGATATTGGCATAATATTCCCCTACACCACGCCAGGGTTTGTCCGCCCAGTCGCCATAAAATAAATCAGGATGCTGCTTCTGATACGCGCTCATATATTGTGAGTACATGTCGAGATATTTTTTGGGCGAAGCCAGGGGGCTATGCACTTCGGTAAAAGCGACATAAAGGAAGAAAGGCTTACTGTCCTTTTTGTGATCCAGCCAGTTGACGACTTCCGAACTGACATACTCACCGCTCATTTTATCGGCTCGCGGAGTGGGTTGCCCGTTACGTAGCCAGCCTGTTGGGTAAACCATGCCATAACGCGGGCGTTCTTTAGCGTTATCCAGCGTGGCGTCGGTAACAAAGCCCGCCGTATTAACCAGTGAATAATCAAAGCCCATATCTTGTGCCTGTGGCTGATCGGTGCGATCGCCGCCTGCATTCAGATGCAGCTTACCCATCATTGCCGTGTCGTACCCTTGCGCTTTGAGTAGATTAGCAATCGTGAGTTCGTTACGCCCTAAGGCAACATCTTTGCCCGAGGGGATCCATGAGCGAATTCCAGTACGAAATGGCATCCGGCCTGTTAATAGCCCAGCGCGTGAAGGTGAACTTAAGGGGGCGGGAGCATAGTAGTCAGTAAATTTGACACCTTCCTGGGCAAGCCTGTCGATATTAGGTGTTTTAACGATCTGATGACCATATGTTGCCAAATCACCATAGCCTAAATCATCAGCCATAATAATGACTAAATTAGGTTGTTTAGTCTCTGCGGCTAAGGCAGGAATAAAAGCATTCCCTGTGCAAACTGCAAGGCCGATCAAACTGGCCATTAATGTTTTCTGCATAATTATTTCCTGATAAAAAATTAGAAATCATAACCAAGCATATAAATCATCTGATCGCCAAAACCATCGTAGCCCAACTTATTATCGAAATAACGCCACGTCACACTGGCTTTCCAGCGAGGATAGAACTTCCAGGCAATAGTTAAACCACCATTTAACCCGTTCCGGCCAAATTGCTGCTCCGCGTAAGCATCGTTCCTGTCCAGTTCTATTTCATTCCAGTTAGATAAAACAAATTTTTCATCGAATAACGTAAATGGCAATACTGCAGTCCAGCCAACAACATAACCATTCCAGCCATTCGCTTGACCATATTTAGCAGATACGTAGTCGCCAGATTGATTATGCAATCCAATATACGGTTTAAAAAAGCCCCACTCACCATTCCAGCCGAGGTAACCGAATCCATAAAACATGTCCAGATCGTCACCCCATGAGTTATCCCATTGGCCATAAATTTTGCCAAAGAATGTCATATCAGAGTCAAAGAGTCTGACATGCGTCATTGCTGAAACCGTATGATTTCGCCCTGCTACAGCATGATTGAGTACATTACTTTCATAAAATGAGTAAAACTCTGCTTCTTTAAAATTTACCCCAAAGTCCGCAGTCACTTTCCATACTTCACCACGGTGAGTGTTTACAAATCCGCTATTCCAGTCAGCATAACCCGCATTTATTGAACCAAAGGATCCTTTATATTCTAATGAAGAATATGCAGGGAAATGATAGATAGCTGTTATCAGGGTACACGCAATAAGAAGTCGTCTTTTGGCAGACATATAATATGTTCTCCATTCATTGTTTTTATGATTCCATCGGAATTAATACACCAGACAATTCATTTTTATTAAGAATGACCAGGCCAGTATATTTAAAGATGACTATCGAAGCGTGATGAAGATCGCAGATTACTTTTGCAAACAGCCGGAGGGATATCGTGTTTCAGAAAATGTGTCTGTTTTAAATATCACCCTTTGATTTATAGGCATTTTTCATGATGAACTTAGCATTGGCTGCTGAACGTATTTCTTTGTCTCTCTATAGTATTACACTAACCTTTAATAATTAATTTCCTTTAGCTATTCACTTTTGATAGAGGAAAACACCTTTTTTTGTGAATCTTTGGATGTATT
This sequence comes from Escherichia sp. B1147, assembly GCF_001660175.1. NCBI lineage: Bacteria > Pseudomonadati > Pseudomonadota > Gammaproteobacteria > Enterobacterales > Enterobacteriaceae > Escherichia > Escherichia sp. B1147. The sequence continues at coordinate 222,387 of NZ_LFHY01000002.1, forward strand.
TAAGTTAAATAAATTGATGTATTGAAATATTATTCCGCAAAAATGCGAGACGTCTTCAGAAAAAGAATTGATAAAACAGAAGTGAATTAAAAGCGCAGTATAATAACGGCGGGTGCTTGAGGCTATCTGTCTCAGGCATTAGCTAGATGGCAGATAGAGAAAAGCCCCGAGTGATATTTTACCATCAACCCGAGGCCCCCCTATATGCAGACTCATGTAGAGTGCCTCTTACTGACCGTAAGGTCAAGGAGAAGAGAGCAATGAAGCAGCATAAGGCGATGATTGTCGCCCTGATCGTCATCTGTATCACCGCCGTAGTGGCGGCACTGGTAACGAGAAAAGACCTCTGTGAGGTTCACATCCGAACTGGCCAGACGGAGGTTGCTGTTTTCACGGCTTACGAATCCGAGTAAGAGCAACGGCGGGGGGGGGTCCCCCCCCCCTTTCAAGGGCTTTCATATCTTCAACGCACCCCATTTTTTCCCTCGCCCGCCCCCCGGCAGGCTTTTTAGGGCGTTAGCGAGTCCGGTCGTCCAAAAACTTCTTCCCCCCCTCCAAGAAA